>DBFRXD010000061.1:0-19313 GCA_048502435.1 Collinsella aerofaciens
GCCTCCACCCGCCTCTGCGCCCCCCGGCAACACCGGCTTTCCGTCGAACGTGCTTCTCCCGAAACATTTCAGCCATCGCGCGTGAAATTAAGCCCGTCCCCGTAGTGTCCGTGGGCTCGCGTCCTCCAGCATCGCATCCAGCAGAGGGCACAAAACAGACACCCGCAAACCCGGGCGTACGCGACACGCCCACAAGAACAGCTGCCCTCTCACCCGCGACAACGCAAAACGGGGTCCCGCGCGCTCGTTTCCGACGCGCAGGACCCCGCGAGAGTGGGATCAGGCGTGTTCCTTCTCCCACACCTCCTTGTAGAAATCCTTGAGTTCGAGCTCGCTGGCGGCATCCTCGTCAAGGAGGACAAGGACGTCGTCGTGGTACTGGAGAGCCGTTGCGGGCCAGCGCTGCGAAACACCGCCCTCGATCATCTCCTTGACCGCGCGGGCCTTGCCCTTGCCGGTCGCCATGAAGACATGGGCCTTCGAATCCATGATTGTGCCAATGCCCTGCGTCACGCAGTGCGTCGGAACCGCGTCGATGTCACCATCGAAGAAACGGGCGTTATCGCGACGCGTCTGCTCTGTGAGGACACCGACGTGCGTGCGCGACGTCAGCGAGCCACCGGGCTCATTGAAACCGATGTGACCGTCCGAACCGATGCCGAGCACCTGAATGTCGATGCCACCCTCGGCCTTAATCGCCTCGTCGTACAGGCGGGCGCCCTCGTCAAGATCCTCGCACCAGCCGTCCGGGCCGTGCGCCGCACCTTCGGGCATGTCGACGCGGCCGACGAGATGCCGGCGGATGAAATTCATATAGCCTTCGAAATGATCCTTCGGAAGGCCGACGTATTCGTCGAGGTTGTAGGAGCGAACCTTCGCGAACGAGATCTTACCCGCCTCGTAGCGGCGGACCAGCTCGTCGTACAGGCCGATCGGCGACGATCCCGTCGCGAGGCCGAGGACGAAATCGGGCTTGGACCGATACACCTCTTCGATCCGGTCCGCCGCGAGGCGCGCAATTTCCTCGGGAGTACTGACGATAGCGATTCGCATGGCGAGTCCTTTCTTAGTTCATATGCGGAAGTCTGATGCGATGCGGTGGCCCGGCTCTCAGGCTAGGGACCCTGGCTCCTCTTTGAGGCAGAACTCGAAGAATGAGCGCATTTCGCCTTTCACTCTCTCCCAGATCTGGGTGCCCGGAACAGAGAGCCAACCGTGCGTCGTGCCCGGGAAAGAATGGAGTTCGACCTTGACACCCGCACGGGCGAGATCAAAGGCCCACTCCAGCGCCTCATCCCGCAAAGGATCCGCCGCGTTGACGAAGACCTGGAGGGGCGGGAATTCAGCCGGCAGCTCGCGCACGGGAGGATGGATCTCCCAGGGCTTGGCGTCACCGCCGAGATAGGCCCGCCAGGAGTCGACGGCAAGTTGACGCGTCCACCCGGGTCCCTCGCGGTTCTCCCAGGTCGAGCGCGAGTCAAACGCCGGGTCTAAACAGGGCTCCAGCAGGATCGCCCCGCGGATCCGCTCAAGCTCGGTCGAGCCGAGTCGGCGCAGCACCTGGTTCGCCATTCCCGAACCCGCGGAATCCCCGTACAGAACGATCGGTGTATCCGGGTAGCGCTCGAATACGGTGCGGAGCGAGGCGAGCGTGTCCTCAAGCCCCGCCGGATGGGGGTGCTCGGGAGCGAGCGCGTACTCCGGGACGACGGTTGTCACTGCAAGATCCGAATCCCCGAAGAGCGCGGGCGTGAAGGAGCGAAGGATATCGGCGCACCGCTGGTCCTCGAAACGGGCGCTCCCCATGACGTAGCCTCCGCCGTGGATAACGAAGAGGAGCAGCCCGGTTCGCTTCCCCCTCGGGGTCATGATCCGGCTCTCGACACCCGCGAGCTCCTCGATGACGAACTCGCAATCGGACGGAGGGTCCATCGGGGGATTCATGCGCTCGCCACGTTCGCGGGCGGTCGCGAGGTCCATGCGCAGGGCCTGGGGATTCGCCGCGATCAGCTCTTCGATTTCCGGGAGAATCCAGGGGTGCGCGATCTCGGCTTCTGCCACGGAATCGAGGAGTTCGCGCAGGGTTATGGGCAGAGCGTCCTCGGCAATGAAGACCGCGGGGGCGCGCACTCCGAGGGCGCTCTCCCCGTCCTCGCTGAGAGCGGGGTCAGGCGCCGGACAGAGGGAGGCGCTAGCCTCCTCGTCGGTGAGGAACAGTGCCCGGCAGGATGAGGGCAACCCGCGGGCGACCGCTGCTGCGAGGCGGGATCCGACTGCCCCCGCTCCGACGAGGACCGCAACGCCCATAGGGATGCGGTGAAGCTGCTCGATCGCGAAGGCGAGGGCCGCATCAGAGGCCGCATCGGGGGCGGCCCCCGCAGGCGGAGCGGGAATATCCGCGACGACGAGGCGCCAGGAATCAGCCAGCCCCTCGAGCGCATCGGCGAGGGCGAAGGCCCGCCCCGGGTCCGCGAAGGCGATGATCGCCCCTTTCTCAGGCTGACCCGAGATGATCGCTCGGCTCCTCATTGCCTCTCCTTCTCTTTCCGGTACGCGCGTCGGGTCTGCGGTGAGCACGGATGCCACGCTCACCGCAGAGCATGGGGGATTCAGCGGTTCTCGATCGCTTTCGTGAACCAGGTAGTGATGCGGGTCGGGTGGGTGATCGCCGTCCCGACGATCACGGCGAAGGCCCCTGCATCGAAGGCGGCTACGGCATCGGAAGGTGTGTGGACTCGGCCCTCGCAGATGACTGGCCGGTCCGGGAAGGCCGTCACGACCTCGGTCAGCAGTTCGATATCGGGGCCCTCCGTCTGGGGGCGATCGCCCGTATACCCGGCGAGTGTCGTCGAAAGGATGTCAGCGCCGGCATCGTAGGCGTTCTTCGCGTCCTCGTAGGAGCCGCAGTCCGCCATGACGAGGGCTCCCTCGGCGTGCATGGCAGCCGTCGTCTCGGCGAAGCTCAGGGCGTCGAGGCGCGGACGCGAAGTCGCGTCAATCGCGACGATGTCCGCTCCGGCCATCTGACAGGCCTTCGCATGGCGGAGCGAAGGCGTGATGTACACGCCCTCGTGTCCCTCCTTCCACAGGCCAATGACCGGAACCTCGACGCGACCTTTGATGGCCGCGATGTCCGAGAGCCCCTGGCAACGGATCGCGGCGGCCCCGCCGATCTCGGCGGATCGGGCGATCTGCGCCATCGTTTCGGGGTTGCGCATCGGTTCGCCCGGGTAGGCCTGGACGGAGACGATGAGCTTCCCGCGCAGTCCTTCGATGATCGGATGCATATCGATGTTCCTTCTTTCACATGAGTCGCGCACATGAGTCGCGACGCCGACTGATGGACGCGCCGCTAGTCCTGGAGCGCGAGACCTTGACGATTGAGGAAGTGGAGGACCGCCCCGAGGAGCGGGGCGTCACCGCCCAGTCTCCCGGGCACGATGCCGATATCGGCGACCCCGTTCATCGCCTGCTCGGCGTAGCCCTTCTTGACGGCCTCCCACCAGAGCGGGCCCGAACGCGTCATCGATCCCGACAAGACGATGAGGGAAGGATCGAGGCAGTTGGCGAGGGAGCCAAGGCACTCGCCGATCGCCCACCCAGATTCGGTGAAGCAGGCGTTCGCGAGTCCGTGCCCCGAATCGGCGAGCGCCTGAAGCTCCCGGCCGTTCGCCGCTGCGGGGTCACCCGGGCCACGCCGGGACTCGTACCAGGCGGTGATGCCCGAACCGGAGCAGAACGCCTCGATATGACCCTCGCGACCGCAGGAGCAGGGCATACCCGTTCCGAGGCGATGATGGATGTGGCCAAAGTGGCCGGCGAGGAAGTGATCGCCGAGGGCGGGCTCGCCGCCGACGATGAGCGCCCCGCCGATCCCCGTGCCGACCGCGAGCACCAGCACCGTCTCCTTGCCACGCCCCGCGCCGAGACGTGCTTCGCCAAGCCCGTGGGCGTGGACATCGTTGAGGATCTCGACGGCGCTCACACCGCTCGCCTCACGCAGGATGCGCGCAAGCTCGGTACCGCCCCAGCCCGGCATTGTGTTTGTCGCCGACACGATCCGCCCCGTCTCGGAATCAACGACCCCCGCACTGGCGACGGCGATCCCCTCGATATCGGGGCGGGTGCCGAGGACGCGGGCCGTTTCAGTTCCGATCCGTCGGGCCACTGCGGCCCCGCCCTCGTGTGCAAGGGTCGCGATCTCCCCGCGCTCCTCGACGGCCAGGTCTTGCGCGCTAACGACCGCCCATGCGACCTTCGTGCCGCCGATGTCGAGGGCGAGGAGGGTACTCACGAGTCCAGACCTGCCTCGCGCAGAACTGTCTCGACCCACGCGTAGTTCTCACCTGCGAGTGCCTTGACCGGACGCGGCATCTCGTTGGACTCGAAGACGCCGAGCGCCTTGAGAGCCGTCTTGAAGGCTCCGGCGCCCGCGCCAAAGCCCTGGATGCCCTTGACCTGGACGATACGCATGAGCTCCGCGAGACGGTCCTGTTCGGCGCGCACCGTGGCCCAGTCGCCCGCCCGGTAGGCGTTCCATTGGCGCACGTAAGCCGCCGGGTCGACGTTGCCCAGGCCCGGGACGCAGCCGTCGGCGCCCGACATGTAGGCGCCGTCGACGACGACCTCATGACCGGTGAGCAGGCTGAGCGGATGGCCGATCTTCTCGTTGGCCAGGGCAAGCCAGCGGAAGGCGACGTCATCGCCGGAGGAATCCTTGACGCCCTGGAGGACACCCTCGGCGCCGAGCTCGAGAAGCAGGGGGTTCGAGAGCTTCCAATGGACGCACACCGGGATGTCGTAGGCGAACAGGGGCAGGCTCGTCTCCTGGCGCAGGATCCGGAAGTGCTCGGCCACCTCGGTCTCGCCCTGTAGGGCGTAGAAGGGCGCGGTCGCCACGATCGCATTCGCGCCGAGGGTCTCGGCTCGGTGCATGTGCGCTAGAACGCGTTCGGTCTCCGTGTCGATGACGCCGGCCAGCACCGGGATTCTGCCATCGACAATGCGCAGAGTCTCCTCGAGAACCCGGTCACGGCGTTCGTCGCCCGAGAAGGCAACCTCGCCACTCGAGCCGTTGACGAAGAGGCCGTGGATGCCCGCCGCGAGCATCCGCTCGATGTGGCGTTCGAGCGAGGGGAGGTCGAGAGTGCCGTCCTTGAGGGGAACGACGAGCGGGGGGACGACTCCCGTAATAGGGGTGTTCATGCGATTCCTTCGATCGTGGGGTGGAGGAGCGAGGGAGCGGCTCCGAGGAGGGTACGGGTGTAGGGGTCACGCGGATTCGCGAGGAGCTCGGCGGCGGGTCCCTCTTCGACGACGACGCCGGCGTTCATGACTGCGATCCGATCCGAGATGTAGCGAACCGTCTGGATGTCATGGGAGATGAAGACCATCGCAAGGTCGAGCTCGCGTTTGAGATCCATGAGGAGATTAAGCACCTGGGCGCGGACCGACACGTCGAGCGCGGAGGTCGGTTCGTCGGCGATGATCGCGTCCGGGCCGACCGCGAGTGCGCGGGCGATCGCGACCCTCTGGCGCTGGCCGCCCGAGAGCTGACCGGGGAGGGTGTCGAGCGCCGAAGCGGGCAGGCCCACCATCGAGATGAGCTCGCGGACCCGTTTCATCCGCTCGGTCTCGGTACCGATCCTGTGAACACGCATCGGGTCAGCAAGCTGGTCGCGGACGACCATACGAGGGTTGAGGGCGGTCGCAGGGTCCTGGAAGACGACCGAGACGACCCGACCGATGCGCCTGCGCGACTCCGCGGTCCGCTTCGTCACCTCCTCGCCCTTGAAGAAGACCTTGCCGGAGGTCGGGGCGACGAGACCGCACATGACGTTCGCGGTCGTCGACTTGCCGCAGCCGGACTCGCCGACGATCCCGAGCGTCTGGCCTTTCTCGACGCGCATGGTCACGCCGCGCACGGCCTTGACCTGGTTCGGGCGGAACAGGGAGCCCGTTCTTGAGGCGAAGGTGACGTGGACGTCCTGGAGTTCGATGATCGGGGTGCTCTCGCTCATCATTCAGCCTCCTTCGCGCCGACGAGGGCGCCCGGCTCGGGCGGCAGGGCCGCGTAAACGTGATCGGGTCCAACCTCGGTGAGAACCGGGCGGATGTCGAGGCCGTAGTCCGGGTGCGAGCTCCGCGGGGCGAAGCGGTCGCCCTTGGGGAAGTCTCTCGGCGAGGGGACAGAGCCCGGCACCTGGTGGAGCCTGCCCTTGCCCGCTTCGATTGAGAGGACCGCACCGAGAAGGCCGCGCGTGTACTCGTGCGTCGGGTTCATGAGGAGTTCGGAGGTCGGCCCCTGCTCGACGACCTGGCCCGCGTACATCACCGTGATCGAGTGGGCGACCTCGGCGACGAGGGCAATGTCGTGGGAGACAAAGATCATCGCGAAGCCAAGCTTCTCGCGCAGGTCGTTGAGGAGGGCGATTACCTGCTTCTGGACGGTGACGTCGAGGGCCGTGGTCGGCTCATCGGCGATGATGAGCTTCGGGTCGCGGGTGAGAGCCATAGCGATGAGGACGCGCTGGCGCTGGCCGCCCGAAAGCTGGCCGGGAAGAACCTCGGCGGCGGAGCTGGGCAGACCGGTGAGCTCCAAGAGCTCCTTGACGCGCTTCTCCTGCTCGGCCTCGGTACCCAGGTTGTGGACGCGCATAGGGTCGAGCAGTTGCTCGCGAACGACCATGCGGGGGTTGAGCGCCGTGGCCGGGTTCTGGAACACGACCGAGATAACGCGGCCCATGTGGCGACGGTCCTCGGCGGTACGCTTGGTAACGTCCTTGCCCTTAAAGTAGACCTTGCCGCTCGTGGGGGCCTGCAGGCCGCACATGACGTTGGCGGTGGTGGACTTTCCGCAACCGGACTCGCCGACGATGCCGATGGTCTGTCCGGGCATGAGCTTAATCGTTACACCCTGGACGGCGTGAACCAGGTTGGGGTGCAGAATCGAGCCGGTACGGGTCCTAAAGGTGACGTGGACGTCATCAAGGAAGATGATCGGCTCGACGCCGTTGACTGCGGTCTCGCTCATCTACATCACCTCCGCGTGAGGGGTCAAACCATTTGCCTTGAGCACCTCATCGGGGAGCTCGGAATAGAAGTGCTCGGTGCCGGGCACGCGCTTGAAGACCGGACGGGTGTCCAGGCCAATGCGCGGATGGCTCGAGCGAGGTGCGAAGCGATCGCCCTTGGGGAAATCGCGGGGGCTCGGAACGGCGCCGGGCACCTGGTGCAGGCGGCCCGAACCGCTCTCGATGGACAGGACGGAACCCAGAAGACCGCGAGTGTACTCGTGGATCGGGTTGGTGAGCAGCTCCTTGGTGGGCGCCTGCTCGATAACCTGGCCAGCGTACATAACCGTGATGTTATGAGCGACCTCTGCGACCAGTGCCAGGTCGTGCGAAACGAAGATCATAGCAAAGCCGAGCTTGGCCTGAAGATCGTTGAGCAGCTTGATGACCTGCTTCTGGACAGTTACGTCCAGAGCGGTCGTGGGCTCGTCGCAGATGACCAGCTTGGGGTCGCGGGTAAGGGCCATAGCGATCAGAACGCGCTGACGCTGACCACCGGAAAGCTCATGCGGATAGCTCTCGAGCGTGCGCTTGGGGTCGAGGCCCACGAGCTCTAGGAGCTCCTCGGCACTACGGGTGCCGCCGCGCTTGGTGAGCTGCTTCATCTGGGCGGAAATGAGCATGGAGGGGTTGAGCGAGGACAGGGCGTCCTGATAGACCATAGCGATATCGGTACCGCGCAGGCCGAACCACTCCTTCTTGCTCATCTTGAGCAGGTCGCGACCCTCCCAGAGAACCTCGCCGGAAAGATGCTCGTCATCGTCGGTCAGGCCCATGATGGCCAGCGTGGTGATGGACTTACCGCAACCGGACTCGCCCACCAGGCCCATGGTCTGACCAGGACGAACGTCAAAGTTGACATGGTCGACGACGTTGATATCACCGTGATGCTCAAACTGGATGCAGAAATCGCGGACCGAAAGGATCGGCTCAACGGACTCGTCGGGCACGTGGCGATCGTCACGCTTGAGCTCGACATCGCGCAGGGCGCCAAGGCGAGCGGAGAGGGACTGGGCCTGCTCCTTGTAGGCTCGAACGGGGTCGGAGACCAGCAGGTCGGCCTCGCGACGCTTGGAGGAATCGGTAGGATCCAGGGCAGCGGAGGGAGCAGCGGCCATGGCGTCGGTAATGCCCTCGGAGAGGATGTTGAGCGCCAGGCAGGTGATCATGATGGCTAGGCCCGGGAACAGCGCCTGCCACCAACGGCCGGCGAGCACGCCGCCGCGGGCGTCGGCGAGGATGTTGCCCCAGGTAGCGGTGGGCTCCTGGATACCAGCGCCGATGAAGGTCAGCGAGGCCTCGAAGATGATGGCGTCGGCGACCAGGGTAACGGTGAAGACCATGATCGGGGCGATGCAGTTACGCAGAACATGCTTAATCAAAATCCACGGAGCCTTGGCGCCGGAAACGATGACCGCGCGGACATAGTCCTCGCCGTACTCGGACACGATATTGGCGCGTACGATACGGGCAATCTGCGGAGTGTACATAAAGCCGATGGCGAAGATGATCGACGGCACGGAGTTGCCCAGGATGGAGACGAAGACGGCCGCGAGGGCGATGCCCGGGATGGACATGATGATGTCCAAGATACGCATGATCGTCTCGGAGACGGCCTTGCGCGAAACCGCTGCAAGGGCGCCCACGACCGAGCCGCAGACCAGAGCCATGGCGGTGGCGCCAAAGCCGATAATCAGCGAGTAACGACCACCGTAGAGCATACGCGACAGAATGTCGCGACCCTTATCGTCGGTACCGAAGATAAATCCGTTGCCGGGAGCCTGGCGAGCCGTAAAGATCTCGACCGGGCTATAGGGGGCAAGAAGGGGCGCCAGAATCGCAGTCAGGGCGACCAGCACCAGCACGACGGCGGCAATCTTAGAAGACAGCGTCATCTTCTTCCAGCCACCGAGCTTGAGCCCCTTGGAGGCAGCCTTCTCGAGCTGCTCGGTTTGCTTCTCTCGAATCTTTACCATAATCTACACCGTCCTGATGCGCGGGTTGATGAGCAGGTAGAGCATGTCAACCACGATGTTGATGATGATGAAGGCAAGAGCAACGACGATGACGACGCCCTGAACCAGGTTCGCCTCGTTGCCCTGAACGCCCTGCAGAATCGCGGTGCCCATGCCGGGGAGGTTGAAGATAACCTCGATGACGACGGCGCCGCCCATGAGGTAACCGATCTTAAGACCGAGGGTGGTGACCGGGGTGATCAGCGCATTGCGAAGAACGTTGATGCCGACGACGACCTTCTCGGGAACGCCGGCGCCGCGAGCCATACGGACATAATCCTTGTCGAGCTCCTCGACCATGGCGGTACGCACGATACGAGTCATCTGGCCCGTCAGCGGAAATGCCAAGGCGATAGCGGGCATGATCATACGCCCCAGATAGCCAACCGGATTCGTGGTGAAGTGAGGCAGAGCGCCCGATGCCGGGAGCACCTTAAGGTAGGAAGAGAACAGCAGGATCAACAGAACGGCAAGCCAGAACGACGGGGTTGCCAAGCCGGCGATGGAAAAGACACGGATTACTTGGTCCGGCCATTTGTCGCGATACAGTGCCGCGATGACGCCGAGCAAAAACGAAACGACCGCACCGATGGCAAGACCGATGAAGGTCAGCTGCATCGTGACGGGCAGGGCCGTGGAGATGCGCTTGGCAACGGAGTTGCGAGCAGCACCATAGGTGCCCATGTCGCCATGGATCAAATCGCCCATATAGCGCACGTAGCGCACGGGCCAGGGGTCGTCCAGACCATACTTCTCATGGTACTCGGCAACCGCCTCGGGCGAGGCACCGTCACCCAACGCCGTGTAGGCGGGGTCGGTCTTGGAGAACGACATAAGGAAGAACACCAGGACGGTGACGCCCAATGCCATGATCGGCAGCGCCACAAGACGCCTTCCAATCAAACGTAGCAAGTTGTTCACGTTCTCTCCCCTTTCTTTTGTCGGTAGGACCAACTGGTATATGAGTACGGATACTCATTACAAGACCCGAGCGACATCGTTGCCGCCCGGGTCTTTGTTTCAACTATGAGGATACGGTCCCAACGACCGACATCCTGCATATAGACTCAAGCGAGTCTTACGCCTTGACGGTCGCAACGCCCCTGAAGGACATGCTCGTCGTGCCGATGCCCTTGAAACCATCGAGGGCCTCGCCATTGGGCGCAGTGGACGGATCGTCCCAAGAAGCGGAGACGGTCTTGACGTGGACAACGGGGTACAGAACGGCGTTGTCGGCAATGATGTCGAAACACTCGTTCCACTTCTTCTGCTGCTCGTCGCCCTCGGCGGCAAGAGCCTCGTCCATGAGACCGTGGAGCTTCTGCCACTCAGCGGACTCCTTCCACGGGCAACGGGTCTGCATCCAGACGTTGTCGCCGTACCACCAGTTGAGCAGCAGGTCGGGGTCGGCGCCGAAGCAGGAAGGATCGCCAGGGGCAAGGAGGATATCGTAGGCCTCGCCGCCGTCGATGGCGGCGTAGGTGGCCGGCGAGGTATCGGTCTGGATGGTCACATCGAAGCCGAGAGCGTCGAGGTCGTTCTTGACCTGGGCGGCCATGCCCTTAATCTGCTCGTTGTCGGTGGTGCGCAGGGTGATGGCACCCGGGGTGATGCCAGACTCCTCGATGAGCTTCTTAGCCTTCTTGGTGTCGGTCTTGTACACCGTGGAAGCCTCATGATAGTTGGTGAAGCTCTTGGGCAGGTAGCAGCTGGCAGCGGTGGCAAGGCCGGCGAAGGTGTTGCTGACCATCTTCTCGGTGTCGAGCGCATACATGACAGCCTGACGGACCTTGACGTTGTTCCAAGGCTCCTTGGCGACGTTGAACATGATGAAGCGGGTGCCGAAACCCTGAACGTTATCGATCTTGCAGCCGGCGCTCTCGAGCTGGTCGACGGCGTCAGCGGTAACGAGCTCCATAACGAGCGTGGAGCCCTCCTGCTGAGCGGTAACGCGAGCGGTGGGGTCGGTCAGGATGCTGTACTGGATCTTCTTATCCTCGGCAGCATACTCACCGTTGTACTCGGGGTTGGGAACCAGGGTGATCTCGGTATCGGAGATAGAGTCGTACATCCAGGGGCCGGAGCCGATCGGCTGCTTGGCGCGATCCTCCTCGGTCTGGGTGGCCGGGGTAACGCGGACGATGGCCAGACGATCCTTGAGCAGGGAGAAGTTGGGGACCTTGGTCTTGACCGTCACGGTGCTGGCGTCCTTGGCCTCGATGGACTCGAAGGGCTGGAAGAACGGAGCATAGGTAGCGGAAGCGGCGCAAGCGGTGTAGGAGGCAACGACATCGTCAGCGGTGACCTCGGTGCCATCGGAGAACTTGGCGCCCTTGCGGATGGTGACCTCGAAAGTGGTGTCGTCCACAGACTTGGGATCGTCGGTGGCGAGCTCGTTGAAGGTGCTGTAGTCGTGGTAATCGATGCCGTAGAGGCCCTCGACGACGTGCCAGTTAGCACCCAGGCCCACAGCGGAGCCGGTGCTGGCGGGATCGAAGCTGGACGGAGCGTAAGCGGAACCAGCGGTGATCACGCCGCCGCCACGGTTGGCGGAATCGGTGGAGCCGGAAGCGGAACCCTCGTCGCTAGAGCTGCCACCGCAGCCAGTGAGACCAAGGCCGGCGACAGCAGCGACGCTGCCGGTGAGGCCGAGGAACGAACGCCTGGACATACCCTTGTTGATGATGGCCATGTCTTCTCCTATCAATAGAGAATCTTACTCGGGAGCACCTAGACTTGCCCCCGCGCAACTTGCGGACGATATATACCTTACCAACCGACGAACCCAACTGAGGTGCCGCGCTCGGCGACCGATACATACATACGCTTGAACGGTATTTACTACCGTTCACCGAATTCATTGACAAATGATTCGCCAGACAGTATGTATCGACGAGGTGAGATATCAGTCTTCGTCAACCCGCAGGATAGCAGGGTTGTTCACCATGACTAGTCAAACGTTTTAGCGTTAATAAAACCCGAAACCAGCATGCAATCATGGCGAAATAAATGGTTGAAAATCACGCAATCATGTATATCAGTAGTTTAGGCTCGTGTTTAGCTATCGGAATGGCCAGCCGCCGCCTCGGCGCGCTCGGCATTCCACGCAACGAGCGCCTCGTGGACCGCCTTGGCAACACCGGCAGGTATGCCGCGAACTTCCGCGATCTCTTGCTCGCTCGCCGCGCGCAAACGCTTTATCGAACCAAAATGGCGCATAAGGGCACGTTTTCTGGTGGGTCCCACGCCTGGAACGTCATCGAGTACCGAAACTGTCATGGCTTTATCGCGCAACTCACGATGGAATGTGATTGCAAAACGGTGCGATTCATCGCGCACCTGTTTAATTAGATAGAGCGAAGCAGACCCGGTCGGCAGCACGACGGGAGTCTCGTCCCAAGGCACGAAAACCTCCTCATCGGCCTTTGCCAAGCCACAAACTGGTATATCGAGCCCAAGAGCCTCAAGTTGCTTGATCGCAGCGGTCAATTGCGGCTTACCGCCATCGACAACGAGCAAATCGGGGCGCGATCCAAAGCGCTCGTCGGCCATGCGCTCGGGAGCATAGCGTCGTCCCAAAACCTCGGACATCGACACGAAGTCGTTTGCCTCGTCCAATTCGGCCTGAATTTTAAAACGACGGTACTGGCTCTTGTCGGCGCGTCCGTTGGTAAACACCACCATCGAGGCGACGGTAAAGGTTCCGTGCAGCGTCGAGATATCGAAGCACTCGATACGCATCGGCGGCGCTGGCAGCGCCAGCGCGCTTTCGAGCTCCAGGAGCGCCTGATTGGTGCGGTCGTCAGCGTACCCCGTTCGCATCATGTAGCGCATGAGGGCATGGCGCGCATTTTTGGATGCCATATCGAGCAAACGGTGCTTTTCGCCACGCTGCGGCCTATGGAGATGGCAGGAACGCTCGCGCTTGCCCGCAAGCCATTCCCCCAGCGCCTCCGCATCCTCAAGCTCGACAGAGAGGTTTATCTCAGCTGGAATATCAGCCGTCTCGTCGTAATAGCGCTTAAGAAAGCCCGACTGGAGTTCTTCCTCGTCAACATCAAAACCCTTGTCGAGAATGAACTCGCAGGTGCGAACTGTTCGGCCCTCGCGGACGACGAAGACGCAAGCGGCGGAGATGGTCTCCTCGCGATAGAACCCGATGACATCGATATCGACACTGGAGGGAAAAACGACTTGCTGACGATCGTCCAGACCCCTGATGACCTCCAAACGACGTTTGACGCGTGCCGCGCGCTCAAAGTCGAGCGCCTCGGCGGCATCCGTCATCTCGGAGGTCAGCTCATCGACGACATCCTTGCGATGGCCCGACAAAAAGCGCTCGACACGCTTGACGTTCTTGGCATAGTCTGCCGGGGAAATCGCGCCGACACACGCACCCGGGCCGCGCCCGACATGGTAGTCAAAGCAGGGACGCCCGTTTTGCGCGCAAATCATATTGACGATGTCTTCCTCGCCCTTGTGGGACTCAACGATACGGTGGCAACGACGCCACTCCGCACAGGATGCGGAGCAGATGGGGATAACCTTGCGCAGCGTATCTATCGTCTCACGTGCCGCACGGCTATCGGTATAGGGTCCAAAATAGCGCGTTCCCGGCTTATGACGCTCACGCGTATATTTGATAGCGGGATACAGGTCGCCCTTTGTAATGGCGATAAAGGGGTAGCTCTTGTCATCCTTGAGGTCGACGTTAAAGTACGGATGGTACTGACCAATCAAATTGCGCTCGAGCACCAACGCCTCATGCTCGGTCTCCACCACGATATAGTCAAAGCTCGCCACCAGCTGCATCATCAGCGGAATCTTTTGACGCTCATCCTGCAGTGTCACGTATTGACGCATGCGGGCGCGTAGGTTTTTCGCCTTGCCCACGTAGATGACATCGCCCTTGGCATCCTTCCAAAGGTAGCATCCGGGCTGTGTGGGAACGCGCGAAACCTGCTCGGCAAGCGTTGGAATGTTGTCGTGACCGGCCACGCGCACCTACTTGCGACGAAGCAGCGCCGAGACCTCGGGCATCTTAAGGACGACGGCAAGGCCAAAGGTAACAGCAAGCGAGACGACACCCGCAACGCAAACATAGCCAAGAGTAATCAGAATCGAGCCGCCAAGTGCCCCGACAAAGTGCTCAAGCGCCCACATGACGCCGGCGCCTGCGGCAGCACCCAGGCCACCGAGCAAAAGGCCAAAGAAACCGCCATGCAAGATAGATTTGACCTGAAGGCCACGCAGACGACGACGCAGCCACCACAGCGAACAACCGACCAAGATCACGTAGTCGACGACATACGAAAGCGCGATTGCCGGCATGCCGAAGCCCAGCACAACGCCAAACAGCAGAACCGAGCCGGCCTGGCCGATGGCGGAATACAGGCAATAGCGGCTATAGGGCTTCATGTCGAGCAAGGCAGAGAAGCTCTTCTGCATCAACACGACCACGCCGTAGAGCGGCAGCGAGAGCGCCAGGTAGACAAGGTACTCGGACACCAGCGCCACGCCGGATTCATCGAACTTGCCAGCACAGTAGATCATATTGAGCGGACGTGCGAAGACAATCAGGTACAGTGCGAACGGAATCAGGAAGAACAGCATCTGGGCGACGCCACGCGAAATGCCCGTGCGAACGCTGTCGTAATCCTTCTCCTGTGCGTCATGAGAGAGCTCGGTATAGAGCGCCGTCGAAAGCGAGGCGGCAATCAGCGCGTAGGGCAGCGTGTACCACAGGCGCGCATAGGCGATGACGGAAGGACCCGTCTCGGGCTGGACCACCAGCGCGGCAGCGTTGGTGATAGAAGTCGAGACAAACATGCACACCGTGGCGAGCAGCGTCGGGATACCGAGCGCAATCGTCTGGCGCAGCGCGGGGTCCTTAAAGTCGATATGGATATGGGGATGCACGCCGTGCTTGCCAAGCGCGGGAATCTGACATGCCATCTGAACAAAGACACCGAGGGTCGTACCGGCCGCAATCAAGATGATGCCGGCACGTTCGCCAAACTGTGCGGACACGGGCGCAAAACCCATAAAGCTCGCAATGACGATCACATTGTTGAGGACCGGGGCAAACGTCGACCAGAAGTAGTCGCGGTGTGCGTTGAGAACGCCCGAGAACACCGAGCCCAAACCATAAAACAGAATCTGGATGGCAAAGAAACGGAACATGAACGCAGCGGTATCCATGCTGCCGCCGTCACCCGAAAGGAACGATTGCGTCCAGATAAAGCCCGGGGCGAACACGGTCCCCAGCAACGAAATGCCACCCAGCACCAAAAGCAGAATGCCGAGCAGGTTGCCCACGTACTCGTTCGAGGCCTCGCGACCCTGCTCACGCCTCACGCCCATGTACACGGGCAAAAACGCCGTCACGAGCATGCCGCCCATCACGAGTTCGTAGAGCATATTGGGCAGGTTGTTGGCGACCTGATAGGAGGACGAGAGTAGCGACATGCCGATAGCGGCCGCCATTGCCCACGTGCGGATAAAACCGGTGACGCGAGACACAATGGTCAGGATGGTCATAAGCCCGGCGGAACGACCAACCGTGGAGTAGTCCGACGAGCCCATGTCGTCAGTGTCATCTCGCGACGAAGAAGCTTCGGATGAGGGTGTCTGAGGCGCAGATTCTTTTGCAAAATGAGCTCCGCGCTTCAATTCTTCCTGCGGCATCGCTCAGTCCTCTCTCGTAATCGCGGCAACCGTCGCCCCGCAAAATGCAATTAAATCATCGGGTGCAAGCTCGAGCTGATAACCACGCTTGCCTCCCGAAATAAAAATGGTATCCCAAAGGACACATGTCTCATCAATGAGCGTCCGGTAGCGTTTTTTCATACCGACCGGGCTGCAGCCGCCGCGAACGTAGCCAGTCGCCGCAAGCAAATCCTTCACATGCATCATGGCCAAGGACTTCTCCCCCGCGGCACGCGCGGCGGACTTTAGATCGAGCTCGTCGGCAACAGGGATACAGCACACGACATAGTCGTTGGACGGTGTCACGCAGACCAAAGTCTTAAATCCTTGACCGGGCTCCTCGCCAAGCTGCTCCGAAATCGCGACACCCAGGCCCACCGACTCATCACCATCGTCTTCGTACGTATGTAGAACATAGGAAATGCCGGCGCTTTCCAGCTCGCGCATCGCATTGGTTTTTGGCGTCTTTACAGCCTTTGCCATGACATATCCTTTCCCTCGCATTCGGACGCAAGGATTAAGTATATGTCCAATTCGGCTGCATACGTCACTTCGGCACAGCAAGCGCCATCGAATCACAAGGAGTCGATGGCGCCCATAAACTGAATCGCCTATTTATTGAGCATCAAGTTGAGCCTGACGCTCCCGGTCACGCCTGAGCAACGGCGCCAAAAACTTGCCCGTATAACTCTGCGGACAGTCCGCAACCTGCTCCGGTGTGCCCGAAACCACGACGGTTCCGCCACCGTTACCGCCCTCGGGACCCATATCGATCAGGCGGTCGGCAACCTTGATGACATCAAGGTTGTGCTCAATCACCAGCACCGTGTTGCCCGCATCGACCAAGCGCTGCAGCACATCGAGCAGCTGGCGGACGTCCTCAAAATGAAGACCGGTCGTCGGCTCGTCCAAAATATAGAACGTCTTGCCCGTCTGGCGTCGATGAAGCTCCTTGGCGAGCTTCACACGCTGCGCCTCGCCGCCCGAGAGCGTCGTGGCGGGCTGGCCCAGGCTCACGTAGCCCAAGCCTACATCGTACAGCGTCTGGAGCTTTCGCTTGATCTGCGGGATATTCCCAAAGAAGGCCAGCGCCTCGGTGACGCTCATGTCGAGCACGTCCGAGATGGTCTTGCCACGGTAGGTGACCTCGAGTGTCTCGCGGTTGTAGCGTTTACCGCCGCAAACTTCGCAGGGAACGTAGATATCGGGAAGGAAGTGCATCTCGATCTTAATCTGCCCATCGCCCTTGCACGCCTCACAGCGCCCGCCACTCACATTAAAGGAGAAACGACCCGGCGAGTAGCCGCGCGCCTTCGACTCCGGCGTACTCGCAAACAGCGCGCGAAGATCATCCCACAGGCCGATATAGGTAGCAGGGTTGGAGCGCGGCGTGCGGCCAATCGGCGACTGGTCGATATCGATAACCTTATCGATACACTCGATGCCCTCGATTTTCTTATACGGACCCACAGGGCGCGTCGAACGGTGAATGACATTCGTAAGGGCAGGCGCAATGGTGTCGGTAACCAGGGAGCTCTTGCCCGATCCCGACACGCCGGTAACAACCGCAAGCGTACCAAACTCGATTTTGGCGGTAACGTTTTTGAGGTTGTTGGCTCGAGCGCCCGTAATTTTAAGGCAGCCGCGACCGGGCTTGCGCCGTTCATCAGGCACCCGGATCATTCGTTTGCCGGTCAGATAAGCGCCCGTCATCGACTCAGGACACGCCATGATATCGGCAGGCGTTCCCGCCGCGACTACGTGTCCGCCGTTGACGCCGGCGCCGGGCCCCATGTCGATCACGTAATCGGCGGCACGGATTGTATCCTCGTCGTGTTCGACGACGATAACGGTATTGCCGATATCGCGCAGGCGCTCGAGCGTCTTGATCAAGCGCTCGTTGTCACGCTGATGAAGACCGATCGAGGGCTCGTCCAGAATATAGAGCACGCCCATGAGACCCGCGCCGATCTGCGTTGCCAGACGAATACGCTGCGCCTCGCCACCGGAAAGCGTCGCCGAAGCACGATCGAGCGTCAGATAGTCGAGTCCAACATCGACCAGAAAACGCAAGCGCTCCAGGATTTCCTTGACGATACGGCCGCCGATAAACTGTTGGCGCTCGGTGAGCTCCAGGCCCTCAAAAAACTCGAGCGATTCACGGCACGACAGGCAACAAACCTCGTAAATGGACTTGCCGCCCACGGTGACGGCGAGCATCTCGGAGCGCAAACGAGCGCCGTGGCAGCTCGAGCACGGCTCCTCGCGAATGTACTTCTCCAGGCGCGCCTTGGTGTTCTCGTTCGTCGTCTCGGTATAGCGTTCGTACAGGATGTTGCGAACGCCCGAAAACTTGGTATCCCACTGGCTGCGACGTCCGTCGAGCTTTTGGTAGTCGACCGAGATCTTCGTATCGCCCAGGCCATCCAAGAATGCACGACGCACGCGAGGGGGCAAGTCCTCCCACGGCGTATCGGCGCTCACCTTAAAGTGTTTGCAGACCGCAGCAAAAATCTGCGGATAGTAGTTCGAATTGCCAAACAGGCTACCAAAGACTCCATCGGCAATGGACTTCGAGGGATCCTCAATCAGCGCCTCGGCATCAACGGTTTTCTTAAAGCCCAGGCCGTCGCACTCAGGACATGCGCCATAGGGAGCGTTGAACGAAAAATCACGCGGCTGAAGATCGTCAATGGAGTGACCATGCTCCGGGCACGCCAAGGCCAACGAATACTCCAGCAGCTCGCCCTCGGTCCCCTCGGGAGCATCACGATCGGGCAGCATGTACACGTTTACATTGCCGTGAGCCAGCGCGGTCGCTTGCTCAACAGACTCGGCGATACGGCCCAGAGAGTTCTCACGGATCACGATGCGATCGACTACGACCTCGATATCGTGCTTGAACTTCTTGTCCAGATCGATCGGATCGTCGAGCGAGCGCACTTCACCGTCGACACGCACGCGGCTAAAGCCCTCGGCGCGAAGGTCCTCAAACAGTTTGGTGTACTCGCCTTTTCGCCCGCGCACCACCGGTGCCAGCACAAACGCGCGGCGGCCCTCCCCCGCCGCCAAGACCTTGTCGGCAACCTGGTCGGTCGTCTGACGCTCAATGACGCGGCCGCATTCGGGACAGTGCGGGGTGCCCACACGGGCGAACAGCAGGCGCAGATAGTCATAAATCTCGGTTACGGTGCCAACCGTCGAGCGAGGGTTTTTAGACGTCGTCTTTTGGTCGATCGACACTGCCGGCGAAAGGCCGTCGATTGAATCCAGGTCGGGTTTGTCCATCTGACCCAAGAACTGGCGCGCATAGCTCGAAAGGCTCTCGACGTATCGACGCTGGCCCTCGGCATAGATAGTGTCAAATGCCAGCGAGCTCTTGCCCGAGCCAGAAAGACCGGTAATGACCACGAGTTGGTCACGCGGAATGGAAACATCGATATCACGGAGGTTGTGCTCACGAGCGCCGCGAATAACGATAGAAGAATCAGACATGGAAGCTCCTTGCCTCCTATTG
>DBFRXD010000062.1:0-56453 GCA_048502435.1 Collinsella aerofaciens
GATATGAGACTGAGCCGAAGGCGTCGACGACATGCCGGGGGCGGACCGGGACGGGTTCAACGGCAGGCCCCGCCGACCGATTGCAAGCGGTCGGCGGGGCCATTGTGGCTCTTGACAGCGGATTGGGTCATATGAGCGAAAACGCCCCTAAGCGAGCAAGGTGACGTGAAAGAGGAGGGCATTGACCTTTTGGTCATGCCCGACGATTGAACGTCAGATTGCCGCTTAGGGGCGTTTGCAGCGTCGAGCGGTTACGCGGTTTGGTAAAACCGCGTAACCCTACAGTTCAGTCACGACAACGCTGTTGTAGACCTCGTCCCAGCGGTCCATAACCAAATGCCCGGTCTTGGGATCCATGGCGTTGAGCTTGCCGCAGGTATTGGCGGTCTTGAGCACCGTGACGTCGTCGGCGCCGGCAGCAATGGCATGCGCAAAGCCGGCGATGGTCGAGTCGCCGGAACCCGTCGCGTTCACAGCCGTAATCGCGGGCGTCTTGGCGCGGAACGCGCGACCCTCATGGAAGCCCACCGAACCGGCAGCGCCCATCGAAACGACAACCCAGGGAATACCGTCAAAGCGGCCATCGCCGGCAAGCGCCTCGCGCAGGGCATCGACATCATCGGTCGTAAAGGACGTACCCAGCAGGCCGTTAATCTCGGTCAGGTTGGGCTTTACGAGCTCAGGCTTAGCGTCAGACTCCAGCGCGGCCTCCAGCGATGCACCCGAGGTGTCGAGCAGCACCTTGGCGCCCGCCTCCTCGGCGATCTTGACGAGCTCGGCATAGTAGCCGGCATCGACGCCACGCGGCAGCGAGCCCGAAAGCGTCACAACGTCCGCCTTCGCTGCAAGCTTGGCGAACTTGGCCGTAAAGGCCTCGAGCTCGGCCAGGGCGATCTGCGGGCCGCTCTCCAGCAGCTCGGTCTGATTGCCCTCGTGCAGGATATTCAGGCAGATGCGCGTCTCACCGGCGATAGGCACAAAGTCGTTCTTGACGCCATCGGCATCCATGAGCTCGGCCATATAGGCACCCATGTGGCCGCCAAGCAGACCGGTTGCAAGTACGTCGTCGCCTAGCTGCAGCAGCACACGGCTCACGTTGAGGCCCTTACCGCCAGCGGTCTTTTCGGGCGTCACGCGGTTAACGTCGTCGATTATCAGCTTGTCGAGTTGATAGCGCGTATCGATCGACGGGTTCATGGTAACGGTCAGAATCATATTGAACTCCTGTTCCGGGGCGGCATGACCCGCCCCAAACATACGATAACTCGTTAAAGGATCTCGATCTCAAAGCCGCGGGTAACGGTCTCCCCCGGCTTGGCAACCAGGCAGCCACGCTTGTGCTCCAGAATATCGTCCTCGTCGGAGCAGGTGGACAGGCCGCCCCACGGTTCAACAGCCACAAAGTCGCCCTCGGGCTTGCTCCACACAATCAGGTACGGCATATCGGGGAACGTCAGGCGCACGCCCTTGTCCTCAGTTTTCTTGGTCAGCGTAACCACGCGGCTCTCAAGCACGTCAAAGATGGTCTCCGCGAAGTCGAAGAGTTCGTGGGTAAGCGGCAAGTCGTGGCCGACCATCGGGTTCTTGCTGCGATGCTCAACATCAATCAGGCCCGTCGAGGGAACGGCAGTACAGAGCTCGGTGGCCTCACGCTGCTCAAAACGGAGCTCATAGTCGTCATAGGACTCGCCCTCGTCGAGCGGACACTTAAAGCCGGGGTGACCGCCCACAAAGAATGGCATGTCCTCGGTGCCCTCATTGGTCACCTCGTAGGACACGTTCACCTTTTCCGAATCGATCGTGTAACGAGCAACGATCTTAAACGGATACGGGTACTGCTCGAGCAACTCGGCATGGTCGGCAGAGCTTAGGCTCAGCGCAACCATGTTGTCGCTCTGTTCCTCGAGCTTCCACTCCTGCTTGCGCGCAAAACCGTGGCGGGCGAGCTTTACCTCGCGGCCGCCCGTGGTCATTGCGTGACCGTCGCGAAGGCCGCCGCAGATCGGGAAGCAAATGGGTGCCTGGCCCGACCAGACCGCCGGATCGCCCTGCCACAGGTACTCACGGCCGTTGGCCGTAATAGAAGTGAACGATCCGCCAGCCGTGCTCAGTGCTACGCGGATAGAACCGTTATCAAGAACAAACTCCATAGGAGCCTTCCCTTTCTTACGACAGCCCGCCAAGTCAATAGGGCTGATAGAAAACCGGCCCGCGCCCCCTCACAGAAACGCGAGCCGTCAATTGAAAAGCTGCAAATCGCCAAGTACAGCCAAGAGCGAAGCACTCAAGCCAAGCAAGCAAACGTGTTATCGGAGCAGCTCGCCGTACCAGAACACTTCGCAACAACAGGGGCGATCTCACAGGTCACTCAAACGTCAGCGAGCGGCGCTCAGGTGCCCCAGGTCGCCGCGAAAGAGGAGCGACGCGTACTTCATGTACGCGAGCGACGGTTTGAGCGGCGAGATGGGGTGCCTGAGCGCCGCGCAGCGTCGACCGGTCCGGCGTTCGGCAGAACGCCGGAACCTAATTAGTCGTGGTACTCGCCGCGGTCCCACTTCTCGAGGAACTCGTCAAAGAAGTGCGGGTCAGCCTGAGCCTCGGCGTCGGCCTTATTGCAGGCATCGATCTTGGCAATCAGGGCGTCGTGCTCGGGAGTCTTCTCGTAAGGCTCCTCCAGGAAGGCAAGCATGATATCGGCCATCAGGAACTCGCCGGTGATCTTGCCGCCAAAGCCCACGATGTTGGCGTTGAGCTCGCGACGGGCATACAGGGCAGAGGTCATGTCGCGGACCAGGGCGCAGCGGGCGCCGGGGACCTTGTTGACGGCGTTGGTGATGCCGATGCCGGTGCCGCACAGGGCCACGCCAAAGTCGGCCTTGCCGCTGGCAACAGCCTCGCCCACGGCCTTACCGTAGATGGGATAGTGCGTACGGGTGTGGCTGTAGGTGCCGCAGTCGAGCACCTTGTAGCCAGCCTGCTCCAGGCGGTCGGCCAGATAGATCTTCTCGTCCGTAACGATATGGTCGCAACCGATTGCGATGGTCTTCTTCATCAGAACGTCCTTTCGTCTGAATTCACAAGTTGAGGTAGAAGTTCGAGTTCTCGGTGGCTCTCGTTAGGCCATCTTGTTGAGCATGTCGACACGGATCTGGTGACGGCCGCCGGCGTACTGGGCACGCAGGAACTCACGGGCGATCTTCTTAGCGACCTCGGTGCCCACAACGCCCGGGCCCATGGTGACCATGCGCGAGCCGTTGTGCTCGCGGGTCATGTAGGCGGAACGCTCGTCGGAAATGTTGGCGACGACCATGCCCTTGATCTTGACGGCGGCCATATAGGAGCCGACGCCGTACTTATCGAATGCGAAGCCCTGGGAATCCTTGTGCTCCAGCAGGTCCTTGGCAACGGCGGTCGCGGAATCGACAAAGTCCGCGGCAGGGGTCTCGGAATAGTCGACGACCTCGTGACCGTCGGAGATGAGCATCTCCTTGATGGACTCCTTCATCGACATACCGTCGGCATCGGAAGCGATTACAACCCTCATGACATCCTCCTTGAGAGATACGCAGGTGCGTAGTTTCTGTTTGGAAGTGTTGAATCGCGTTCAGGTCCGGGCATCTGAATGTGCGGTTCTTCACTGTTCATGTTTATTTGAACACATTCGAACAGTAACTGCAACAACTATTTGTTTATCTTTGTTCTTTTTTGAACAAATACCGTTCTCAGATGATTGCTGACCGTTTGGACCAGGCGCGGACGTAGCGACCATGTGTTCAACAAACAAAAGGGCGGCCGAGAACGTGTCTCGGCCGCCCTTCGGCGGTATTCCTCGGTATATACAGCTGTTTTAGCTACTCGGACTGCCCACCCTTTTTGGCGTGCTTGGACGGAGCACTCAGAAAGCGGCCCGTCAAATAGTTCGCCGGGCCGGAGATATCGATCCCCAGCAGTACGTGTCCCAGCCACAGGAACGCCACGAGCACCAGCAGCGGGATAACGCACGAAGTCACGATCATCACGATGACGCCTTCAATCAGATCGGTCACCTGCCGCACGATCTCATCGGTCATCTGCTTGGCGCCGCTGGTCACCGACGTAACAAGGCTCGAGGCCCCATCAGTCAACTGCTCGAGCACGTTTTTGGACGCCGTGGCCTTGGATTTTTTCTTGTTCGATTTTGAGCTGGTCTCGGCTGACTTGTCCGTGGTGTCGGCCGCATCCGCAGCGTCCGCAGCTTTTTGCTCGGCTTGCTCAATACTTACGCGATACGTTTCATCGACCTTCTGCGACACCCATACGCTCGCGGGTACGAGCGCCATGCCGATTACGGCAACCACCAGCACGCGTGTCGCCGCACGGCGCAGGACGGCGCTCGTACTCCAGCGCCCGTGAATGCCGAGCGACACCGCAAAGAGCACCAACGCAAACGGGATTAAGATGCCCAAGCCAACCGACCACAAAATCGTGAGCAAATATTTCTCTAGGTATAGCACGGCAAGCACGATACCAAGGTTGCCTGAAAGCTGCGCGAGCTGCTCGGCAACCGGCGTTCCCGTATCACCCGGCAGCGCCGTAATACCCGCAGACAGCGCCACGCACGAGGTCGTGAGCGCCAAAACGTTGCCTTTCTTTTGGTCGATAACCTCGATGGTGGAGTCCCAAGTTTTGGTATCGGCGAAATGCGGACGAGCTACAAAGCCCGACAACAGCGCCAGTACCACGAGCGCAACGATGATACCGATCTGCAGCTTTTTGTCTGCGCACACGACATCGGACAGGCTGGGCTGCAGCTCGGTTACCGTCGTGTGCTCGGTTATCTGGACAGGACGCCCATGAGCCATCTCGCGCGCGTCTCTTTTTTGTATTGACCCGTTACCCGGCATTTGGATACCTCCTCATTCCGGCCTGTATTGCGGATGGAAGTATACCCACCGAGCAAAAATCGAACGGGAAGACAACGGTGCGCACCAAGACTGTCCCCAATGACTAGTCGTTTAAGAACGTCCCCAATGACTATCTCGGGATGAGTTGCGGGGAGGAGGACAGAAAAAGCCCTGCCGCGGGTAGCGGCAGAGCTTTTGGAAGGGGACTTGGTTGTGAGGGCTCGTTAGGCGAGCTTGGCCTCGAGCTCGGCGATGCGCTTGTAGGCATCGATGGTAAAGCGGGTCTGCTTCTCCAGGATCATAGTGGTCATGAGGGTGTCCTGAGCGTGAGCCATGATGAAGGTCATCTCCATCTCGCCACCGCCGGCCTCCTGCGAAAGCAGTTTGGTCTGCGTGTCGTGGGCACCGATGAGCGCATCGCTGGCATCCTTGTGCAGCTGTTCGGCCTTCTCAAAGTCACCCTCGCGAGCAGCATCGAGCGCTGCAAGCAAATCGGTCTGGGCGTCACCTGCGTATGCGACGATCTCGAATCCAACCATCGAGATTTCTTCTTTGGTTGCCATATTGCGTTCCTTTCACATATGAACCAATGGAGAGCATCGCGTCCGGGCATACGCGCTGCGTTGTGTATGACAGAAACAATAACATTCAAACAAAAAAGAACAGCTCAAAACGTAATTTCGAACTATGAACGGTCACTTTTCGCCCGTGAACGGTTTTTAAACCAATCTGAACAATATCGAACACAATTATCGGCAACCCAAACAGAGCCGCACCCTAACGCAAATCGCGCACCGTATCGCCCTCTACGAGCACACCGGGGATCAGCATGCGCTCCACGCCAGACGCACCCCCATCGGCGCCGGCAATCTTGTCGACCGCCCACATGCCGACGCGCTTGTTGTCAAAGCGCACCGTGGTCAGGCGACGGTCGGGCACGATATCGCCCAGGCTGTCATCAACACCCACCACGCTCACGTCCTCGGGCACACGCCTTCCGCACGACTCGAGCCCGCGAATGCAGCCGTAGGCCATGGCATCGTTGGAAGCATAAATGGCCGTACAGGTCGGATCTTCCGCCAGAGCCTGACCAGCAGCATATCCGCTCTGTGCCGTCCAATCCCCACGGACGAGTCGCGGCGGTTCAATACCATGCGCGCGCAATGTCTCGCGCCAGCCTTCCTCGCGCCGCATGCCCGAAAGCGAGCGCTCGGGACACGAAATAAAGTGCACGGTTTTGTGCCCCCGCCCCAGCAAGTACTCGACCACCTGGCGCGAGCAATCGAACTGGTCGTTATCGACCGTTGAACAGAGCGGGTGCTCCAGCATCGTAACGAGCACCGTCTGCATGCCGGGCAGCGGCTCGAAGGTGCCAAAGTCCGCCGGCATGCGATTCATGATCACGACCATACCGTCTACCGGCAGCGCGCTCATGCGTGACGATGCGCTCTCGAGGGTATAGGGGTGTCCATCTACTTTAGTGAGGGTGATGGCATAGCCATGTTTGTCGGCCGCGGCGGCAAAGCCCTCCATACGGTCGAGGTTGCCGGTACCGGTAATGTTGAACATGGCGACGCCGACGG
This sequence comes from Collinsella aerofaciens, assembly GCA_048502435.1. Classification (GTDB taxonomy): domain Bacteria; phylum Actinomycetota; class Coriobacteriia; order Coriobacteriales; family Coriobacteriaceae; genus Collinsella; species Collinsella aerofaciens_CL. Next base: position 6,467 of record DBFRXD010000062.1, read on the forward strand.
TCTTAAACCTGCCACGGCGCAGCGATCGACCGGCAAAATTGGGGCGATACCCCAGCTCGCGCATGGCGGCACGCACGCGTTCCTTGGTCTCGGGGCGCACGCTGGGCGAATCGTGCACGGTGCGCGAGACCGTCTGCTCCGAGACGCCCGCGAGGCGCGCTACGTCTTTGACGGATACCGATTTTTTAACAGCGGCCATAGGTCGATCTTTCTATGTCAACGATGCCATTGGTGGCACCCTACGCAGTCAAATGAAACGTCTTCAAGTATATCTAACGCCTCCCCCACCATACGCTCACCACCCAAAACCTACCGTTCACCGACATTTTTGCTTCCCCGAACGGCTTTTGTCGACCAAATGTTAACGTTGCCATTGCGCAAACACAGAGCCACCGGGCGGCTCAAACGTTTACGCATAAGGAATCGACGGTTCGCAGGCACAGGAACCACCGGTTCGCGTCTTTTTTTGTGTCGCAAAATGGCAACGTCAACATTTTGGCAACCGAACGCCAAAAGCTACCATCGTTGCTAACCCACCGACTCTTAGGAGCATTGCATGGAGCAACTCATCGCCATCATCGAAAAGGGCCAGCCCTTTTTCAACGCGATCGCCCGCAACAAGTACCTCAAGGCGATCCGCGACGGCTTTATCTCCGTCATCCCCATCATCATCTTCTCGTCCATCTTCTGCCTGGTAGCCTCGGTCCCCAACATCTGGGGTTTCTACTGGCCCGATGACATCAACAACGCTCTGTGGAAGTGCTACAACTACTCCATGGGCATCCTGGCCATCGCCTGCGCCGCCACCACAGCCAAGCACTTCGCCGACGCTCAGAACCGCGACCTGCCCAAGAATAACCAGATTAACTTTATCTCATGCATGTGCGCGGCCATCATCGGCTTCCTGCTCCTTTCGAGCGACACGATCGCCACGGACGCCGCCAGCGGTTTCAACACCACCTACCTTGGTTCCAAGGGCCTGCTGACCGCTTTCATCGCTGCGTTTGTGACTGGCATCATCTACAAGTTCTTCATTAAGCGCAACATCACCGTCAAGATGCCCGAGCAGGTTCCGCCCAACATTTCGCAGACCTTTAAGGACATCATCCCCTTCTCCGTTTGCATCACCGTCTTTTGGGTCTTTGACATCGCCTTCCGCGCTGCTTTTGGCTTCTGCTTTGCCCAGGGCGTCATCCAGGTGTTCCAGCCCCTGTTCACCGCTGCCGATGGCTACATCGGCCTCGCTGTGATCTACGGCGCCATGAGCCTGTTCTGGTTCGTGGGCGTCCACGGCCCCTCGATCGTCGAGCCCGCCATCGCCGCCGCCCTCGTTGCCAACATGACCGACAACCTGGCTGCGTTCCAGGCTGGCCAGCACGCTTCCGCTGTCCTGACCCAGGGTGCCCAGTACTTCGTCGTCTGCATGGGCGGCACCGGCGCCACGCTCGTCCTGGTCTTTATGTTCTGCTTCCTGGCCAAGTCTCAGGAGATGCGCGCCGTCGGTAAGGCCGCCATCGTCCCCGTCTGCTTTGCCGTCAACGAGCCGCTGCTGTTCGCCGCGCCCATCGTGCTCAACCCCGTCTTCTTTGTCCCGTTTGTCTTTGCCCCGATCGCCAACATCTGGATCCTCAAGATCTTTATCGACTTCTTGGGCATGAACGGCTTTATGTACACCCTGCCCTGGACCGTCCCCGGCCCCATCGGCACTATCATGGGCCTGGGCTTCCAGCCGCTCGCCTTTGTGATGCTCGCCCTTATCCTGGTCGTCGACTTCGCTCTGTACTATCCGTTCTTCCGCGCCTATGACGCCCAGAAGTGCGCCGAGGAGGCCGAGATCCCCCAGGAGGAGCTCGCCGCCAAGAACGCCGAGAAGGCCGCCAAGCTCAACGACGCTTTCCAGGGCAAGGCCGATGCCAAGAGCGTTGCCGCCGGCGCCGCTGCCGAGGCTGTAAAGACCGATGCTCCCGCCGCTGTCGCCGTTGAGGCAACGACCGCCAGCGACCTCAACGGCAAGCGCGTACTCGTGCTCTGCCAGGGTGGCGGAACCTCGGGCCTGCTCGCCAACGCGCTGGCCAAGGCCGCCAAGGAGCGCGGCATTGATCTTGAGACCGCTGCCGAGGCCTATGGCAACCACGTGGACATGCTCCCCGACTTCGATCTGGTCGTCCTGGCCCCGCAGGCCGCAAGCTACCTGGCCGACCTGCAGAAGGACTGCGAGCGCGTGGGCAACAAGTGCGTCGCCTGCCGTGGCAAGCAGTATATCGAGCTCTCCCAGAACGGCGATAAGTCTCTCGCCTTCGTCTCCGAGCAGCTTTCGAAGTAAGTAACGCTCAGGGCCAGCCGACCATCCACAGCCGGCTGGCCCTTCGATTTAGACGATTGGATCATCATGTCCGTTAACCCTGCTAGCGTCACCAACCCGCCCGCGCAGTTTCCCGAGGACTTTGTCTTTGGCGGCGCCACCGCTGCCTACCAGGTAGAGGGCGAGACCCGCACCCACGGTAAGGGCAAGGTTGCCTGGGACGACTTCCTGGAGGCCCAGGGGCGCTTCTCCCCCGATCCCGCTTCGGACTTCTACAACCAGTACCCCGTCGACTTGGAGCTGTGCGAGGAGTTCGGTATCAACGGCATCCGCCTCTCCATCGCCTGGAGCCGCATCTTCCCCAACGGTACCGGCGAAATCAACCCCGAGGGTGTCCAGTTCTACCACGACCTCTTCGCCGAGTGCCACAAGCACCACGTTGAGCCGTTTGTCACGCTGCATCACTTCGATACGCCGCTTCCCCTCTTTGAGAAGGGCGACTTCCTCAACCGCGAGACCATCGACGCCTTTGTGGACTTTGCCACCTTCTGCTTTAAGGAGTACGCCGACCAGGTAACCTACTGGTTCACCTTTAACGAGATCTGGGCCGACGCCTCCAACACCTACATTGAGGGCACCTTCCCCGGTGGCGTCAAGGCGCATCTGGCCGAGGCCTTCCAGTGCGAGCACAACATGATGCTCGCCCACGCCAAGGCCGTGCTGGCCTTCCACAACGGCGGCTTTAAGGGCAAGATCGGCGTCATTCAGTCGCTGGAGTTTAAGTATCCGCTCAACGAGAACGACCCCGCCGACATCAAAGCCGCCAACAACGAGCACGTGCTGCAGAACCAGTTTCTGCTCGACGCCACCTTCCGCGGCGACTATGCCCCCGACACCCTCGAGTGCGCCAACCGCCTGGCTGCCGTCTCAGGCGGCACCATCGAGATCCTGGACGAGGACCTCGAGATTATGCGCGAGGCCGCGCTCTACAACGACTACCTGGGCGTTAACAACTACCAGTGCCGCTTCTTGAAGGCTTACGATGGCGAGAACGACCTGCACCACAACGGTACGGGCGAGAAGGGCACCGGCCGCTGGCGCGTTAAGGGTATTGGCGAGCATGTGAACAAGCCTGGTATCCCCACCACCGACTGGGACTGGATCATCTATCCCGAGGGCCTGTTCGATCTGCTCGTCTACATTAAGCAGCGCTACCCCAACTATAAGCAGATCTTCATTACAGAAAACGGCATGGGCTACAAGGACCCCTACAAGGACGGTTTTGTGGACGACCAGCCGCGCATCGACTACATCGAGCAGCACCTGCGCTGGTTGCTCAAGGCCATGGAGGTTGGCGTCAACGTAGGCGGCTACTTCCTGTGGAGCCTGCAGGATCAGTTCTCCTGGACCAATGGCTACAACAAGCGTTACGGCTTCTTCTACGTTGACTTTGAAACCCAGAAGCGCACGCCCAAGGCAAGCGCATACTGGTATAAGCACGTGGCGCAGACCCGTCGTCTGGACTAGCGGCTTGCGACGAGCGGTTGGCGGAATTGCACCGCCCACATAACCTGTCCCCATTTCTCAGCCGGGGGCGGCACGTCACACGGCGCGCCGCCCCCGGCCTTTTTGGGCGGTTCGGGGTCCGTTTGTCTCAATCTGTAACATCTAGCCGAGTTTTTGGGTCCTAGCTGTTACAGATTGAGACGAACAGGATTGCTCTTTCCGAAGAATCTAAATCTGTAACACGTAGCCCGCTTTTGACCGTCTACCTGTTACAAATCGAGACAGACGGAGTAGGACCTAACCCCGTATGTCCCTAACGGTCGAGCGTTCGACCAGCGTGCTCGGCACATGAATCGCCTCGATAGACGAGCTCTCTCCAATCGCCGCCTCAAACGCAAGCTTACCGACACCGCGCAAATCAAATCGCAGCGTCGTCAGCCGATTGTGAGGAACAAGTCCCTCGAGTGCGTCGTCGATACCAACCACGCTCACGTCGTCGGGCACGGACAGGCCCGCGTTCTCGAGCGCGGCGATAACGCCCAGCGCCATCTGGTCATTTGCCGCAAGCACGGCAGTCGGCGTCTGCGACCCGCCGGCAAGCACCTCGGCCGCAATCCGCTCGCCCATGGCGTACCCACTGTCCGCACTCCAATCGCCACGCAGCATCGGAGCGGCATCGACATGAGCACGACCCAGCGTATCGCGCCAACCGGCCTCACGAAAACGCGAGGAAATCGAGTTTTCCGGACCCGCCACAAACCGCATATTCGAGTGACCATGTTCCAGCAGATAATTGGTCAACAGCTCGCACGAACCATACTGGTCGGAGTCGATCGTCGTGCAGCGCGGATGCGCATACATGGACAGGATGACCGTTCGCACTCCCGGCTGGGGAACAAACTCCTCAAAATCGGGAGCCATGCGGTTCATGTTGAGAATCATGCCGTCGACGGGTCGCTCGACCATGCGGCGCGAGGCATCGGCAAGTGCATAGGGCTTGTCGCCGCCCATCTCGATCATAGTGACGGCAAAATCGTGCTCGCGCGCCGCTTGCATGATACCCTCGAGCGTCGCCAGGTTACCGACACGTGTGATGTTGTACATGCACAGGCCAATAGAACGATACGACCCGCCGCGCAACGCCGTTCCAGCAAAATTGGGACGAAAGCCCAGCTCTTCCATGGCGGCCAGCACACGCTTGCGCGTCTTTTCCGTCACGTTGGGCATACCGTTGACCACGCGAGACACAGTCTGGCGGCTCACGCCAGCGAGCGCCGCAACCTCTGCCGCGCTCGCCGAACGACCATTCCTTGTCCGCTGAGCCATGCCTTCCACGCTAACCTGCTTCCCAACTATTCCCCGCGCCCATGGCGCATCGTACATACATTGATAACGTGCTCATGATACCCGAGCCATATACCACAACATGAAAACTTCTGTCAATCAAAACCGCTTACCGAACAAATACAACCGTTCGCGGCTGTTTGAAGTTGTTTTATTTCTATACATCCCAGCCGGATGTTAACGTGCTCATTGTCAAATGTTCACGTGCTCATTTTGGTTCTAATCATTTTAAGATAGTGTTTATCGGGCTTTTTCACCGCTGAACGCTAACCAGGGAGCCTCCTGAGCGCAAACGCACAATATCGAACAGCGAGACGAGAGGGTGTATGCATATGTCTTTGCTAAACCGCGTACAGCAGCTGCCGAAGGGCTTTGTTTGGGGCGCCGCAACCGCCGCGTACCAAACGGAAGGTTCCACGAAGGTGGCAGGCAAGGGTAAGACCATGTGGGACGATTACCTTGTCGCCCAGGGTCGCTTTTTGCCCGACCCGGCCAGTGATTTCTACAACCGCTACGAGGAGGATATCCGCCTTTCTGCCGAGCATGGACTCAACGCCATTCGTGTGTCCATCGCCTGGACCCGCATCTTCCCCAACGGCGACGATGCCGAACCCCTCTCCGAGGGCGTTAAGCACTACCACGAGCTGTTCGCCTGCTGCAAAAAGTATGGCGTCGAGCCCTATGTGTCCCTGCATCACTTTGACTCCCCCGCCGCCCTGTTCAACCAGGGCGACTGGCTCAACCGCAAGACCGTCGACGCCTATGTGCGCTATGCCGAGTTCTGCTTCCGCGAGTTCCGCGAGGTCAAAAATTGGTTCACCATCAACGAGCTCATCAGCCTCTCGCACTCCCAATACATCCAAGGCAACTTCCCGCCCAACCATCACTTTGATGTGACGAGCGGCATCCAGAGCCAGCACAACGAGCTCGTTGCCCACGCCCGCGCCGTCAACCTGTATAAGGATCTTGACGAGACCGAGCACCTGGGCGGACGCATTGGCATGGTCAACGTCCTGACGCCGGCATATCCTGCCACCGACTCGCCCGCCGACCAGCACGCCGCCGACCTGTACAACGCCTTCTACACCGACTTCATCATGGACGGCGCCTTCCTGGGTCACTACTCCGCGCGCACCCTCTCACTCATCAACGAGATTCTGCGTGCCAACAACGCCACACTTACGGTTGAGGACAGCGACATGGAGGAGCTCGCCAAGGCGGCGCCCCGCAACGATATGTTCGGCCTCAACTACTATCAGTCGGCGTTTATCGCCGCCTACGATGGCGAGTCAACCAACAGCTTTAACGGCACCGGAGACAAGGGCACCTCGTGCTTTAAGTTTAAGGGCGTCGGGCAGCAGGTCGATATGCCGGGTATCCCCACCACCGACTGGGATTGGCTCATCTACCCGCAAGGCCTCTACGACACGCTCAAGCACATCAGCGCCACCTATCCCAACCTCCCCGTCATCTATATCACCGAAAATGGCCTGGGCCACAAGGACCCCGAGCCCGACGCAAACGGCATCGTCGCCGATCCCGAGCGCATCGACTTTGTCGACCAGCACATGGAGAAGGTGCTCCAGGCGCGCGCCGAGGGCGTCGACGTCCAGGGCTACTTTATCTGGAGCCTGCAGGACCAGTTCTCGTGGGCCAATGGCTATAACAAGCGCTACGGCCTGTTCTACATCGACTTCGACACGCAAAAACGCTACATCAAGCAGTCGGCACTCTGGTACAAGGAGCTCGCCGACACTATGGCGGACGCGCAGTAGCGCATCGCCTCGCTTTCCCCCGAGAAGGGAGCGGCCCTATGCGATACAAACCCAGCCGCTCCCCTCTCTCCCCCTGGGACCGACCCCGCCTGCACCCGGGCTTTTAGCAAGCGGGAGACCATATAGGTTTTCAACGTCCATGCCATTAAGATTTCATGCAAAGAGGAGCGTGAACTATGGAATCGATCGTTAAGTTCTTGGAGAAAGGTCAGCCGTACTTCGACAAGGTCTCTAAGAACATCTACCTTCAGGCCATTAAAGACGGCTTTTTGGCAGCAATGCCCATCATCCTGTCTTCTTCTGTCTTCCTGCTTATTTCGACCCTGCCGGGCGTTGTCGCCACGGTCGGCGGCTTTACGCTGCCCGACTGGTGGAACGTCGACGTCGTGAACTTCTGCAACAAGGTTTACAACTTCACGATGGGCGTCGTGGGCATCATGGTCGCCGGCACCACCGCAAGCGCGCTGACCGGCTCCAAGAACCGCCGCATGCCTGCTGGCAAGGCCATCAACGCCACGAGCACCATGGTCGCCGCCATGTGCGCTATGCTCATCTTGGCCGTTACCCAGACGAGTGCCAAGATCGACGGCGCCGATGTCTCGGTGTTCTTTACCGACAACATGGGCACCAAGGGCCTGCTGAGCTCCTTTGTCGCCGCATTTGCCACGGTCAACATCTATGCCTTCTGCATTAAGCGAGACATCACCATCAAGCTGCCCAAAGAAGTCCCCGGCGCCATCGCCCAGAACTTCCGCGACATCTTCGCCTTCAGCTTCTCCATCCTGTTTGTCGCCGTCATCGACGTTATCTGCCGCACCTGCTTGGCCGTCCCGTTTGCCAACGTCATCTCCACGCTGGTGAGCCCGCTGTTCGCCGCTGCCGATTCCTACGCCGGCCTCGCCCTCATCTGGTTCATGATCCCGCTGTTCTGGTTCATGGGCATCCACGGCCCCTCGGTCGTTAAGCCTGCCCTCAACGCCGCGCTGTTTGGCAACATCACCACCAACCTCGCCACGCTGCAGGCCGGCGGTCACCCCGCCCTCGCCCTGACCGAAAACTTCGGTAACTACATCGGCGAACTCGGCGGCACCGGCGCCACGTTCATTGTCCCGATCATCTTCCTGCTCTTTATGCGCTCCAAGCAGCTCAAGGCCGTCGGCAAAGCCTCTGTCGTGCCCGTGATGTTCGCCGTCAACGAGCCGCTGCTGTTCGCCGCGCCCATCATCCTCAACCCGTACTTCCTGATCCCGTTCCTGTTTGCCCCCGTGGCCAACGTCCTCATTGGTAAGTTCTTCATCGACTTTTTGGGCATGAACGGCTTTATCTATGCCATGCCGTGGGCACTCCCCGGACCGATCGGCACCTTCATCGACACCAACTTCCAGCCGATCTCTCTGGTCCTGGTTGTCGTCCTGCTGGTCGTTGACTTCTTGATCTACTACCCGTTCTGCAAGGCCTACGACAACGTCCTGTGCAAGCAGGAGGCCGAGACCCTGGCCGAAGAAGAGGCCGAGGAGACCAAGGCCGTCAAGACCGCTGCCGCCCCCGCCGTTGAGGCTCCTGTTGTCGAGACCGCTTCTGCCACTGAGGCCTCCGCAGCTCCGTCCGCCCTTAAGGGCAAGGATCTGAGGGTTCTGGTTCTGTGCGCTGGCGCCGGCACCTCTGCACTGCTCGCCAACGCGCTTAAGGAAGGCGCCGACGAGCTGGGCATCGACATTACCGCCAACGCCGGTGCCTACGGCAGCCACTACGCCATCATGGACCAGTACAACGTCATCGTCCTGGCTCCGCAGGTTCGCACCTATTACAACGAGATGAAGGCCGACACCGACCGCCTGGGCATCACGCTGCTGTCGCCCAAGGGCAAACAGTACATCGACCTCACTAAGGATCCCAAGGGTGCCGTCGCCTGGATCGAGGAAAACCTCGAGGCATAAGACGCTGACACCACCTGCCGCTTGCAGACAATAAATGGCCCGTGCATCGATGTGTGATGCGCGGGCCATTTTGTTTAGACCGCACCCGTCCTCCTGTTCATCTCAATCTGTAACATCTAGCCGAGTTTTTCGGTCCTAGCTGTTACAGATCGAGATGAACGCACAGGCCAAGCCGAAAATCTCAATCTGTAACATGTAGACCACTTTTGACCGTCTAGTTGTTACAGATCGAGACAAACGGAATAAGCCGGGCCAAAAATCTCGATCCGTAACATCTAGCCGAGTTTTTGGGTCCTAGCTGTTACAGATTGAGACAAACGGAATAGGCCGAGCACGTCTACGCCCGCAAGTCCTTTACGCTGGAACGCTCGACCAACACGCCCGAGACGAGCGTACGGCTTCTGGAGCTCGGGGCTTCCAGACCTGCGACGACCTCATTGAGCGCACGGATGCCCAGCTCGCGGTGACGAAATTTCACCGACGTCAGAATCGAGTTGGGAATCGTCTTATAAAGCTCATCGTCGAAGCCGATCACGGACACGTCGTCGGGCACACTGAGCCCTTTGTCTCGTAGAGCCATCATCACGCCGTTTGCCATGCAGTCGTTAGCAGCGAGGACCGCCGTGCAATCGGGCTTATCGGCAAGCACAAGGCCCGCGGCATAGCCACTATCCGCATTCCAATCGCCTTGCAGAGGCTCGGGCGGCTCAATGCCACGCGCCTCGAGTGCCGCACGCCAACCTTTCATACGGCACTGGCTCGACAACGACTCTTTCTTACCAGAGACGAAGTACACGTTTTTATGCCCGTGGTTCAAGAAGTACTCGCACGCCATGCACGCGCCGCCCTCTTGGTCGTCACTGACGGTGGAGCAGGTAGGATGTTCCATCGGTGTGATAATCACCGTCTTGAGGTCTTTCGGCGCCTCAAAGGTATCAAAGTCATCGACCATCTGACGCAGGTTGAAGATCATGCCGTCAACAGGTAGCCGCGACATCCTGCGCACCGCATCGGCAAGGGTCATCTTCTCCCCCGCCCGCTTCTTAATCATCGTGAGCGCAAAGCCTCGCTCTTCGGCGGCATCGGCGATACCGTCAATCATGTCCACGGCGCCGCCCGACAAGTGGAACATCACCACGCCGATGCACCCGTAACGGCCCAACTTGAGTGAACGCGCGGCAAAGTTCGCCCGGAACCCAAGCGTCTCCATGGCAGCATGGACCCTATCGCGTGTCGACTCTCGCACGCTATCGGGCTCGTTGATCACGCGCGACACCGTCTTGAGAGAAACACCCGCGGCAATCGCCACATCGTTCATCGAGACGTTTTTCTTGTCCATCGTTGCCACTGCTTCTCCACTCGGTTCTCTATCGCTTGTTTTTTGCGTTCTAGCATACACTACCTGCCTGACTGATAAATCAACCATTCACCGGACAATATCGACCGCTCGCCCGTATATCCTTGTTGCTCTTCCAAAAATGTCTTACGTTGTCATTAACGAAATGACAACGTTGTCATTTCGCAATGCCTTCCTTAAGCAGGAAGGCTTCCGGGCAGTCCTGACCATCCATCGACGACCAGTTCCATCCACATGCATCGCGCATCAAGTAGCAAAGGAGCTCTATGGACGCCATCGTAAAGATGCTCGAGAAGCATCAACCGTTCTTTGAGAAGATCTCGAGGAACGTCTACCTCCAGGCCATCAAAGACGGATTCCTTGGGTGCATGCCCATCGTCCTTACCTCTTCGATCTTTCTGCTGATCGCCACGCTTCCCGGCGTAGTTGGCATCACGCTGCCCCAGCCGCTCATCGACTGGTGCAACAAGCTGTATAACTTCACCATGGGCGTCATGGGCATCATGGTTGCCGGCACCACCGCCAAGAACTTTACGGCTTCCATGAACCGTCGCATGCCCGCCGGCAAAGTGCTCAACGACGGTTCCACCATGGTGGCCGCCCAGTGCAGCATGCTGCTGCTCGCAGTCACGCAGTTCACCACCAAGCTCAACGGCTCCGAACTTTCGGTCTTCGACTGCACCAGCATGGGCACGCGTGGTCTGTTCTCGGCCTATATCGCCGCGTTCATTACCGTGTGGGTCTACAAATTCTGTGTCTCGCGCGATCTGACCATTAAGCTGCCCAAGGAGGTCCCGGGCGCCATCGCTCAGAACTTCCGCGACATCATCCCCTTTGGCGGCGCCGTCATCATCTGCGGCATCATCGATGTCGTCGTGCGCAACCTCATGGGCGTTCCGTTCTCCGAGCTGCTTATCAAACTGCTCTCCCCGCTCTTTACCGCTGCAGAAACCTATCCTGGCCTTATCCTTATTCAGGCGGCCACCGCGTTCTTCTGGTTCATCGGCGTCCACGGTCCTTCGATCGTCCAGCCGGGCATCGACCCCATCCGTCTTGCCAACCAGGCCGAGAACCTGCAGGTTCTGCTGGCCGGTGGTCACCCCGCCCATTCCCTCACCTTTAACATGTCGCTCGTGGGTGAGTTCGGCGGCACCGGCGCCACGTTCATCGTGCCGCTTCTGCTGATTCTCTTTATGAAGTCCAAGCAGCTCAAAGCCGTCGGTAAGGCCTCGATTGTTCCTGTTGCCTTCGCCGTCAACGAACCGCTGCTCTTTGGCGCGCCGATGATCCTTAACCCCTACATGCTCATCCCCTTTGTTGCCGCCGGCTGCGTCAATGTGAGTGTTGCCAAGTTCTTTATCGATAACGTGGGCATGAACGGCTTCTCCTTCGTGGTGCCTTGGGCTACTCCTGCCCCCATCGGCATCTTCATCACCACAAACTTCCAGCTTATCGCCCTGGTGTTTGTCGCAATCATCATCTTGCTGGACGCCATCATCTACCTGCCGTTCTTAAAGGCATACGATAAGTTGCTCTGTGACCAGGAGGCCGAGCGCGCCGCCGAGCTGGGTCTCGAGTCCGATGGTGCCGCTTCCATCGCCGCCAACGCCTCTGCGCCCGCTGTCGAGCAGGCCACCGCTTCCGTCGAGCCGACCGCCGCTGCCGCCGACAGCAAGCCTGTTGCCGACCAGTCCGAGCCCGCTGCCGATGTATCCGCCAAGAAGGATGTCGACGGCCTGAAGGTCCTCGTCCTGTGCGCCGGCGCCGGCACCTCTGCCATGCTCGCCAATGCCATCAAGGAAGGTGCCGCGCAGACCGGAGAGAACATTGCTTCCTCCGCAGGCGCTTATGGCCAGCACACTGCCATCATGGATCAGTACGACGTCATCGTGCTCGCCCCGCAGGTTCGTAGCTACTACAACGACATGAAGGCCGACACCGATCGCCTGGGCATTAAGCTGCTCGCTCCCCGCGGTAAGGAATATATCGACCTTACCCGCGACCCCGCTGGCGCCATCAAGTGGCTCCGCGAGAACCTCGACTAGTTCCTCCCTCTGTTGGTGCCCGGATCCCCAGTTCGGGCACCTCTCCCTATTCGTATCCCACAGAAAGGATGACTCATGACCAACCCCATGCAGTTCCCCGACGGCTTTGTGTTTGGCGGCGCCACCGCTGCTTACCAGGTTGAGGGCGAGACCCGCACACACGGCAAGGGCAAAGTGCCCTGGGACGATTTCCTGGCTGCCCAGGGTCGCTTCTCCCCCGATCCCGCAAGCGATTTCTACAACAAGTACCCGGTCGATATCGACCTGTGCCAGCGCTTCGGCATTAACGGCATTCGCGTCTCCATCGCCTGGAGCCGTATCTTCCCCAACGGCACCGGAGAAATCAACCCCGAGGGTGTTGCCTTCTATCACGAGCTTTTTGCCACCTGCAATAAAGCAGACGTTATCCCCTATGTCACGCTCGATCACTTTGATACGCCCGAGGCCTTTTACCAGAACGACGGCGAGGGCTTCCTGACGCGCACGACCATCGATGCCTTTGTCGAGTACGCCAAGTTCTGCTTTGCCGAGTTCACCGAGGTCAAGCACTGGTTTACCTTTAACGAGATTCCCGCGACCGCCGAGGGCAGCTTTATCGTCGGCAACTGGCCGCACGGCGAGAAGTATCGCCTGGACAAGGCCTTCCAGCTCATGCACAACATGATGGTGGCCCACGCCAAGGCCGTCGTCGCCTTCCATGAGGGCGGCTTTGAGGGCGAGATCGGCATTGTCCAGAACCTGGAGCCCAAGTATCCCCTCGACCCCAACAGCGCTGCCGACTGCGAGGCGGCCCGCATGGCCGACGTCATCAACAACCGCTGGGTTCTCGACGCCACCTTCCGCGGCCACTATGCAGCCGATACCATGGAGGCTGCGACCAAGCTGGCTCATATCGCCGGCGGCGAGCTCGACGTCCGCGACGAGGACATCGCCGCGCTGACCGCCGCACTCCCCTACAACGATTGCCTGGGCGTCAACACCTACAAGTGCCAGTTCCTGCGTGCCGCCGAGGGCGAAAACGACATCAACCACAATGGCACCGGCGACAAGGGCTCCTCACGCTGGTTCCTCAAGGGCGTGGGCGAGTCATGCGTGCGCGAAGGCATACCCACCACCGATTGGGACTGGATCATCTATCCCGAGGGCCTCTACGACCTGCTGCTCCGCATTAAGAACGATTACCCCAACTACAAGAAGATCTACATCACCGAGAACGGCATGGGCTATAAGGACGACTTCGAGGATGGCTTTATCGACGACGCCCCTCGTATCGACTACATGCGTCAGCATCTCGCGTGGATCCTCAAGGCAATCGACGGCGGCGTGAACGTCGACGGTTACTTTGTGTGGTCGTTGCAGGATCAGTTCTCCTGGACCAACGGCTATAACAAGCGCTATGGCCTGTTCTACATCGACTTTGAGACCCAGAAGCGCTATCCCAAGGCGAGCGCGTACTGGTACAAGAACGTCGCGGAGACCGGCCTGCTCATGGCCTAATTCAAGCCGCATACCCCCTGTCGGCCGCATGCGAATCCCTCCACGGGTTCGCATGCGGCCTTTTTGTTTTGGTTCGGCCCGTGCGGGCCGTTTATCTCGATCTGTAACATCTAGCAGGGATTGTCAATCCTAACTGTTATAGATTTAGACGAACGGGCGACCAGGGCTGAAAGATCTCAATCTGTAACACGTAGCCCACTTTTAACCGTCTAACTGTTAGAGATCGAGACAATAAGATAGTCAAATCCGAACTTTCCAAGCAGTTATAAAGCATGGTTTCTAGTTTTCGGTATCACGAACATACTTTCGGTATCATTTAATGATATTATGATATCGAAAGTATGTTCGTGATACCGAAAGGAGCCGCATGCGCCAGTTCGATTACACCACAGTCCCAGCGGAACTCGAAGCAACTCCAATCACCAACCTCCTCCTCTCGATACGCGAGCATAAAGGCCGTCAGCTTGCTCTGAGTCAAGTCAAACCCGAGCTTCTATCGTCCCTAATGGAGGAGGCTAAGATCCAAAGCACCCGGTCCTCCAACGGACTTGAAGGAATTGTTACCACCCAAAAAAGACTCAAAGCGATCATGGCGTATTCCGCCAAGCCAAGCTCCCGCGCAGAGGAAGAAATTGCTGGATACCGAGATGTGCTGTCGCTTATTCACGAGCAACACGATTCCATTCCCGTAACGCCATCGGTCATTCTGCAGTTGCATCGTGACCTCATGGCGCACACGGCAATCTCGTATGGAGGCCATTGGAAAGATAGCGATAACGAAATCGTCTCCATTGACGATCAAGGAAATCGATTTGTGCGCTTTAGGCCCCCTTCGGCCCTAGCAACCCCGGGACTTATTAAAGAAGTCTGCCAGTCCCTCAACGATGCTTTATCTCGCCAAGTTTGCGATCCCCTCCTTATATCGCTCCGCTTTATCTTCGATTTTGTTAGCATTCATCCCTTCAACGATGGCAATGGCAGGATGAGCCGGCTCCTTACAACGCTGCTGCTCGAAAAGACTGGATACGACGTTGCGCGTTACATCAGCATCGAACGACTTATTGAAGACAACAAAGCGCTTTACTACAACGCTCTCGCTGCAAGCTCCACTGGATGGAATGAAAATCAAAACACCGAAGTACCCTTTATCCGTTTCATGCTCGGAACAACCCTGGCCGCCTACCGACAGCTCGAGCAGCGTACCTTAATTGAATCAAGCACTCGTCCCATGTCGAAGCAAGCGCGCATCGCCGTTCTATTTCAACAGAGACCCGGCGTCATTAAGAAATCCGACATCCGATCCAACTGCCCCGATATCAGCGAGGTCACCGTTAAACGAACCCTCGGTCAGCTTGTTAGTTGCAGCGCAATCGAAAAAACAGGAGCGGGTCGTTCGACAGGCTACATACTCAAAGACGTCCATGCTCTAGAACTATTCTTGCAATCCACAATACCCGATAGCGAGGCCGCAATAACAAAAGAGGCTCCAAAGGATAAGCTCCTTGAACGTATAAACCACGCCGAGGATGAAAGCAAAGAGGGGCTCTATGAAGACTATGATTCATTCTCAAGGGACATAAAGACGAAATACGGAGTCTAGTCATATCTCAGAATAGCCTCATCCTTGTTGCTCAAAGTTATTTGCGCGTCATTGTAAAGCGGTACCCCCGCGCCGGCAGGGGGGCAGATGTATCGCCTGCCGATCCTGCTGGAGTCGGCAATCAGATAGCGCGTATCGACCTTGCTAAAGGCGAGCTGCTGGATGCGGCCCTCGTCCATGTTGGACGTGGACACGTCGCCGTCCAGAATACCGTTGGCGCCGATAAACGCCGCATCGATGCCCAGCGCGCGCAGGGTATCCTCGGCCGTGGGCCCCACAAAGGCGGCGGTGCGGCGGCGGTACATGCCGCCCACCAGGCACAGCTCGCAATCCTCGCGCGCCTCGAGCAGGCTAAAGGCCGAAAGCGAATTGGTCACATAGATGAAAGTCAGCTTGTCGGTGACTCGGAGAGCGCCAATGCGATCTCACGACGGTTGCGCTCATTGTCTCAATTAGATACTCAACGAAATACGGCCCCGCAGCTCAATAAGCTGCAGGGCCGTACTATACACCGACGAATCAACGACGGAGTGCATCCACTATTTGGCCAGCTCCTGAACGATCCAGTCAATTGCACCTTCGGGATCGTTGGTAAGGTCGATATACTCCTTGCCCCTTGTGGTGAGCAGTTTAATTCCAAGGCGATCGGTATCGGCCTTCATAGCGTCATAGTACATGCGTGCCTGGGGTGCCAGAACAATCACGTTGTACTGATCCATCGTCTCATAGTGGCTTCCGTACGCACCGGACTGAGAAACCAGATCGATACCCTTAGCAGCGGCACCTTCGCGAAGAGCATTTGCCAAGAGAGTCGAAGTGCCGGCACCCTGGCAAAGCACAAGCACGCGGATCTGCTCCGCCTTGTCCTTTACCGCCTCGAGAGCTTTTGCGACATTTTCCTGTGCGGCAATAGCATCTGCATCCGAGGTTCCTGCAGTCTCCTTTGCAGACTCTTCCAAACAAAGCTGATGGTCATACGCCTTGCAGAACGGATAGTAAATCACAAAGTCAACGACCAACAGCACTGCCATCAATACGAGAGAACGCAGATCGAGACCCGTGGTGAGGAATGCACCGATTGGGCCGGGAAGCGCCCACGGCATGGTATACATGGGGGCGTTCATTCCAATGACGTCAATGAAAAATTTACCGATAATGGCGTTGACCATAGGAGCCACTAGGAAGGGCACGAACATATAGGGATTGAGAACAATCGGCATACCGAAGATAACGGGCTCGTTAACTCCAAAAATCACCGGGATAATCGATGCCTTGCCCATGGCTTTAAGCTGCTTGGAGCGCATAAACATGATCAGGATAATAGGAACGATGAACGTGCAGCCAGAACCGCCCAGACCGCCGATGAAGCTTGTAAAGTCCTGCGTGAGAGCAATTGACGGGTGTCCACCTGCTTGGAAAACCTCAAGATTGGTAACGGTATTGCCGTAGAGCGCAGCATTGATCGGACTCATGACAACCGAAGCACCGTGGATACCCATAAATTGGAAAAGTGCGACCGCGCCTTCGATAAGCGCCATGCCAGGATAGGTGTCAACCGCGGAGAACAGCGGCGAGATGAGAGCGGATACCAAATTGGCGAACGGCACAGCAAGCAGCTTGCGGCTCGCAAGATCGATAAAAGCGCACGCAAGGATCGAAAACCCAAATGCAAAGATATCGCGAAAACTCTGCGCAATAGAGCCAGGGACCTCTTTGGGGAGCTTGATCGTCACATTATGGCTAATGCACACCTTATAGATATTAACGGTCAAGAATGCGGCTACGAACGCAGCGAGAAAACCCTTGGTTCCCATATAGCCGGTTTCAAAAACAGATGTATCTGCTCCGCCAATCGAGACAACATCGTTCGTCACCGATAGCAAGAGCATGCCGCACATGGCACAAACCATGCACGAGGTGGGGTTGAGAGATTTACCCGAAGGCATGCGACGGTTCATCGACATGGCAAGTGAGCTCGCCGTGGTGCCGGCCACCATAATGCCAAGAAGTCCCATGGTATATGCATAGATTTTATTGAAGAAATCCAGCACCTCAGACGGAAGCGTGATGCCTACATAGGCAGGGAGCGTCGAAAGAAGAAGGAACAGGCTCGAGAACAGCACAATTGGCATATTCGAGAGAAAGCCATCCTTAATCGCCACCAGATAAATGTTCCTCGAGATTTTGTCGAAGAGGGGCTGGTGTTTTTCAAGGAATTTGACGATAGCGTCCATAACACATCCTTTCATGATTCCCGGGCACACAACGATTTATCCGGACTCAACCGTCGTCGTCCCCGTTTGTATCCACTTATGTAAGTGAATACGTTCTTGTGCGAAATGTAATATCATTTGCGCGATTTGTCATAACCAATTCTTTTTCCGCTTTGTCGATATGTCAAGAATTCAAATACTTATTCGGTGAACAGTAGTTGATTAATATAATGTTTTCCCAGCTAAAGGCTATTTTTTTCCGAGCAGTACAATAAGTTTGCAACCGTTCACCGATTGGATATAACATATTGAATATATTGTTGTAACAATATTAGAGACAATGTCACAAGCCTGTCGTTCTAGTCAAAGGAAGTAACAATGCCCAAACGATTACTGAACATGTCCGCATCCGATTTTGCCGCCACGTCACCCATGGATCTAAAACAGGCAATTCTGGCTTCCGAGGGACGTACCATCATGGCGGAAAACGTACCCTCTTCCCAATTTCTCGGCGGCGTTACTAATGCAGAAATCGAACGTGCCGCAGGTGCCGACCTGCTTCTGTTTAACGCGCTCGATGTGTTCGATCCAGTTATTGCCGGTATTCCAGATGATCTCAATGAAAACCCGGTCACTTGGGTGAAGCGAGCATGCGGAAGGCCCATTGGCGTCAATCTGGAGCCAGTTGATAACGAGGCAGAGATGTCTGAATCCCGAACGGAAATCCCCATGGGTCGTCGCGTCTCTCCCAAGACCTTAGAAAAGGCTAACGAACTCGGATTTGATTTTATCTGCCTGACGGGCAACCCTGGAACCGGCGTCTCCAACGATGCAATCGCCCATTCGATTAAACTCTCCAAAGAGCATTTCAATGGCCTGGTCATAGCCGGAAAAATGCATGGAGCGGGCGTTGCGGAACCTGTCATGACGCTCGAAATTGCGCGCAAGTTTGTTGACCTCGGCGTCGATATCCTTCTCGTGCCAGCCCCCTACACCGTCCCTTGCTTCCAAGAAGCAGACCTGCGCGCCATCGTAGACTTTGTACGATCCCACAACGTAGGCAAGTCAATTGAAGAGAAGGTTCTCGTCATGGCGGCGAACGGGACGAGTCAAGACTCCTGCGACAGCGAGACCATTAAGAAAATAGGCCTTGCAGCAAAAGCAGCCGGTGCTGACCTCCAACATATCGGGGACTCCATGAACGGTATTTGCCTGCCCCAGAATATCTTCACGCTCGGACAAGCCCTTCGTGGATACAGGCATCAGATCGTCATGCTGAGCCGCTCTGTGATACGTTAAGGTTACCTTGCCCACGTTACATCCCGACTGAGGCAACCATCAGGTATAACCAACATGCAAACTGAGGCTCTAATGCTCGATACACACGAAAAACGGCCACTCTATTTACAGCTCACCGACGCGCTGCTCAAGCAGATCGTCGATGAATATCAAGCAGACGATAAACTTCCAACAGAAATGGAACTCTGCGACGAATACGCCGTAAGCAGAACAACCGTCCGACTTGCCATGAGTGAGCTGGAGCGTCGTGGAAGTATCTATCGAATCCAAGGTAAGGGGTCGTTTGTTGCACCGAAACGCGTTAGCGAGCTCAATTCACTTTTAGACTTTGACTTTGCAAGCCATTGCGATGGCGTTGATCCGGATGCCATCACCAAACATTTCGGCGGCCTCACATCAGGTCGTCCAATTTCCGTAATGATGCTCCAACAATTTGGATGTCAAAGTCGCGATGAAGTTCAGCGTCTTGAATTGACCTACGAACTTGAAGGCAGCTTCATAGGCGCTGATACGTTCTTCATTTCAAAGTCGCGCGTTCCGAATAACCAGTTAGATTTTCAGGCATTTAGCAGAATCATGGACGACTTGTCCAAGTCTATCCAATCTGTTAGGGAAAGCTATAGAGCACGTCAGCTTAGCGATTCCGAAGCCAGTAATTATGGTGTTGCAAAACTTCCGGTCATCGAACTGACTCATTATGCTTACGACTCCGGAGGCAAACTAATCTCAATTGTCTGCCGCACCGTCTTAACTGGGCGAATCCCTTATCAAAACTTTATTTTCAAGTCCTAATGTTCTTTTTCTTTTGTCTCGATCTGTAACACGTAGCCGAGTTTTTAAGTCCTAACCGTTACAGATCGAGACAAACAAGGTAGACCCCGCCGAATTGTCTCAATCTGTAACACTAAGACCGGTTTTGGACGTCTAGATGTTACAGGTTGAGACGATTTGATTATGGGGTCCTCATTTGCGCGTCATATTGCGTAGCGCTGACGCGCTGGTTTCCACAATGACAGGAGGTAAAAGTCCTCCCGCATCGCCTGTTGGCAATCCCATAGCGTTAGCTAGCAGATGACCTGCGTGTGTTCCTCGATGGCGGCACGATTCTCGGCGGCGATGCCCGGCTCGCACACCACGGCATCCAGGCTGTCCAAGCGACAGAAGGTGTAGAAGTCGCGCTTGCCGATCTTGCTGGAATCGGCGATCAGATAGCGTGAGTCGGCCTTGCTAAAGGCGAGCTGCTGGATACGGCCCTCGTCCATGTTGGACGTAGATACGTCGCCATCCAGAATGCCGTTGGCGCCGATAAACGCCGCGTCGATGCCCAACGCACGCAGGGTATCCTCGGCCGTTGGCCCCACAAAAGCGGCGGTGCGGCGACGGTACATACCGCCCACGAGGCACAGGTCGCAGTCTTCGCGCGACTCGAGCAGGTTAAACACCGAAAGCGAGTTGGTCACAATGCGCAGGCGACACGCCGGCAGCATCGAGGCCATCTGTTCCACCGTAGTGCCCGTACCCAAAAAGATGGTCGAGCCCTCCTCGATAAGCTCCACGGCACGGCGCGCAATCTGCAGCTTTTCCTCGGCATGCTTAGTGCGCTTTTCGCTGTGCGAATACTCATGGCGCAACATAGCATGGGGACGTCCCTGTGCGCTACGGGCGCCACCGTGCACGCGCTCGATCTCGCCCAGGCTCGCAAGTTCTTCGAGGTCGCGGCGAATCGTCATATCCGAAACGCCCAGCGCATCCGAAATCTCCTTGACCGAAACCGTGCCCTGCTCTTCGAGCAGCTGACGAACCTTATCCTGTCGCTCTGCCTTAATCACGATGAATCGTCGCCGTTCTATGCGTGCATATCATTCAAACAATAACGAACAAATTGTATCAGACTCGCGCGCGTCAAAAATGAACGCCCGCACAGCTCCAATCATCACTTTTTTGAGAAAAATACCCCTGCTTTAGTGGGGTGTAGTGATAATCTCGCCTGTTCGCGCTACAGTTTGTCGGAAATACCTCGATGTTAGGAACCAAATGATCACTTCCGAGCTTTTCGGCACCGCGCCGTGCGGTACCCCCGTTCATCGTTACACCCTCAACGGGCCCGAGATCTGCGTTCGCATTATGGACTATGGCGCCACCGTGCTGGGTATCGATGTGCCCGACATTCCCGGCAACGTGCGCGATGTGGTGCTGGGCTTCGATAAGCTCGAGGATTACTTTGACAACCCCGCCTGCTTTGGCGCAACCATCGGGCCTGTGGCCAACCGCACTGCAGATGCCACGATCACCATCGCCGGCACGGACTGGCATATGCCGGCCAACGAAGGCGCCAACAACCTACACAGCGATCTTGAGCACGGCCTGCACAAGCGCGTGTGGGACGTTGAGCTCGACGAGGTCCACAATGCCGTGCGCATGACCACCTCGCTTGAGGATGGCGAGCTGGGCCTTCCCGGCAACCGCACCTTTACAGCCGTGTTTACCGTGACGCGTACCGGCTGTTTCCGTATCGAATATGGCTGCGAGAGCGACTGCGCCACGTACGTGTCCATGACCAACCACACGTACTTTAACCTTGCCGGCCATAACGCCGGCATGGACTGCGAGCACTTCTTTGTTGCTAACGCTGCCCACTACCTGCCCATCAACGAGCAGAATATCCCCACCGGTGAAATCGCTCCGGTCGAGGGCACGCCGTTTGACTTCCGTGAGCTGCACCCCGTCGCGCCCGGCATGGAAGCCGACGACCCGCAGATTAAGCAGGCCCGTGGCTACGACCACTGCCTGTGCATCGATGGCTATCAGTACGGCCGTAATCTGCGCCGCGCGATGCACGTCGAGGAGATGTGGACCGGTCGTGAGTTGGATTACTACACCACCGCCCCGGGCGTGCAGCTCTACACCGGCAACTGGCTGGGCGACGAGCACGCCAAGGACGATGCCAACTATGGCTGGGGCGCTGGCTTTGCCCTCGAGGCAGAGATGTACCCCGACACACCGCACCAGCCGCTGTTCCCGCAGGGCATTGTGGGCCCGGGTCACCCCTACAGCAATGTGATCGAATACCACTTTATGAGGCACTAAGCCCACAACGCAACATATCGCACAGCAGCGCCCGCCGGCACCACTGCCGACGGGCGCTGCTTCATGCCTAAATCCTTCTTTTCGATGCCACCGAATTGGTGACATAACAAAACTATGCCGAATTACTACGATGAACCCACTATGTCCGACCACGCGCTGGTTTATAAAAAATTAGCAACTCGTCTACCTGCGGTTTTATTCTCTGCAAATTTGGCATGCTCGGCGATAAGCAATTCATCGTAGTAAACCGGCATAGTTTTGGCGGACAGCGCCACACAGATCCCCTACGAAGGCAAAATGATCCGTTTTCCTCCGTCCCCAAGGGATCAGTTGAACAGATTGCCGATGGGGTCGGGGGCGGAACTGGGGAGATAGCGGATTTCTAGTTCTATGCCGAACTTTTGCAGCTCTCTGAGAACAGCGACGTCTGTGTCGTCTACGGCAACTGCGGGCGTTGCGGGACGCTTGCCCTCCCCTGCCTGCATATGACCAATGCTGATCTTGGTGATCGGCACACCGCCCTTAACCAGCGCGAGCGCATCGGAGGGTGAGGCCACCATGATCAGAATCAATTGGCGAGGCGTTGCGGTATGAATGACGTCGATGGTCCTTTGCACCGAGAAAAACCGCGTCCAAACGCCTTCTGGCGCCGCCACCCTCATGGGTGCCCATTGGCGCGAATCTGCCGCGATCTCATCGTTGACGATTAGGACAAGGTTGGAACCCACGGCTTCGTTCCACAGCTCAACGTCTTGTCCGTAAATGAAACGGTCGTCGATGCGTGCGAGAAGAATCTTGGGTTGAGTCATCGCTGCCCCATTCTGTTTGAGACCCGTAAGAGCAAGACATCGCGTCTCCAATATTAGTGCATTTAAAGTGAGAAAAGCCGTCAGAACACTTGCGCGGATTTGCGATGTCCCGTATCATAGACAGCCGTTGACGCCTCAGTTGCGCCATCACATGGCCGCCAGCGTAGCTCAGTTGGTAGAGCACCGCTCTCGTAAAGCGGGGGTCACCGGTTCGAGCCCGGTCGCTGGCTCCATTGCACAAGATAGCCGCCTTCGGGCGGCTTTTTTGTTGCTGATTTCGGGCGCGCTTCCGCCAATCCAAGCACAACGCCGCCGGAAACTCTCCTACTCAACAAAAGCCCCGCCAACCGCAATCCCCAAAGGAACCGCGATCAGCGGGGCCCAAGCGCGTTCCTCCAAGGGATAACGCTCGCAAAACGAACAGCTCAGCCGAGCGGCTCGTTACTCCTCCCAGTAAGCGTCTGCAAGCAGCTTAAAGCAGATCTTCTTGACCGGCTGCGCGCCATCGCCCGGGAACTCGAGCGTGGGCATGTGAGGCTCGCCGGCAACAAACAGCGCAAACTTGTCGTCAGCAAGATCGCCGGCGATCGAGGCGTCGGAATCGACCAGATCGTAGTCGTCCTTCTCGTCAAACTCCTGAACCAGCGTCAGGCTGCCCGTGGCAACCTTAAAGGCCTCGCGACCCTCGACGTCGATCTGCAGGTCGTGATAGCGCTGATGCGTCTCATAGTGAGCCTCGGCCTCGGGACGCGTCGTGGGAGCCATGACGTTCGCAAAGACCTTGTCGCCCAGAATCGGATGGCTGCCGACCTCGAGCTTCGCCGGATCGTTCTCCTCGAGCCAATCGATCAGCACGTCGAGGCCCTTGAGCATTCCACGGTACTCCTCGATATCGCCCAATGCACCGTAAATCATCTAAATCCCCTCTCGGATCGTTTCTTTGGCGGCTACTCGGCAAACGCATTACCGACGCTGTTGCCACCCACATGCGTCTCGACCAGGGTAAGGTCGGGATTGAACACGACAGTGTCGGCGTCGCGCCCCGGCATAATGCTACTGCACTTGTCGTCGACATGAGCTGGCAACCGATGCCGGGGCCGCAGCACAAGCTCCTACAGCTCGGTCACGACAACGCCGTTGTAAACCTCGTCCCAACGATCCATAACCAAGTGGCCAGTCATGGGATCCATGGCATTGAGCTTGCCGCAGGTGTTGGCGGTACGCAGCACCGTCTCGTCGTCGGCTCCGGCAGCAATCGCATGTGCGAAGCCGGCAATGGTCGAATCGCCAGAGCCCGTAGCGTTAACGGCGGGGATATCGGGGGTCTTTGCGCGGAACGCACGACCATTGTGGAAGCCAACGGAGCCGGCAGCGCCCATGGACACGACGACCCAGGGGATATCGGAGAAGCGGGCGTCAGAGGCGAGCGCGGAACGGAGCTCGTCCACATCGTCGGTGGTAAAGCTCGTGCCCAGAAGGCCGTTAATTTCGGTCAGGTTAGGCTTAACCAGCTCAGGCTTGACCTCAGACTTGAGCGCAGCCTCAAGCGAGGCACCCGAGGTATCGAGCAGCACCTTGGCGCCGGCGTTCTCGGCAATGCCCGTGATCTTGGCGTAGTAGTCCGCCTCGACGCCGCGGGGCAGCGAACCCGAGATGGTAACGACATCGGCCTTGCTCGCAAGCTCGGCGAACTTGGCGCTAAAGGCATCGAGTTCCTCGGGGGCAATCGTCGGGCCGCTCTCGAGCAACTCGGTCTGGTTGCCAGCATGAAGGATATTGAGACAGATGCGAGTCTCGCCCTTGATGGGCACAAAATCATTCTTAATGCCGTTGGCATCCATGAGCTCGGCCATATAGGCGCCCATATGACCACCAAGCAGGCCGGTTGCCACAACATCGTCGCCCAGCTGACCAAGGACGCGGGCTACGTTAAGGCCCTTGCCGCCGGCGGTCTTTTCGGGCGTCACACGGTTTACGTCGTCAATGACGAGCTCATCGAGCTGATAGCGCGTATCGACGGACGGGTTCATCGTAACGGTGAGGATCATTTCTAGCTCCTTATCTCGCAGGCTCCTTATGCCTTGCAAAACGAATTGGCTACATGCGACTACAGAATCTCAATCGTGAACGAGCGAACGACGGTCTCCTTGGGCTTAGCGACAAGGCAGCCGCGCTTATGCTCAAGTACGTCGTCCTCATCGGAACAGGTCGAAAGGCCGCCCCAGGGCTCAACCGCCACAAAATCGCCCTCGGGCTTACTCCACACAATGAGATACGGAAAGCCCTCAAAGCTCAGGCGAACGCCCTTGTCCTCCCCCTTCTTGGAAAGCGTGACCTGACGGCTCTCGAGCACATCAAAGATGGTCTCCGCAAAATCGAAGAGCTCATGCGACAGAGGCAGTGTCTTTCCCACCATGGGGTTCTTGGAGCGATTGGTCACGTCAATCAGGCCAGTCGAGGGGACGGCAGTGCAAAGCTCCGCAGCCTCGTCCTTCTCAAAGCGCAACTCGTAGTCCGTATAGGCCTCGCCCTCATCGAGCGGACACCTAAAGCCGGGATGACCGCCGATAAAGAACGGCATGTCCTCGGTTCCCTCGTTGGTCACCTCATAGGAGACGCGCACGGCAGCGTCCTCGAGCGTATAGCGAGCGACAAGCTTAAACGGATACGGATAATCGCTCAGCAGCGCGGCGTTATTCTCCGAAGCCAGGCACATCACCAGCTCGTTTTCGCCTTGGCTCAGCAGCTTCCACTCCTGTTTGCGCGCAAACCCGTGGCGAGCGAGCTTTACATGATGCCCGGCAAACGTCATGGCGCTGTTGTCGCGCAAGCCTCCGCAAATCGGGAAGCAAATCGGTGCTTGGCCGGACCACACGGCGGGATCGCCCTGCCACAAGTACTCGCGACCTCCAGCCTCAATCGAGGTAAACGAACCACCAGCCGTGGACACCTTAATAGAAATCGAATCGTTGGAGAGAGCGTATTCCATTGCCCATCCTTTCGAACAACTGCTTTTGCTCGCAAGTACCCGTCTCGGCCCTGACCAAAGGACAAACCCGCACGTTCATCGATGCGTCCGGTTTCCCAGCCATGCAACGGGGTACTATACAGACATTGATGCAATTACAGCTGAAAGGCCTTCTTATGCGAACCATCATCCTCTACGCCTCACGCCACCACGGCAATACGAAAAAGCTCGTGGACGCCATCGTCGAGGCGCACCCCGAAATCGATACCCTCGACGTGAAGTCACTCGGGAAAAACGAGTACCCCGACCTGCACGAATATCATCTGATCGGCGTCGCCACGGGCATCTATTACTCCGAGATCGACAAAGATATGGCACGCGTGCTCACGAACGTGCTGCAGCCGCAGGACAAGGTGTTTGGCCTTATGACCTACGGTGGCAAAAACAAGTGGTACGGCAAGGATATCGATGGCATCTGCCGCATGAGGCAGGCCATCTTTATGGGTGTCTACGGCTGCCCCGGCTTTGATACGTGGGGGCCGTTCAAACTCACCGGCGGTGTCCAAAAGGGACACCCGACCGCTGAGGAAATTAAGGGCGCCGTCGACTTCTTCGACAAGATCGAAGACGAGTACGGCGACATCATCGTCGAAGAGTATGCCAAGCGCGAGAAGCGTCTAGCCTACGAGAAGGAGCATCCTGCAGGAGGCCTGGTGGCCGGCGTCAAGCGCACGGCAAAGAAGATCGCTAACAAGCTGTAACTGTAAAGGTGCTTTTGAGCGTTTAACCCATACGGCGGGTCCGAGCAGATTCGGGCCCGCCGTCTTTTTCTATCGTTACTCGGTAAAGGCGTTGCCGACGCTCTGGCCGCCAACATACGTCTCGACGAGGGTGAGCTCATGGTCGAACACGACAAAGTCGGCGTCGCGACCCGGCATGATGCTGCCGCACTTATCCTCGATGTGCGCAGAGCGAGCCGGCACCTCGGTTGCCATGCGAATGGCGATATCGGCGCTGGCGATGCCCCAGTCGACGATGTTCTTGACGCCCTGGGCAAGCGTGAGCACCGAGCCGGCAATGCTCTTGCCGTCGGCGAGCCAGCACAGGTTGTCCTTCATGATGACGTCCATGCCACCACTGGTGTAGCTGCCCTCAGGCATGCCGCCGCAACCCAGGCAGTCGGTGATGAGCACCGTGTGCTGCCAGCCCTTTGCCTGCAGCAGCGCCTTGATGGCGGCAGGGTTTACGTGCTTGCCGTCACAGATGATCTCGGCGTAGGTCTCGGGCGTGGACATGGCAGCGCCCACGACACCGGGCTCACGGTGATGCAGCCCGCGCTGACCGTTATAGGTATGCGTAAAGCAGCTGGCACCGGCGTTGATGGCGGCGATGCACTCATCGTAGGTGGCGTCGGAGTGACCGATGCTGGTCACCACACCCTTGGCGTTCAGAGCAGCCGCATAAGCAGCGGCACCGTCGCGCTCGGCCGCCATGGCGCTCTTAACGATGCGACCACCCGCAGCCTCCTGCCACTGATCGAAGACCTCCTCAGAGGGATCGATGAGGTAAGCGGGGTTCTGCGCGCCCACGTGCTTCATGGTAAAGAAGGGGCCCTCCAGGTAGATGCCCTGAATGCGGGCACCGCAGAAGTCGGGGCCGCGACCCTCGTCCGCCTGAGCGATGGCAGCGCAGGCGTCCTTGATCTGCTCGACGCCATCGGTGAACGTCGTGGGCAGCCAGCTGGTGGTACCGCGACGGGCGAGCTCGGTCGAGCTGATATCGATGCCCTCGGGATCGCCATCGGTAGTTGAGTGGTTGTAGAAGCCATGGATGTGAGTATCGACCATACCCGGTGCGATCCACGATCCCGTGTAGTCCTTAATCTCGCAAGAGGGCTCGTCGGCCTGCCAGGCGACAAAAACGCCATCCTCGACCATAAGATAGCCGCCCAGTTGCGGGCCTGCCGGCAAGAAGAACTTGTCAGCCTTAATTGCGTACGTGCTCATATGCACTCCTTGCTTTAAAGCAGTTGATTGTGGTGATGCTATACCCAGCTCAGGTAAAACAAAAAGCGCCCGCCCGCCGTTATGAGCGGACGGGCGCCCTTACAGAGGGACACGATTAAGCGGTGAAGGGGTGAATCGTCACGCCCTTGACCACGCGATTGACCGTGCCGGTGGGGCTCGGCGTATCGGGCGTGTTGCCCACACGCACGGAGTTGAGCAGGCTGATAGCCTGGGCAAACATCACGAACGGCAGAGCAAGGTAGCCCTCGGGAAGTGCCTCGTAGCCCCTAAAGGTGAAGGACTCACCCTCGTAGACGGTGGCACCTTCCTGCTGAACGGCGACGGTGTGCTGAGCGATCTCGTCGCCACCGATCTCGTTGAGGATGTCGATGTCGTACTGACGGGTATAGGCGTCGTTATTGACGAACACGAAGACGAGCGTCTTATCGTCGACGAAGGACTTGGGTCCGTGACGATAGCCCATAGAGGTGTCGTAGGAAGTAGCGACCAGACCGTGAGCGAGCTCGAGGATCTTGAGCTGGCTCTCCTGGGCAAGACCACCGAAGGAGCCAGAACCCAAGTAGGTCACGCGGTTGAAGTCGCCAGCCAGGTAATCGGCGACCTCGGACTCGCGAGCGATAACCTCCTCGCCCATCTTGGCGATGGTCTCGACCCACTCGGCCTTCTGCTCGTCAGAGGCAGTGTCGAAAATAAGGGTGGAGAGCAGGGTCATGCAGGTGTAGGAACCGGTCATGGCGAAGCCCTTGTCGTTGGCGCGCGGGATGAGCAGCGTCAGCGCATTGGGATCATCGGCGGACTCGACGGCGAGCTTGCCCTCGGGAGCGCAGGTGATGTTGAGGAACTTGACGTTGTGGACGAGCTCCTTGGCAACGGCAACGGCGGCAAGGCTCTCGGGGCTGTTGCCAGAGCGGGCAAAGGAAACCACGAGCGTGGGATCCTCGGCGCGCAGGAAGTCGCGCGGGGCGCTCACGATGTCGGTCGTGGCGATGGGCTTAAAGTCGTAGAGATCAGTGTTGCCGGCGTGACGCAGGTACGGGGCGCAGGTATCGCCAACGTAGTCGGACGTACCGGCACCGGTGAAGACAACGGACAGACGACCCTCGCCCATAGCGCGAGCCTCGGCCAGGAAGGCCTCGATGGCCTCCTTGTTCTCGCGATAGATGTTGAGCGTATCACGCCAAAGCTCGGGCTGCTGAGCAATCTCGGCCGTGGTGATCTGGGCGCCGAGCTCGGTGAGCTCCTCGACACTCTTCTCGAACATTTTTAATACCTCTCTCTAGAAGTAATCCTCTGACGTGCAATTATACACTTCGGTTGGTTATCTGGTAGTAACCAGTTAAATGCAAAGAATCAACATATGGAAACGATGCGAGCACTAGTTACTGCGCT
Organism: Collinsella aerofaciens; assembly: GCA_048502435.1. Taxonomy (GTDB): domain Bacteria; phylum Actinomycetota; class Coriobacteriia; order Coriobacteriales; family Coriobacteriaceae; genus Collinsella; species Collinsella aerofaciens_CL. The sequence continues at coordinate 35,622 of DBFRXD010000062.1, forward strand.
GGTGGTAAACCTTGTATTTAAACTGATCGGCACGAGCAACCGAGAGTGTGTACTCCACTACCTCGTTTGACTCGTTATACGTAGTCCTGACCAAATCGAGCACAGGCGAGCCCTCGACAATTCCCAAAAGGTGGGCATCGGTGGGACGGGCTATGCTCGCATAGAACTCCTCTTCGGCCACGCGAATCTTTTGCTGAAAGTCCTGCTCAATCACATCGTAAAGCGGCTTACGCTCCAGCAGCGGTCGCTTTAGGGACAGAAATTGACGAACCGGTAGATAGCTGCGTTCGACCATCATGGGCATGTTGTCGGCAGAACGAAGGCGCTTGAGCTTAAAAATGCGATCACCGATGCGCAATCCCATATGCTCGGCCAGATTCTTATCGGCCTCAATCTCGCAAAACTCGAGAATCGTGGTCTCGGGTTCTCGACCCATCGCGCGCATCTGCTCGGTAAAGCTGTAGGACTGCATAAGATTGGTTGCTTTTGCCGAACGGTCGGTCACAAAGGTACCGCGACCGTGCTGCCGAACCACCAGTCCTAAACGCTCCAGTTCCTGCAGAGCCAGGCGTACCGTAGTGCGCGAGAGACCATAGCGCTCCGAAAGTTCGCGCTCGGAAGGAATCATGTCACCGGCGCGATATTCATGGTCAATCTTTTCGGTCAGAATATCGACCAGCTGATCGTACAGCGGTTGCTTACGCGCTCCGATCGCCATCCTATCCTCCCTTTTGCTCGAATTCGGCTAACTACCTAGGGTGTTATGCATTATCTGTCTGCCACACCCGAATCATTAAGAAAACAAAAGCCGCGCGCTCTTTCGAGCACGCGGCTTTTAACATACACATGGCTTAAGGGGTCGGGGTGTGAGCCGCGTAGGGACACACCCCTCAAGCTAGAGCCTTACCAGATGCTCGGCCAGAGACCAAGCGGGCCAGCGCCCAGGATGCCAAGGACGAAGAGCAGGAGAATGCCCTTGGTCGGGGTCCAGCTGTGCTTAGCGAACATGTAGTAAAGCAGCAGCGTAAGCATAAGCGGGACGAGCTTCGGGACGATGGTGTTGAGGGTGTCGGCAACAGAGAAGTTGACCGGATCCTCGGTAACGGTGCCGTAGGTCACGGACTCCATGCCGTTACCCAGATCGGTGACGCCGCACTCGACAGCGTTGCCGTCGGCATCGGAAGCGGTAAGGGCGTTGCCGTCCTTATCGGTCATGGCGATGGTACCGGCCTCAGCGGTCTCGGTATCGATGCCCTCCATACCGGTGAAGTTCTCGGCCTCCTTCTCGGAGACGATCACGGTAGTAGCGGAGAGACCACGGGTGGTGCCGTTGGGGATCTGGAGGTTGATCTGGGTGCCACCCATGGTGACGACCAGGCAACCGACGACGAAGACGCCCATGATGGAAGCGGCACGCGTGAAGGCCTGCATGTTGGCGGTCAGAGCGTCAATAGCGCTGGTGCCAAGCTTGTAGGACCAGTTCATGAGCCAGAAGCGCAGAGCGAACTGGACGACGTTGAAGATCACCAGGAAGATGATCGGTGCAGCGGCGTTGCCGTTGATGGCCATGTTGGAGGTGATGCCGGCCGTGATAGGCACGAGCGTCAGCCAGAACAGGGCGTCACCGATACCACCGAGCGGGCCCATTGCGGCGACGCGGACGGCGCGGATCGTGGGGATGTCAACCTTGTTCTGCTCGAGCGAAAGCACGATGCCCATAACAAAGGTGACAAGGAACGGGTGGGTGTTGAAGAACTCCAGGTTGTGGCTCATGGAAGCCGCGAGGTCGTTCTTGTTGGTGTGGATCTTCTCCAGACCGGGGATGATGGAGTAGAGCCAGCCAGCGGCCTGCATGCGCTCGTAGTTGAACGATGCCTGCAAGAAGCAGGAGCGCCAAGCCATCTTGTTGAGGGTCTTCTGGTCGAGCTGCGGAGCAGGAGTGAGATCCTCGTAGTGCTCCGGGATCACATACTCATTAGATGCCATCTTCGAAGTCACCTCCGTCAGAAACAGCTGCACCCTTCAGCTCGGTCTGCTGCTGGAAGTCCCAGAAAGCGATGCCGAAGCCGATGAGAGCGAGGATGAGCAGAGCAGGGGTTGCCAGCGAATCGTTGGCAACGGTGATGAGCGCGAGGCCAAAGCCCATGAGGAAGAAGCCCCACATATCGCGGTTCATCATAACCTTGAGCAGGACGGCGAAGCCGACGAAGCGCATCATGCCGCCTGCAGCGGACAGACCGGTCTGCAGCCAAGTCGGGATGGCAGAAGCGATGGTCTGGCCGATGGTAGCGCCAGCGATGAAGAACAGGGTGACGACGACAGCGAAGATCAGGCCGAGCAGAGCCATGGCGAAGTAGTTCAGGCGCTCGATGCCCTTGGTGTCCGCGTTGTGAGCCATGTTATCGGCCGTGGACATAAGCGGGGACATAAGCGTGAAGACCAGGGTAACGCCAAGCTGACCAAGCAGAGCGAACGGAATGGCGAGGCCGACTGCCGCGTTGGGCTCGAGGCCCGTGGCGATAGCGAGAATGGCTGCCATGATGCCGCCGATGACGGCGTTAGGCGGCTGAGCGCCTCCGATCGGCATGTTGCCGATCGTCATGAGCTGATAGGTACCACCCACGAGAAGACCGGTGTTGAGGTCGCCAAGGATAAGACCGATGACGGCGCCGGTGACGATGGGCTGATAGAGAGACTCGAGGAAGTCAAACTGGTCGATTGCCGCGATGAACGTGACGACGAAGACCAGAGCGATCTGGATGATCGAGTATTCCATCTTGCTCCTCCTTTCAAAATGTATGTACGCACTTTGGATTTCACGTACAGAACGTCAGGGTTTCACTCCTGACAACGTGGATCACGAGGATTACGAGAAGAGCTTGCTCGTGTCCTCAACAGGCGTGCTCGGAACGCGCCTGATCTCCAACTCCACCCCCAATTCCTGCAGCTCTTTAAACGCAGCGACATCCTCGTCGTTAACTGCGACGGAGGTGGCGACTTGGCGCTTTCCTTCCGACATGTGCATGTTGCCGATGTTTACCTTCTTTATAGGCACACCGCCCTTGACGAGCGTAAGCACGTCTTCCGGTGTTTCGGCCACGATGAAGATCTTCTGGCGCGGGCTCGCCTTGCCAATGACGTCGATGGTCTTCTGCAGAGAGAAGAAACGCGTAGCGACGCCGGCGGGAGCGGCCATCTTCATGAGGTTCTGGCGCATGGTGTTGGACGCCACGTCGTCGTTGGCGACGAGGATGAGGTTGGAGCCCAGGGTGGAGTTCCACTGGGTGGCAACCTGACCATGAACCAGTCGGTTATCGATGCGGGTAAGAAGAATGTTGGGTTCTGCCATGTTGATCAGCTTCCTTTCGTTATTTGCTGACGACAGTTACTTGATCTCCTGAATCGCGTAACGCGAAACATCTACGACGGCTCCGGATCGGACTTTGATCTGGACCTTCTCGCCTTCGATGCCTTTGACGGTTCCGTAGATACCGCCGGCGAAAAGAACCTCTTGACCCGGCTTGAGCTCGGTGTGCAGCTCCTTGAAGTACTTCTGCTTCTTCTTCATGTTGATTTGCGACCAGATGGTGTAAATCAAGCCCATGATGACAAGCAGGCCTAAAAGGGCGACCGAGGAGCTCAGGACGTTGGCTCCGAAATCGGCCATTAGATGCCGTCCTCGTCGCCGAAGATATCCTCTTCGTCGGAGCCGGCAACGGATGCGACCGTCTGGGCGGTGATGCCCGTCTGGCCAACGGTCACGGCCTGCTCGCCAAGCTCGGCGAGCGTGGCGTTGCCGCGGAGGAACAGAAGCTCAATAACCATGGAAAGGTTGGTGCCGGTCAGAACCTCGACGTTGTCGACATCCTGGGCAATCATCATCGCCTGGTTGAACGGGGTGCCACCAAGCAGGTCGGTAAAGACGAGCACGCCATCGCACTCCTCGCGCATGGCGGTAATAGCGGCGCGGAGATCCTCACCGTAGGAAGCAGCCTGGTCGCCCTCAAAAGGAACGACGGTAAAAGCGGGCTGGTCGCCAGCAACCATAGCGATAGCGCTTGCGAGGCCGGGTGCGAACTGTCCATGACCGGTAAGAATAAAGCCAACCATTCAAATTTCCCTTCCGAAGGTGTGTACGATCTGAGTCCGATGATTTTCGGAAGCCAGCGGGCGCTCGCCCTTAAAGCTTCTTAGAAAGCGTACTTTGAAGACCAGTGGTTTCTAAACTGGTAGTAACCACGTGACGTGTTGTTGTCACTATATCACCCCAGAAGAGGTCGCTTTCGTTGATTCATACGGTAAAACGTTTTTGCACCGCTCACGGTGATAAATCGACCGTTTACCGGTCGTTAACACTTCTACCTGCGGTTTTGAAACCGTTCCGAAATGCTTTGACAAAAGATCGGATCTTTTCCTGTGTCTAAACAACGCAGGGCGGCTAAAAATAGCGTGTAGAAAAATTGCAGGTCATTGTGAAGATATGTGAATTGGTCTTTTTGACTTAATACCAGTTAGAACCAGTTTTGAGATTATCGGTGAACGGTAGTTTTCGACCGTTCACCGGTTACTTGCAATCGTTTGCAGTCGTTTTCCCAGATGAATTAGGGAAACACAATGGAGCGCTTGCGCGATCAAGGGAAGTTTTGACATTTGTCCTCATCCCCCGCGCGCCAAACTCCGACACCCAAAATGAGCCATAGCTCTCGCTATTCGTCTCACAAACATTACTTACTCTAATCTGTAATTGTTTATCGTTTATCATTAAATATGATATAAGATACAAGTATCATCCAAGACATTGGTTGGAGGAGCTATGATCCGCTGGAACGTATCCAAATCGAATGAAGCCATCGACCGTGAACAGGCAATAGTCGATCTGAGGAAGCTCACTCGCATCTGCAAATGGGCCACAATCTGCACCACCGTGGCGCTCGCTCTGGGACTTCTCGCAGTCATTGCGATTGACCTTCTACTCGTATTGCCTAGCCTCTCCCAAGGGTCGTGTCTCCAATCCGTAGAACTTCAAGGCGGCGAAGGGCCGTGCCTGGCTATCGTCGGTACCGATGCGCAGACCCCACTTATGCTCGTCGCACACGATGGTCACACTGCCATAGGGAGCCTCTTGATGACATGCCTCGCGCTTACCATCGCGCTAAGCGTGCGCAGGCTTTTCTTAAACATTGAAAAGGAAGGCAGGCCCTTTGACCTTGAATGTAACCAGACACTTCGTCGAGTAGGACATTTATTCCTTATCGGCGGCGTTGCCGTGAGGCTTCTTGGTGCCGTAATCACGGGAATGATACTCTCAGGATTTGGCGGCAGCTTTACGGATGCGTTCGCCGGCCAGTTATTCGAGCCCTCCATGCTCTTTGCGGGCCTGATTATTTGCCTGATTGCCAGCATCTTCCACTACGGGTATATCCTGCAAAAACAAGATGACGAGTTGCTCTAGGGGGAATCCATGATTATTCTGCGGCTTGACCGCATGCTCGCCGAACGCAAGATCTCATCCAAAGAGCTTGCGGGACGCGTGGGCATCTCCCAGGTCAATATGTCACGCATTAAGACGGGCAAGGTTTCTGCCATACGTTTTTCAACTCTTGACGCGATATGCCGGGCACTCGACTGCCAACCGGGCGATGTACTGGAATATATGCCTGACGATGAAGCCGATAACCTTTTTGGACTTAAAGATTGATAGGCATAATTTAGCCACCAGCGCCTAAACGCAAATAGCCCGCTAGAACAACATCCGTTCTAGCGGGCTTATTCAGATATTTCGGTTACGCGCTCGGCGGCTCAGACAGATCTTTATGCAAACAGACCATAGATGCTGATGTTGGCCTTGGCATACAGGCCGTTAGCATACTCGGTCCACTTGGAGCTGGCGCTCGAAGCCTGCGAAGAGTACTGCTGGTAAGCAGTGTAGTAGGCGGTCATGGCCTGCTTATAGGTAGCGCTATCGGCCGTAAAGGCATCGTCGGCAAAGGCCTTAGCGTAGGTGCTGTCGGCGTCCTTCCAAGTGCCCTTCTCGCTATCCCACTCGTCGCCGGCAAGGTTGATGATGTAGTCGGCGTAGTCCTTGCTCGCGGTCTCCTCGTTGCCGTCAGCAGGCTCGGTCGGGGCGGTCGGCATGCTTGCGGAGCTATCGCCCACCTTCTTCTTGTAGAGCTTCTGCAGCGTCGCGGACTGGCGGACGATCTGCTTGGCCTGGTCCTTGGACACGCCGTACTGCGTGGCCATGGTCTTGTAGTCGGAGGTGCCGATGGAATCCTCGGCATACTGCTTCATTTCCTTGGAAGAGACGGTAATGCCCTCGTCCTCGGCAGCGTCCAGCAGAATCTGGTTGCGCACGTAGGACAGGATAACGTCGGCAGACGGAGCGGTGTAGTTGCCGTCGTCGTCCTTGACGGTGTCGAGGCTGTACTGGCTCTCGATGGCCTCACGCGCGGTGATGTCGCTCTTCTTGCCGTTGTAGCTATAGCTTGCCACGGTCGAATCGAGCTGGTCCTCGGTCAGGGTCGCCGAGCCGACGCCCTTGCCGCCAAAACCACCGTTGCCGATAAAGAAGCCGACCACGGCAGCGATCACGACGGCGACCACAAAGGCGGCAATCATCGTCTTCTTGTGCTTGCAAGCGTGGTCGCCCACGTCAGAGTCGTCGTCCTCGTCCTGCTCCTCGGGCATCAGATTCTCGTCAGCGGCATCCGCGGCAATCTGAGCCTCCAGTCGGGCGTCCTCCTCCTTGGCCGTCGTACCGGCGGCAATGTGCTCGGCAGACGTACCGGCGACTAGATCGATCTTCTCGTTCTCGTCACCGTCGGGGCCTTCGCCGCGCTCGATGATCTGGATGCCGTCGATCTCGTCCTTCTCGTCCTTCTTTTGAATCAGACCCATATCAGCTACTCCTTGTTAGGAAACATAGTCCTCAATAGAATACGCCCGACAGAGCGCCGGGCGTATTGATTCTTAGGTTATACGCAAACACTTAAGTACTATTTAGGCGTTTGCAGTCTGCATGCCTTAGGCCAGGTGCGCGATAACGGCATCGGCAAAGGCCTGCGTGCCCACAGCGCCCTCAACGGAGCCGGTCTGGGCACGACGAACGTCGCCGGTAACCTGCTCACCCTCGTCGAGCGTGGCAGAAACGGCGGCGCGAATGCGATTGGCCGCGTCGTTCTCGCCCAGGTGATCGAGCATCATAGCCGCGGACAGAATCTCGGCCGTGGGGTTAGCGATATCCTGGCCAGCGATATCGGGCGCGGAGCCGTGCGTCGCCTCGAAGATGGCGCAGTCGGCACCGATGTTGGAACCCGGAGCCATACCCAGTCCACCTACCAGACCGGCGCACAGGTCGCTCACAATGTCACCGTACAGGTTGGGCAGCACCAGGACATCGAAGTCGTTGGGGTTCTGGACCAGGCCCATGCAGGTGGCGTCGACAATCTTGTCGTTGAACTCGATATCGGGATAGTTGGCGGCCACCTCGCGCGCAACGCGCAGGAACAGGCCATCGGTCGCCTTCATGATGTTGGCCTTATGCACGGCCGTCACCTTTTTGCGGCCGCAGCGGCGGGCGTACTCAAAAGCGTACTCCACAATGCGGCGGCTCTTGGCGATGGAAATCGGCTTGATTGAGATGGCGGAATCCGCGGCGAAGGTCTTCTGGCCCGAGCGCTCGACGAGCTGCGAGAGCTCCTCGACCTCGGCAGCGCCCTCATCGAACTCGATGCCGGCATAGAGGTCCTCGGTGTTCTCGCGCACGATAACCAGGTCGACGTCGCGGAAGCGCGAGCCGTCGCCCGGCTGCGACAGGCAGGGGCGCACGCAGGCGTACAGGTCAAAATGCTTGCGCAGGGCGACGTTAACGCTGCGGAAACCCGTGCCGACCGGCGTGGTGATGGGGCCCTTGATAGCAACCTTGGTCTCGGCGACCGCATCGAGCACATGTTGGGGCAGCGGCGTGCCAAACTCGTCCATGACGCCGGCACCGGCCTCCTGGACGTTCCAGTTGATCTGGACACCAGTGGCCTCGACCACGCGGCGCATAGCCTGCGTAATCTCGGGACCGATACCGTCACCAGGAATCAGGACTACATCGTGCGCCATAATCTGTTACTCCTCGTCTTCGGCGTCGTCAGATTTTTTTACGCTAGCACGCTTCTTCTTTTTGGAGAGATCCAGGCCAAAACGTTTAACAAGCATTTCGCAAATCTCGCTCGAACGGGCCTTGAGATAGCTGCCCTTACCGTTCTCGGCATCGAACTTAAGGCGCAGCGCAAGCTTCTCGGCGACCTCGGCGTCGATCTCGCCCTGGCAAAACTCGTACAGGCAACCGAGCATGTCGCGATACTCGAGGTCGCCGTGGTAGCACTGGATGGCCTCGTCCAGGATGGGCCAAGCCTCGCGCGAACGCTCGACACTCGTTGCACCCCACACGCACAGCAGGCGGAAGGCGGCATAGCGCAGCGTGGAGGAGATCTCGTCGAACAGTGCAGTCTCGGCGCCCTCAAAGGCATCGCCCAGCTGCTCGGGGCAGGTGGTAGCGAGCGCCGTCAGGGCATCGAGGGCCTCCCAGCGGGTCTGCGCCTCGGGGCGGTCGAGCGCCTCGATCAGCGCGGGCACGCAGGGCACGACGCGCTGCGGATCGCGCTCGGCAAGCAGGTGCAGCACGCGGGCGGCAAACTGGCGGATGCGGCGCGTGGGGCAGCCGAGCTCCTTGACCAGACGGTCGACGGCGTTCTCGTTCTCCTCTGCCAGCTGAAGCTGTGCCAGCTCCTCGTCGGTGAGCTGTTCGTCTTTGTTTTCTGCCATAGTTACCTCTTCTTACTATTTCTTAGCGTGCTTGCCAGCACCCTTGCTGTCATCGGTGACCGAGATGAGCTGTCGGTCGGCCGCGCCATTGCGACGCGCACGGCGGCGCTCCTCGGCGTCGCCCGCGTCGGCGGCGGCGCGGTGAGCCTTGTTAACGTTAAAGACCTCGTCGTGTTTGCGCCACGGACCGACGGACTCGCCAAAGCTCATCTTAAGGCCGGCGATAAAGCCGCCGAGCCAGCCGATCGGCGCAAACTGCACCAGCGGGAACAGCGAGAACACCCAGGTCAGCAGGATGACTGCCACCGCTCCCGCAAAGTTGGCAATCCAGTAGTCGCGCTTGGTGATGACGCGCTTTTCGCACGCCCACTGGCCGCACAAAAAGCCAATGTAGATCGCGAAGAGAAAGAGCACCAGCGCAAGCACCACGAACGTCCAGCTCATGGGCGCTACTCCCCGTGATGGTGGCCGCAGCAGCACTCGTGGCCATCATCATGGCCGTGGCCGCCGCAGCACTCGTGGTCCTCGCCATGGCGGTGGCCGCAACCGCACTCATGGTCGTCGCCGTGCTCGCCGCAACCGCAGCCGTCCTCGTGAGCACCGTGCTCTTCGGGACGATACTGCGACCAGTCCAGACCGGCGGCGATGGCGTCGGCCTCCTCCTTATAGAGGACCGTGATGGCCTGGGTGCCCAGCTTGGCACCACCGATGGCATCGAGCATGTCGTAGAGCGTAAAGGCCACGTCGGCGCCGGGCAGCGCAAGCTCGCGATCGTCGGCATAGGCGAGCGCCAAGCGCAGGTCCTTGATGAAGTGCTCGACCATAAAGCCGGGCTTGTAGTCGCCGTCGAGCGCCTTGGTAGCCAGGCTCTCCATGGCGCCGGACTTGCCGGTACCGCCCAGGATCATCTGGCGGGTCTTCTCCAGATCAAGGCCGCTCAGCTCGGCAAATGCCATGGCGTCTGCCATGCCGACCATGCAGGCGCCCAGCGACACCTGGTTGGCGAGCTTGGCAGCCTGGCCCTTGCCGGCGCCGTCGAAGCAGCAGATGTTGGCCGCAAAGGTAGCAAGGATGTCGCGGACCGGCGCGATGTCGTTCTCGGTAGCGCCCACGATAGCCGTGAGCGTACCGGCGATAGCGCCCGACTCGCCGCCGGTGACGGGGCAGTCAAACGCCATGCGACCAGAAACCTGGGCGGCCTCGGCAATGTCACGGGCAAGCTCGGGCGAGCTCGTGGTGAGGTCGATCAAGACCGCGCCGGGCTTAGTGCACGCGAGCAGGCCGTCGCCCGCCAGGTAGAGTTCCTCGACCTCGGAGGGATAGCCCACCATGGTAAAGACGACATCGGCGTTCGCCGCGGCATCGGCCGGCGTATCTGCCCAGACGGCGCCGCGCTCGATAAGCGCCGCCGCCTTGGACTTGGTGCGGTTGTTGACCGTGACGGGATAGCCGGCGTCCAGAATGTGGCCGGCGATGGGGGCACCCATGATTCCGGTGCCGATGAATGCGACGGAGAGCTTGTTTGCCATGAAACCTTTCCTTTTGGGTTGGGTGTTGTTACCAGGTTGAATACTCGGTGCCAGCGTTTGGGCTGTGAGTCGAGGGCGATTACGGACGCAGCGCTTGCCTACTGACCGCGCACGCGGCGGGCGATACGGTCGGAAAGCGACGCCTTGTCGGCGCGGTTCTTACCCCAAAACGCGCAGCCCACCATGCCGGGGCCCACGTGCGAGCCGATGGTGGGACCCACGGAGCCGCGAATGATCGTGACGTCGGCGCAACCCTCCTCCTTGCGGATGGCGGCTTCGAGCCAGTCACCATCCTTTTCGGCATCGGCCGTCATGATGGCGATGGGCATGGTGCGATCGGGCACGTAGTTCTCGCGGAACGACTTGAGGATGGACTTGAGCGCCTTCTTGCGGCCGCGGTTGACGCCGATCAGCGACAGCGAGCCGGCCAGGTCGTAGGAGAGCTCGGGCTTGACGTCGAGCTTTGCCGTGAGCTGCGCCGCCGCGGGCGGAATGCGGCCGCCGGCAGCCAGCGCATCGAAGCTCTCGAGCGTAAAGTAACCGTGGACGTAGGTCTTTGCCTCGTTTGCCCAATCGACCAGCTGCTTGGCGGTCAGTCCCGCCGAACGCTGGCGCACGGCCTCGAGCGCCAAGAGCGCGCCGGTCGCGCAGGGCAGAGCGTTGTCGACCACGTACAGCTCAAAATCGGGATACTCGGCGCGCACGGCATCTGCCGCCTGGCACGCGGAGTTGTAGCTCGACGACAGCGCCGAGGTAAAGCACAGGTAGACCGTGGGCGTGCCCTCTTTGGCGCACTCGGTAAAGAACTCGATATAGCGACCGAGCGACACAGCCGAGGTGGACACGCGGGCACCAGCGCGCATGCGGTCGTAAAACTCCTTGGGCGTGATGCTCGACCAGATGTCATCCGTGCGCTCCTCGCCATCGATAATGAAGGGGAAACCCAGGATATCGACATCGAGGTTCGCGGCGACCTCGGGGCTAAAGTCGCAGCAGGTATCGACGACGATGCGGCAACGGTCCGAATGACCGGTAGATGCGGCCTTGTCCATCAAAGCGACTCCTTACGTAAAAAGGCGGCCACCCGCATGGGATGGCCGCCAACCGTTAACTCATGCAAGTTAACGTATTTTACTCGTCAAGTGTTTCGATTCGGGGCTTGATGATGCCATATCCACCATTCTTACGGTGATACACCACATTGATGAGACCGGTCGTCGCGTTCTCGAACACGTAGAAGTCGTGGCCCAGCAGATCGGTCTGCACCAGCGCCTGCTCCTCAGTCATCGGGGTGACGTCGATAACCTTCTCGCGGACGAGCAGGTCGTCCTCTTCCTCGGGCAGCAGCAGGTCGGCCAGATCCTCAACGCGCTCGACCGGTGCGACATCCGCGGCGCTGGCACCGCCCTGGCGGTTGTCCACGACCTTGGTCTTGAACTTGCGCAGCTGGCGGGTGACCTTATCGGCGGAGAGGTCAATGGCGGCGTACATATCTGCACCGTGCTCGGCAACGCGAATCACCGAACCGCGGGCACGAACCGTAACCTCGACGATTGCCGGGTTGGGGTTCGAGGGGTTCTTCTCATAGCGAAGTACAACGTCGACCGTCATGGGCTCGATATCGAAAACCTTGAGCGCCTCGCCGATCTTCTCATCCACATGCGCACGCAGAGCATCGGTTACCGTCGTCTTGCGTCCAGAAACCTTGATATCCATACGTGGCTCCAATCTGCCTCGGGGACTTACTGTACTGGCTATGTACCCATTGCCGTGCATTTAATCACGCGGATTCCTAAAGACCCGAATAACGATTGCTTGATACCGCATACCGAAGTCTCGCACTTTTCTGTGGCAAAGTGCGCTATAGGAGGGGGCCAACGGCTTTGTATTTGGTCCCGAAAATTGGCTTTGACCTGCTGGTTTTATTGGGATGAAAAAGCCGGGCTCCCCCATCGGGGAAGCCCGGCAGTGCGTGTTGAAACCGTGAAGAGGTGTCCTTTCCAACGTATAGGAGACACCACCCCTAGCAATAACTAGCTATTGAGTTTGTTAATGTCGTCGTCGGTGATGGCGCCTTCCTGGCTGGACGATTTGTCCTCGGAGGATGCGGTCTCATTGTTGGAATCAGAGGACTCGCTGCCGGAGGACGTGGTCTCACTGGACTCAGAGTCACCCGGCTGCACGCTAGCGCCCGAAACCGTCTTAGTGGTGAGGTCGTAGGGCATCGTGCCATACCAGACGCAGTGGACTGCCTCGAGCGTACCGTCGACCGTGATGTCGTCGAGGGCGTCGCTCACGGCACGGCACAGTTCGTCATTGGACGAGGCGCCCGCAACACCAAGCGTCGAGGGCGCCTCGAGCGCACCGACATAGGAGACCTCGCTCATCAGGCGTGCAAGGTAGCCGCCGGCCGTGGAGTCGCAGATCACATAGTCGACCTCGCCGGACTCGAGCGCCTCAAAGCACTCGTTGATGTTGGAGTAGGTCTTTTGGTTGGCGGTGATGCTCTGCTTAGCAAGCGCCTCCTGCGAGGCCGAGGACGTCTGAACGCCCAGGGTGGACGTGTTAAGGGTATCGGTGGAAACGCTTAGCGACCCACCATCGCTGGTTTTACCGAACACGGAAGCGGCATCGTACAGGCAGGTGCCGAGTGAGCTAATGTCCCCGTCCGTGGAGTTCATCTCGCCGATAAAGATATCGGCCTTTTTGTCGCCGAGCGCGGAACCTGCCGAGGACGCATCGACAAAGGCGACCTTAAGGCCCATGCGGCTTGCGAGGGCGCGGGCAGCGTCGACTGCATACCCCGTAAGCTCGCCGTCGGCGCCCTGCATCGCCTGCGGCGCATCGGAAGTATCGAGGGCGACCGTCAGGGTTCCGGGAGTGACCAGGGCATCGTCCGACACCGCCGGCGTGACGGTCTCGTACTCGATCTGGTCAATCGTGGGAGTCGTGAACGTAGACAGCGGATTGAACGCGCATCCGCTCAGGCCCAAAACGGCGATGACCGCTGCGGTCCCAGCACCTAACCGAGCCGCGTGCATCAAGCTGCCCCTCACCATGTCCACTACCCTGCCTTCTGTGTCGTATACGATCCGTGCGTTGCGCGGAATATCAGGTTGTTCCCACCAGCTGACCTGGTATTTGACCCCACACTTGCGCACCGGGGTGTTTGCTCGGGAGGCCGCAGCCACCTTCACGACTGGCCCGCTCGTCCGCGAGGCGGTATTGCCCCAAAGAAAGTAGAACGGACGGTGCGGCTTACATCTAGGACGCGCCATGATCGCGCCGCGCGCACGCGGTCGCTTACGTGGATCCCTTTGACCGCGTCTGTCTTGGACTAGGACGGGCATTTCGTCCGTCCGCAACCACAGCCTGGTAGGAACGTAGCGCATTATAGCTAAGTTCAAGCTGAAGTTTAAGGTTAAGGGCGTCATTCGCATCGCGCGCACAGATTTTGCAGGTCGGAGTGGGCTATTCATGCCCCTATGAAGCCCGGAGCTCCCCTACGGGGAGCTCCGGGGCGCCCTTCTTAGGGTGCCCCGGTCAAAATATGGCAAATATGAGTACTGCCACCAATTTAGTAACAGGCAATTTTGGCCTCTCGGACAGATTTTGCGCTCAGTGTCGCCGACCTGATGCTTAGTAATTCTACATTTGTTTATTATCTTCTTACTTTACGCCGCCTCCGAGTCCTAAATTCCTTGATTTTGCTGTTACTGATTTAGTGACAGTACTCATATTTGCCATATTTTGGCCAGGGTATATGATTAACCCTCTATTTTCGACGCGAATTAGACCGGCTTAAGCCCAAAACACGCCCGCAGCGTGTTAAGCAACGCCTCTTGCTTCTTCCTGCGGGCATCGACACGATTCCGGTACCGCTTTCGCATACGCTGGTGCATGCGCCATGCGAGTGCTTCCATCGCTTCCATGTCACAGAGCATTTCGTTGTTGACCGTCGCGACCTCGATTCCCATAGTAATCAAGCCCGTGTTGCGCTTTTCATCATGGATACGTCCCCTCCGAGAGGAATGGCCCAGCTCACCGTTGTATTCCAGGTCAAACCGGGCTGCTTCCTGATACGCATCGCAAACTGCATGCGGCATCCCCGAGATTGCCTGCGCACGGTCATCGAACTCAATCTTGTAGTCGGTCTTAAAAGGTCCGCAGGCAAACCCGCCATAGGAAAACGGAAGCGAAAACAGGGCGAGCATGATGCACTCCATGGGTGAGCGCAGGTTTTCTGACAAGTAGGGACACAGACGCTGCAGTTGTTTGGCCGCATTCCCCTTGCATACCGCGAGGTAATCTGCCAGACGATCGGGCGTCAGCACCGGCTCAACCTCAAAGTAGCCCACATCTGCTGGCCGGTCCTTGTCCTTTGCAAGTTTATTCGTAACAGGCGAGGTGTAGGGAGGCAGATACTTCCCGCGGTCACTCAGCGAAATCTTAGAGCACAGCTCCTGAGCCAGGGCAAATGCCTGGATGCAGCCGGCCTCGCGCGCAACGGCAACACAAAGGGCCTCGGGAGATAGACTGTACACCCCCGGTTCCACCTCTAGAATCGAGCCGGCAGGCAACCCGGAGCATACGGACCAGCCCACGCCAGGCATGCGGCGGCGCTGCGCCGCAGATCCCACCAGCAAGCAAAGATCTTCTTGCACCTCGCCGCTTGCGGCCCCAATCCGCACCAAGTCGGGAAGATAGATGTCCTCGGTCGAGGGCGACGACGTGCACAGCACACGGCGCTCTTCATCGGGATTGAGGTCCCTCCAGCTTATGTAGCCCATCTGCCGGCGCTCGGCGCGCATCATGCGTAGCGCCGAGGCGCCTGTTAGGATTACGGAAGCCGCTAGCTGTTCGCCTGTCGGCTCGTTGCACCGCTCAATCTTTACTGCCACAAAACCACCCCTACCAAACGCGTGCGATAGCGAGGCCATCGACCGCTACGGCGCCGGCGCGCTTGAGTTCCGCCGAAGCCGCTGCCATCGTCGCGCCCGTGGTGATAACGTCATCGATAAGCAGCAAGCGGCGGCCGTGCACGTCCTCAACCGTCTCGTACATGCCTTGGGCACGCTCGCGGCGCTCCTCACGACCGAGTTCGCGCTGGTCGCCATGCCCGTACTTGACGAGAGCATCGAGCAGGGGAACACCCGACAGCTCGCAAAATGGGCGCGCAATAGCCTCCATATGATCAAAACCACGCCGCCGAAACGCTGCCGCCGTCGCAGGCACAAACACCACCGCATCCGCACCGGACGGCACGCCTCCGTAGCGATCGGGCGCTACGACCTGGGCATGCAGGGCGGTGTCGTAGAGCAGCTCCGCCAGATACGGAGCCAGACGTCGCTCGCCCGCATCCTTGTACGCTTTAATGATGCGCGGCAGCGGATGCGCATAGACGGCGCACGCCAGGCAGCGGTCGAGCGCCTCCGCCATTGCCGAGGACGTGCCCTCGACCGAACACTCAGTGCACAGCAAATCCCCAAACGGGGCGCCGCATCGGGTGCAGCTATGACGTGGGTCGATGAGCGTGAGCGCAGCCAGGCAGTCTTGGCAAATAAGCGCACCGGCGCGCTCGCAGCCGGCACATCGTGTTGGCGACAATGCCTCGAGCGCCTCGCGTGCCACCCGCTCGGCAAACGGTAGCAATTCGTCCGCAAACGGTAGGGCACCGGCACCCTGCAGACGGCTCAATATGTTCAGATGGCTCTTCAAGACACAACCCTCCCTACGTTCGGTCGCAGGGAGGGTTGTTGATTCGGCGCTATGATACCCCGATGCGCTCGGGGCAAGGCGGGCTAAATCCGCTCGCGGGCGTTATTCGCCGGCGGGCGGTTGTGGTGCGGACGAAGACGGGGTCGAGCCCTCGCCACCATCTTGACGCGGCTTGCGGGAACGACGACGGCGACGGCGCTTCTGGCCCTGGTCGGCCGAACCCTCGCCACCACGATCTTCGCGCGACTCGCGTTCGTCACGAGCAGCGCCGCGCGCGGCCTTGGCGGCCGCCCCTCCGCCATCTCCGGGGCGACGGCGCGTGACCTTGACCTCGCCATCCGAGACCTGATCGGCCACGGAGGGCACCGAGGGCTTTTGCTGCGTACCCGAAGAATGGCGACGGCGCGGACGCGGGACGCGCTCGTCATCGTTGCGCTGCTTGCCACCCTTGTCGGCAGGCGTATCGGAACCCGAACCACCCTTGGAAGCGGCACCAGCCTCGCGAGCAGCTGCGGCGCGGAAGGCGTCCTCGCGCTCCTCGCTCGACAGATGACGGCGGCGGCGACGTGTGGGGTTCATGCCACCGCCGCGGTTCTGCTGCTGGGGCTGCTGGACCTCGCGCTCGCGAGAGGCGTTCTTGCCCGCGGCTGCAGCCTCGGTAGCATCGCCCGAGCCCGCGCGCTTGCGGCGGCGACGGGCACCGGCGGCCTCCTCGGCCTCGGGTGCCTCGGCCTTGCCGCGGCCCTTTCCGCGGCCACGGCCCTCGCCCTGACCCTGACCGGCGCGAGCATCGGATTCAGCATCGCGACGACGGCGCTTAGGCATCGACGTGCCGGCCAGACGGTCGGCACTCGACAGGCCATCGCCCACGTCGACGCCATTCTCGCGATCGAGTTCCATGAGCGCCAGGCGCATCTCGGGCGACTCGATGCGCTCGAGCACGTCGCGCGTCACGCAGTCGGGGCGGCAGCTGCAGCCCTGCTCGGCGGCCTTCTTTTTGCAGCCCTCCGAGCACGTCATATCGGCCAGGTTGACCTTAAAGACTTTACCGTTCTCCAAGCGCAGCACCAGCTGCTCACGCGGCGTGTCATACTCCTGAATACGCGCCTTGCCAAGCGGCGTATCGATGAGCGTCTTCTTTTTGGGCGCACGGCTCTTAAAGTCCTTGTACGCCTCAAACTCATAACGCAGGCAGCACATCAGGCGGCCGCACACGCCGCTGATCTTGGACGAGTTGAGCGGCAGGTCCTGCTCTTTTGCCATGCGGATCGAGACGGGCTCAAACTGTCCGCCAAAGCGCGTGCAGCAGAGCTCCTGTCCGCACTGGGCATAGCCGCCCACCAGGCGGGTCTCGTCGCGCACGCCGATCTGGCGCATGTCGACGCGAATGTGCAGCGTCGAGGACAGATCCTTGACGAGCTGGCGAAAATCGACGCGCTCCTCGGCCGCAAAGTAGAACACGGCCTTCTCGCCGCCAAACAGGTACTCGACGCCGACCGGCTTCATCTCGAGGTCGAGCTCCTTGACCAGGCGGCGGAAGTCGACCATGGCCTCGTCGCCCTGGATGGCCAGGTCGTCGGCAAGCTGTAGGTCGATGTCGCTCGCCACGCGTAGCACGGGCTTGAGCGGCTGACCGATCTCGTCTTGCGGCACCTCAAAGGGATCGGCCGTGACCAGGCCGATCTCGGTTCCGCGCTCGGTGGAGCAAATGGCATAATCGGCCTCGAGGATATCCAAATCCTGCGGATCGAACCACAGGTCGCGCGAGGCGTAGGTAAACTTAACGGGTACGACTAACGGCATTTCAGTGCCTTCCTGATATCGAACAGCATGACCTCGATGGCCAGCTGGGGAGTAACGTTTCTGGCGATGTTGCGCTCGGCGGTCGCGACTGCCTCGAGCGCCCGCGTGGCACCCGCAACATTGGTCGCGGCGGCAAGCCGCCCGATCGTGTCGCGCACGTCTTCGTTCACTACGTCGGCTGCCTCGTCCTGAAGCGTCAGCAGCACGTCGCGCATGAGCGTCCGCGCGCTCGCCAGCGCTTCCATGATACCCGAACGCTCGCGCGCGTTGAGTTCGCGCTTGTTGCGGTCCTCAAGCTGCTTCAATGCTCCACGCGACAGGTAATCGGCGTTTTGCTCGAGCACCTTTTCCTGCGTGGACTTGACCTCGGCGAGCGGCGCCTTAACGGCGACGATGAGCGACTTGGCGCGGCTGAGCACATCGGCCTCATCGGCAGCGATGAGCGAATCGATGGCACGGACCATCTGGCGGCGAGCATCCTGGCGCTCGGCGCTCTTGAGGAACTCGATGCCGCGCGTTGGGCTCCCCGCCACGGCAACAGCCATGCGACAACGCGCGATATCCTGACCGGTAGCGCGGCTCACGGCACGCGCGGCGACGGCAGGCGATACCAGCCGAAACGGCACGCACTGGCAGCGGCTCACGATGGTGGGCAACATCACGTCTGCCGAGGTGCCCAGCAGGATGAACATAACGCCCTCGGGCGGCTCCTCGAGTGTTTTGAGCAGTGCGTTGGCGGTATTGGCGCGCAGTTGCTCGGCACGGCCGATGATGTAGACCTTGGCCTTGGCACGGATGGGCGCCAGAGGCACGTCATCGAGCAGCTCGCGGGTCTGGGCGATGAGGTAGCCCGTGGCGCTCTCGGGCGTGTAATAGTGCACGTCGGGGTGCGTATGGCGGGCGACGCGCACGCAGCTATCGCATGAGCCGCAGCCATCTTGCTCGCACAGGAAGGCTTGGGCGAGCGCCCACGCGGCGTCGAGCTTGCCCGCGCCGGGCGCGCCCAAAAACAGGTAGGCGTGCGACGCGCGACCGCTGGCGACGGCATTGGTCAAAAAGTCGCGCACGCGCTCTTGGGTGTCGAGCTTGGCCAGCAGACTTGCCTGAGCGGGGGCCATGTTACTCGGCCTCCTGGGCAAGCGCAGCGGTGACGGCGTCCTGGGAAATGTCGAGGCCGTAGGCGCGAACCCACTCGACCGTCTGCGCGAAGACTTCCTCGATGGACGCGGTCGCGTCGATGAGCTTTACGCGGTTTGGTTCCTCGGCGGCAATGGCGCAAAATCCCTGGTAGACGCGCTCTTGGAAGGCCATGCCCTTAGCCTCCATGCGGTCGGCCGCACCACGGGCTGCCATGCGCAGCGCCGCCTGCTCGGGCGTGATGTGGTAGACGAGTGTGAGCGCCGGGTGCGTCCCCGCAACGGCCAGGTTGTTGGCATCGCGCACCATCTGGCGATCGAGGCCGTCGGCAAACGCCTGATAGCAGGTCGTGGAATCGTAGAAGCGGTCGCACAGGACCACCTTGCCGGCCGCGAGGGCGGGTGCGATAACCTCATGCACTAGCTGGGCACGGGCGGCCTCATACAGCAGCAGCTCGCAAGTGTCGCCCATCGCCGTATTGGCGGGGTCGAGCAGCAGAGCACGGATCTTTTCGCTGATGGCGGTACCGCCCGGCTCGCGCAGGCTCACAACCTGGTAGCCAGCGAGCTCGAGCGCACGGGCAAGCAGGCGCGCCTGCGTAGATTTACCGGCTCCATCGACACCCTCGAGCGTAATGAAGCTATGTTGAGCGGGCACAAAAGCCATGGGCGCAGCCCCTTCCTACAAGGCGCGTAAATGCAGATATATCAACCAAGCCATGATACCCCAGTGCTCGGTGCGTCCCCAATGGCTAAAGGTGCCTTTCCAAAGTTGCGGTGAAATAGGGACTGATTGAAGCTCTGAGACCGCCAAACAGTCCCTATTTCACCGCAACTTATGAAGGGGAATTTTGGACGCTGGGTATAATCGTCGTATTGCATTGAAATGTGGCGAAAGGAGTGGCAATGTCTCGGTATTGCGCCTCGTGCGGCAAACTTCTTGCAGATAATGCCAAGTTCTGCACCTCGTGCGGTGCACCCGTTGAGCAAACAACCGCAAGCGATAGCCAGCCCGCTTTTGAGCAGACCGGTTCCCTCGATACGCCGCAAGCCAAGGCGGACGACCCCCTCGCCTATCGCCCCGACCCCGCCGCAGGCCCCGCGGCCGTCGAGACCACGCAGCGCATACCCGTCGCGAGCGGCTCGCCCCAACAGCAGCCGGCTCCCGCATACGCGCCCGCTTCGCTACAGACCCCCGCTCCCAAAAAGAGCGGCATCGGGCCGCTTATCGCCGTTATCGTTGTGCTGGTGGCGATCATCATCGCCCTGGTCGTTTTCTTTGTGATCAAGCCTTTCGACAACGCCGCCACGCAGACGACTGCCGAGGTAGCTAAGCTGCACCATGACGTCGACGACGATGACCTAAAGCCTCTCGGCGATCCCAACAGCCTGTACGACGATGACGATGACGACGAGGATGGCGGCGAAGCAACGCTCTCCGAGCAGAATCTCTACCGCCGACTGAGCGAATACTACGACCTGCTCGAAGACCTCGACAACTACGTCCGTGGCTGCGCGCAGAACTTCAACGGCAGTTATCTGGAAGAGGATCGAACCGCCCGTCAAAATCTCGCCGACGTCGCCGAGCGCACGGAGGACACCATCGAGCAGTATTACGACATCGTCGAGGACCTAGACGTTCCGACGAGCTCCAAGAACTACAGCTCCTGGAAGGACATCATCGCCCTGTACGACGACCTGGATCACCGCATTGACGCAATCTGTGATGCCTGGGAGATCAGCCTGAAATACGCCAAGCCTGCGGACCACAAGAATGAGATCGTGGCGCCGCTGTCGCGCGACAACGTGGCGGGCACCAATGACAATAAGTA
>DBFRXD010000063.1:0-45586 GCA_048502435.1 Collinsella aerofaciens
AAGAGCTTCGTGCTCAAGTGCGACCTGTGCGTGGACCGTCCCGGCGGTCCGGCGTGTGCCGAGGCGTGCCCGACCAAGGGCCTCACCCTGGTAGACGAGGAGCGCCTGGCAGAACTGACTGCCGAGCGTGCCCGCGCCACCATCGAAAACGAGGCGTAAGCGTTGGGGCGACAGGCCCAATGATTGTCAAATAGGTACCGAGCATTCGGTAGCAGAGAAAGGAAGGAGGGTGTCATGGAGAAGCATAAAGTGATCTGCCCGTACTGCGGCGCCGGTTGCCAGTTTAACCTCTTGGTCCAAAACGGCCAGGTCGTGGGTACCGAACCGCTCAACGGCATCACCAACCAGAGCGAGCTGTGCCTTAAGGGCATGAGCGGCTACGACTTCATCAACGACACCAAGATCTTGACTCCTCGCGTACTGCACCCGATGATCCGTCGCACTAAGGGCGCGGATCTTGAGCGCGTAAGCTGGGACGAGGCACTGGATTTCACCGCATCTAAGATGCAGGCCATAATTGACGAATATGGTCCTAACGCTGTCATGACCACCGGCTCTTCGCGAGGCGGCGGCAATGAGGCGAACTACGTCATGCAGAAGTTTACGCGTGCGTGCATCGGCACCCACAGCGTGGACAACTGCGCCCGTACTTGACACGGCCCTACTGTCCTCGGTCTGATGGACACGGTTGGTTCAGGTTGCATGTCATGCTCCATCCCCGGTATGGAGGATGCGGGCTGCATTTTCCTCTTCGGCTATAACCCTGCCGATTCGCACCCCATCGTCGCAAGGCGTATCGTGCGAGCCAAAGAAAAGGGTTGCAAGATCATCGTCGCCGATCCGCGCCATATCGAAACCGCGCGTATCGCCGATCTCTACCTTCCGATCAAGAACGGTTGCAACGTTGCGTTCCTCAATGCCTTTGCCAACTGCTTGGTCAACGATGGCCTCTACGACAAGGAATTCGTCGCCGAGCACACGAACGGCTTTGACGAGTGGTGGGAGACCATCAAGAACTACACTCCCGAATCCGTACAGGACATCACGGGTGTCGAGCCCGCGTTGATCCACCAAGCTGCCGAGATGTACGCCACGGCGAAGCCCTCTGCCATCATTGGCTGGGGTATGGGCGTATGCCAGCAGAAGCAGAACCTGAAGACGGTGCACACCATCGCCTCCATCGCCTGCGTTGCCGGCCAGATCGGCAAACCCAATTCCGGCCTCGCGCCCGTGCGTGGCCAGAATAACGTCCAGGGCTCCTGCGATATGGGTATGCTGCCCAACCTGTACCCTGGCTACCAAAAGGTCACCGACCCGGCAGTGCGTGCCAAGTTTGCCAAGGCTTGGGGCGTGCCCGAGGAAAAGCTCCCGCTCGAGGAGGGCTACAAGCTCACCGACCTGGGCCACCTGGTCGACGAGGGCAAGGTGCACTGCTTCTACAACTACGGCGAGGACCCGGTGCAGACCGAGCCCGATTCGGCCGGTATGCGCAAGACGCTCTCCGAGCTGGATCTGTTCATTTGCCAGGACATCTTTATGACGCAGACGACCATGCTCGCCGACGTCATCCTGCCTGCCACCTCTTGGGGCGAGCACGAGGGTGTCTTTACCGCATCCGACCGTAGCTTCCAGCACTTTGACGCGGCCGTTCCGCCTAAGGGCGAGTGCCGCCACGACTGGGAGATCTTCGCGGACCTGTCTACGCGCATGGGTTACCCCATGCACTACGACAACACCGAGCAGATCTGGAACGAGTGCATTAGCCTGTGCCCCAACTTTGTGGGCGCGACCTACGAGAAGATGGCTCCCGAGGGCGGCTACGCCCAGTGGCCCGTCAAGAGCACCGATGTGAACGACCACGGTACGCCCGACATGTTCGCTGGCGGCAAGTTCACCACCAAGGACGGCCGCGCCAACCTGATGGCGCACGACTGGGAGGCGCCCTCCGAGCTTCCCGACGATGAGTACCCGCTCATTCTGTGCACCGTCCGCGAGGTCGGCCACTACAGCTGCCGCTCGATGACCGGCAACTGCAAGACGCTGGCGCTGCTCGCCGACGAGCCCGGCTTTGTCCGCATGAATCCCGCGGACGCCCAGGCGCGCGGCATCAAGAACGGCGACATCGTCTCGATCCACAGCCGCCGCGGCCAGGTATACAGCCGCGCCGACGTGAGCGACCGTATCAACAAGGGCACGGTCTATATGACCTACCAGTGGTGGATCGGCAAGTGCAACGAGCTGACCATTCACAAGGTCGACCCGGTCTCGCACACGCCCGAGGACAAGTTCTCTGCCTGCCAGGTCGACGCTATCGCCGACCAGGTCTGGGCCGAGGGCGAGGTCGAGCGTCAGTACACCGAGCTCAAGCAGGCTCTGGTCGACGCCGCCGCTCCCCAGGATGTTGAGCCCGGTGCCGCCAAGTTCGACGACGAGACGCACGTGAACCAAATCGTGTAGTCCCGTTCTCGTTGGCTTTTTGGGCCGGGCGTCCCGTACGTTCGGGAGCCCGGCCCGTTATTTTGAAAGGAAGTGGGGATGAACCGCTTCATCGACATCAACCCGGAGAGGTGCATCGGCTGCGGAACATGCCAGTCCGCCTGTGCCGACGCCCACCGGATGCAGGGTCTTCAGGATACGCCGCGCCTGGCGCTCGTGAAGACCGGCGGTATTTCGGCCGCCCTTGCCTGCCACCATTGCGAGGGTGCCCCCTGCGCCGAGGTTTGCCCGGTGAATGCCATCGAGCACGATGGCGACCGCATCCACGTCAAGGAGCAGGAGTGCATCGGGTGCAGGCTGTGCGCCATCGCGTGCCCCTTCGGCGCCATCCATCCGGACGGCACGTCTATTGCCGGTGTCGCAGGCATGTGCGACCCGACGCCTTCGTACCCTAAGTCCCTGAGCAGCCTGCTTACGTGGGCGCCCGGCCAGTACACCTGTGCCGTCAAGTGCGACCTGTGCGCCTTCGACCCCGAGGGTCCGCACTGCGTGGCGGCTTGCCCCACCAAGGCGCTCACCGTCATGGGCGGCGCGGCAGATCGCGAACTCGACGAGGCCAAGCGCCTGCGTTCGATTCAGAACGGCCCTGCCGTCGACGTGGCGGCTGTGGCCCAGGGTCTGTCCGAGAAAGCAGAAGGGAGCGTAAACAATGGATAGCATGACGCTGTTTATCGCATCGCTTGCCGTTTCGTGCATCGGTGCGCTCGCCTCGGTTCTGCTGATTAAGGCCGATAACGCCGCCAAGACCGCCGGCTGCCTGATCGGCGCCGTCGCGGCCGTGCTGTCGTTCATCGCGGGCCTCGAGGCCGTGCTTGGCGACGTTTCGTCCCTCAACACGGTCTTCTTTTTCCCGTTCGCCCGTCTCGAGCTCTTGCTCAACGGCCTTGCGGGCCTGATCGTGGTCCTCATCTCAATCCTCGCCTTTGCGGGCTTCATCTACGGTCTGTCCTACTTCGACGAGTACCCGGGCAAGGTCGGGCGCGCCGGTTTCTTCATGAACACCTTCGTCGCCTCGATGATGCTCGTCATCACCGCCGACAACGTGTTCTGGTTCCTGGTCGCCTTCGAGCTCATGTCGCTGACCTCGTACTTCCTGGTCGTGATCGAGGAGAACGAGAACTCCATCCATGGCGGTTGGCTCTACTTTGTGATCGCGCACGTGGGCTTTGTGCTCATCATGGCGAGCTTCCTCACCATGACCAACTTCGCGGGCGGCTCGTTTGCCTTTGCGGATTTCCGCGCTACGCAGTTTAGCCCCGCGGTCGCATCCGTGTGCTTTGTGCTCGCCTTCTTTGGCTTTGGCGCCAAGGCCGGTATCATCCCGCTGCACGGCTGGCTGCCCAAGGCACATCCCGAGGCGCCGTCCAACGTGTCGGCCCTCATGTCCGGCGGCATGATCAAGATCGGTATCTTCGGCATCCTCAAGGTGGGCCTCGACCTGCTCTCCGCCTCGGGCGTTCAGGTCTGGTGGGGCCTTATGGTCATGGTCTTCGGTGCGATCTCGTCGGTCCTCGGCGTGGCCTTCGCCCTGCAGGAGCATGACATCAAGCGCCTGCTGGCCTATCACTCCGTCGAGAACATCGGCATCATTCTGCTCGGCGTCGGCGCCTCCATGGCCGCCATGGCACTCAACTCGGTCGGCATCGCCGTCCTGGCTCTGATGGCCGCCCTCTACCACACGTTTAACCACGCGATGTTTAAGGGCGAGCTGTTCTTGGGCGCCGGTGCGCTGCTGTACTCCACGGGTACGCGCAATATGGAGAAGATGGGCGGTCTGTTCCGTCGTATGCCGGCAACGGCCATCTGCTTTCTCGTTGGCGCGCTTGCCATCTCGGCCATCCCGCCCTTCAACGGCTTTGTGTCCGAGTGGTTTACCTACCAGTCGCTGTTTAACGCCGCCATGCAGGGCGACAAGGCCGTCATGATTGTGGCCGTGTTCGCTGCCGTCGCGCTTGCCATTACCGGCGCTCTGGCTGTCACGTGCTTCGTCAAGGCCTATGGCGTCTCCTTTGCCTCCGCGTCCCGCTCCGAGGCCGCGGCCAAAGCCAAGGAGGTTCCCGCCCCCATGGTGTTTGCGCAGGGCCTGCTCGCGGCCATCTGCGTCGTGCTGGGCATTGGCGCTCCCGTGATCGCGCCCGTGCTGGTCGATGTCGCCGCGTCCGTGCTGCATCCGTACGGTGGCGTGTTTTCCGCCGAGGGCATGGAGCTCATGAACCAGTACTCCGGCGCTGCCACCTCCACGCCCGCGATCGCTATTGCGCTCGTGGTGCTCGTCGGCCTTGCCTGTGGTTATCGCAAGCTCAAGACCGTCGGCAAGGTGCAGAAGTCCCAGCCGTGGGCATGTGGCTATGCTCCCAACGAGCATATGCCCGTCGTGGCCACGACCTTTGCCTCCGAGGTGTCCTGGTTTATGCAGCCGCTCTACACGCTGCGCGACCGCTGCACGGCCGTCTGCTGGTCCATCGCACACTTCTTCCAGAAGCTCACCGGTGTGGCCGAGGCTGCGGAGCCCGTACCCGACAAGGTTCTCGTCGATGCCCCGCATAAGGGTGTCGAGAAGCTCGCCGACCTCGCGACTAAGCTCGAGGGCGGCAACTACAGCATCTATATCTGCTATATCGTCGCGGCACTCGTGGTGTTCCTCGTGCTCGCCGTGCAAATGGGTTAAGGAGGGGAGAGCATGAACAACATTGTACTTGCCGTTCTGCAGGGCGTGGTCGTCATGGCCGTCGCACCGTTCTTCTCCGGTCTCGGTCGCGTTATCCGCGCCAAGATGCACAACCGTCGCGGCCCCAGCATCATGCAGGACTACCGCGACCTGGCCAAGCTCTTTGCGCGCCCCGAGTCCCAGAGCGGAGACGCGAGCTTTGCGCTGCGCATTATGCCGCCGCTGTTCTTCGCCGTCGCCTTTATGCTCGCGATGGGTCTGCCGCTCTTTACGGCACAAAGCCCCATCCCGGTCTTTGGTGACGCCATCACCATCATGTACAGCCTGGCGCTCGCCCGCTTCTTCTTCGCCCTCTGCGGTGTGGATTCATCCAACGCCTACGCCGGTATCGGCGGCGTCCGTGAGCTGCTCATGAGCGTGCTCATCGAGCCGTCCATGCTGCTGGCGCTGTTTGCCGCCGCCCTGGTGTGCGGTTCCACCGACATCGCCACCATGGGTCAGCACATCATGACGGGCGCCATCGATGCGCCGGTCGCCGTGATCCTCGCCGGCATCGCCTTTGCGATCGCCTGCTACATGGAACTCGGCAAGCTGCCGTTTGACCAGGCCGAGGCCGAGCAAGAGCTCCAGGAAGGTCCGCTCGCCGAGCTTTCCGGCCCGTCGCTCGCCATGGCCAAGCTTGCCATGTCCATGAAGCAGGTCCTGGTCGTCGCTTGGTTCTGCGCGATCTTCGTCCCCTGGGGCGAGCCCGCGACCGTGGGCGCCGCCGCTGTTCTGGGTGCAGTCATCTTCCTGGTGAAGTGCCTGATCGACTTTGTCGTCTGCGGCGTGATCGAGAACTCCTGCTCGCGTTCGCGCTTTAAGGTGCTCGGCAATCAGACCTGGGCCGTCGTGGGCATCGCCGTTCTGGCGTTTGTCTTCGTGGTCGTCGGCGTGTAGGAGAAGGGAGAAACAATGTCATTTGCAGTCAGTCTGTCCCTTCTCGGCTTGGTCGCTATCGCGGCCCCGATGGTGGCCTCGGTGCTCGTCGCCCTGTTCCCCCGTCCGTACGCCAAGTGGTTCAGCGTTTTGGGTGCCGCCGTCTCGACGGTCTGCACCATCGCCCTCGCCGCGAATTTCGCTGGCGCCGGCATGCCCGACACGCAGGTCCCCCTGGTCTCGTTTGGGCAGACCCTCGTCATGGGATTCACCTTCGATCGCATGAGCACGCTGCTCGCGCCCGCCTTTGTGGGTATCGGCTTGCTTGTCGTGATCTATTCGATTCCCTATATGAGCGAGAATAACCGTGAGCATCCCGACGCACCGCGTCGTCGCTTCTACGCGTACCTCGCGACCTTCATCGGCGCCATGGCCGGCCTTGTGTACAGCTCGACCCTTTTGGGCCAGCTCGTGTTCTTTGAGATCACGGGTGCGTGCTCTTGGGGCCTCATTAGCTACTACATGTCGCCTACGGCCAAGAAGGCCGGCATGAAGGCTCTGATCATCACGCATATCGGTGCACTCGGCCTGTATCTGGGTGCCGCCATCGTGTTTGCCCACACCGGCACCTTCGCCATCACCGCGATTGCCGGCCTCGACGCCAAGCTCAAGGCTATCGTCCTTTTGCTCGTGTTGTTTGCGGCCTGGGCCAAGTCCGCACAGGTCCCCATGTACATGTGGCTGCCTTCGGCCATGGAGGCGCCGACGCCTGTTTCGGCCTACCTGCATGGCGCCTCGATGGTCAAGGTCGGCGTGTGCGTGTTCGCTCGTGCGCTCGTCTCTGCCGGGGAGATTCCCGAGATTGTGGGCTGGGTTGCCATTATCGACGCCATGGTCACCATGCTCTTTGGTTTCCTTATGTACCTGCCGCAAAAGGACATGAAGCGTCTGCTGGCCTTCTCCACGATCGCCCAGCTCTCCTACGTGTTCTTTGGTCTGGGCCTTTCGGTCTTTGGTAGCCAGCTCGCCTTCGATGGCGCCGTGTGCCACATCTTTAACCATGCCTTCGCCAAGACGCTGTTCTTCCTGATCGCCGGTTCGTTCTCCTTTACGCTCGGCACGCGTATGCTGCCCAAGCTTCGCGGCATCGTAAAGAAGTACCCGATCTCGGGCGTGGGCTTTGGTGTCGCGGCACTCGCCATTGCCGGCGTGCCGCCCATGAACACGTTCTTCTCGAAGTTCCAGATCATCGCCGGCGGCTTCTCTGTGGGTGCCGGCAATGTCGCGATCCTGGTGCTTGTGTGCATCATGGTTGCCGAGACCGTCGCCACCTTCGCCTGGTTCCTCAAGTGGATGGGCTATTGCCTGCCCGGCGAGCCGAGCGAAGAGGTCGCTGCGGGAGCCCCGCTTCCCCGCGCGATGGCGTTCGTGTTCATCGTGCTCATCATCATGGTCATCGTCAGCGGCCCGCTTTCGGCCAGCTGGATCGGTTAGGAGGTAGAACGACATGGGTTATTCGATCGTCAACATCCTTGGCGGCCTTCTGATCGTCACGTCCACCATGGTGGTCGTCTCCAAGAACATCAAGCACGCCATCCGCTGGTATGCGGTGCAGTCGCTGGTGCTCGTGGGACTGCTCGCTACGCTCGGTGCCACTACCGGTGCGCAGGAGCTGCTTATGTGGGCCGGATCCGCCTTTATCACCAAGGTCGTCCTGGTTCCTTATATCCTCAACCGCGCATATAAGAAGATGGGCGAGCCGAGCGATGCATCGCTCAAGGCCGGCCTTAAGCCCGCGTGGGCCATTTGCATCATCGCCGTCGAGGTCGCGATCTGCTTTGCCGTCGTGACGCAGATCAGCCTGCCCACGGCCGAGGTCGCAACGCCTGCGCTCGCCATTAGCTTCGCTCACTTCTTTGTGGGCCTTACCTGCATCATCTCGCAGCGCAACATCATGAAGCAGATCTTTGGATACTGCCTTATGGAAAACGGCAGCCACGTGACGCTCGCGCTTTTGGCCCCCACCGCTCCCGAGATCATCGAGATCGGTATCGCCACCGACGCCATCTTTGCCGTCATCATCATGTCCATCGTCGTGCGTCGCATTTGGGACGACTCCCACTCGCTCGATGCGCGCGACCTGTCCGAGCTGAGGGGGTAGTCCATGGAAACGTTGATTCTCGCCCTGCTCGCGACTCCTTTGGTGTTCTCGCTGGTCATGGCGTTTTTGCCCAAGAACACGTCCTATAACGTGTTTGCCGGTCTCAACTTGGTCTCCGTCGCAGCCGTCCTGGTGCTGTCGATTATGACGGCCGGTGACGTCCTTATGAGCGGCGAAACCGCGAGCGCTCTTGGCCTGTGGTTCCACCTCGATTCGCTGGGTGCCATCTTTGTGCTGCTCATCGGCTTTATCGGTTTTCTTACCGGGCTGTTCTCGCTGCCCTATGTAAAGGCCGATATCGAGGAGGGCTCCATGCCCGCCGAGCGCGCCAAGCAGTATTTTGCGCTGTTTAGCCTGTTCGTGTTCACCATGCTGCTCGCGTGCCTGTCCAACAACATGATCCTCACGTGGGCTGCCGTGGAGGCAACCACGCTTTCCACCGTGTTCCTCGTGGGTATCTACAAGAACAAGACGGCCCTCGAGGCTTCTTGGAAGTATGCGATGGTCTGCACCGCCGGCGTGGCCTTTGGCCTGTTCGGTACGCTGCTGATCTACGCCAACGCCGCCGACGTGATTCCCAACGCCCACGAGGCCGCATTCCTGTCGTGCGTGCTGCCGTATGCCGACCAGTTCGACCCGACGCTCATGCGCCTCGCCTTTGCATTTGTCGTGATCGGCTTTGGCACCAAGGCCGGCCTGTTCCCCATGCACACTTGGCTGCCCGATGCCCACTCCCAGGCCCCGAGCCCTGTCTCGGCCCTGCTCTCGGGCGTGCTGCTTAAGTGCGCCATGCTTGTGATCATGCGCTTCTACGGCTTTACCATCCAGGCCGTGGGCGCCGAGTATCCGCAGCTTTTGCTGTTGATCGTCGGCACGCTGTCCATTTTGGTGGCGGCACTTTCGATGTTTCGCCAGGACGACCTCAAGCGCCGCTTTGCGTACTCGTCTGTGGAGAACGTGGGCGTTATCGCCCTGTGCCTGGGTATCGGTGGCCCGCTGGGTATCGCCGCGGCCCTGCTGCACTGCGTGTTCCACGGCTTTACCAAGACGCTTGCCTTCTGCGTGTCCGGCAACATTCAGCACGCCTTTGGCACGCGTAGCCTGGCCAAGATCCAGGGTGTCGTCGAGGTTGCCCCCGCAACCGCCGCGCTCGCCGTCCTGGCGCTGCTCGGTCTTGGTGCCTTCCCGCTCTTTGGAATGTTTATCTCCGAGTTCCTGACTTTTGTCGCCGGTGTTACCGCCGGTCCCATGTGGCTGGTCGTCGTGGTCGCCCTCGGTCTTACCGTGGCCATATCCGCGCTCACCCGCATCGCACTCAAGTCGGTATTCGGTCATGCGCCCCAGGGCATGGATAAGCATGAGGCCCCGGTGCTCATGCTTATCCCCGAAATCATCCTGGCTGTCATGATCTTGTGGTTTGGCATCGCCACCCCGCTGCCCCTCGTGCACGGTGTGGAGACCGCGACCGGCATCGTGCTCGAGCAGAGCACCGAGGAACTTCACGCGACGCCGATGTACCGCGCTGTGTTCGGTACCGAGACCGCTCAGAGCGAGGTGGAGTAACGAATGATTGAAACTGAGAACAAGGTGTATGCCCGTCGCTGCGAGAGCCATGTCGAGGCCCTGCGCCGCGCCGTTCCGGGCTGCATCGAGAAGGTCGAGTGGCAGTGCGAGGACCAGCTGACGATTACCGTCAAGCAGGACAAGCTGCCCGAGGCCGTCCACTACCTGTACTACGAGCGCTACGGCTGGATTCCCGTGATCATCGGTAACGATGAGCGCAGTCTGTGCGGCCGTTACGCCGTGTACTACGTCATCTCCATGGAGGGGGAGGATCCCGGCTGGGTGACGGTGCGCACCGAGGTTGATCCCGCCAAGATGACGTTCCCGTCCGTGACGCCGTTCGTCCCCGCCTGCGTGTGGGGCGAGCGTGAGCTGCGCGACATGTTCGGCCTGATCCCCGAGGGTCTGCCCGATCGTCGCCGCCTAGTGCTGCCCGACGATTGGCCCAGCGGCCTGTATCCGCTGCGTAAGGACTCCATGGACTACCGCTTCCGTCCCGCTCCCGCGAGCGACATGGAAAACTACGAGTTCTTGGCCGATACCAAGGGCAAGGAGACCACGCTCGTCCCCATGGGCCCGCTGCACATTACCTCCGACGAGCCCGGCCACTTCCGCCTGTTCGTCGAGGGCGAGACGATCGTCGACGCCGACTACCGTCTGTTCTACGTGCACCGCGGCATGGAGAAGGTCGCCGAGACGCGTCTGAACTATGACGCCGTGACGTTCCTCGCCGACCGCATCTGCGGCATCTGCGGCTGCGCCCACTCGGTGGCCTATGCCGAGGCCGTCGAGCGCGCCCAGGGCATTCATGTCCCGCCGCGCGCCCAGTACATCCGCGCCATCATGCTCGAGGTCGAGCGCCTGCACTCGCATCTGCTCAACATTGGCCTGGCGTCGCACTACACGGGCTTCGACTCCGGCTTCCAACAGTTCTTCCGCGTCCGCGAGAAGTCCATGGACCTGGCCGAGAAGCTCTCCGGTCACCGCAAGACCTACGGCCTCAACGTGATCGGCGGCGTGCGTCGCGACATTTTGGCCGAGCAGAAGCTCTCCACGCTCACGACCATCCACCAGCTGCGCTCCGAGGTTCAAGAGCTCGTCGACGTGCTGCTCTCCACGCCCAACTTCATTGAGCGTACGAGCGGCATCGGCATCTTGGACCGCAAGATCGCACGTGACTTCTCGCCGGTCGGCCCGCTCATGCGTGGCTCGGGCTATGCCCGCGACGTGCGCTTTGACCATCCCTTCGACGGCTACGCCGATCCGGACGTCCAAAAGATGCACGCCGCCACGGCCGACACCTGCGATGCCTTCGGCCGTACCGCCGTTCGCATCCAGGAGGTCTACGATTCGATCGACATGATCGAGACCATGCTCGAGAACTGCCCGTCGGGCCCCATCCTCACCACGGATTGGGAGTACACCCCGCACAAGTACGCCATTGGCGCCACCGAGGCGCCGCGCGGCGAGGACGTGCACTGGGCCATGCTCGGCAATAACCAGAAGTGCTACCGCTGGCGCGCCAAGGCCGCCACGTACAGCAACTGGCCGGTCCTGCGCTACATGTTCCGCGGCAACACCGTGGGCGACGCGGCGCTGATCGTCGGCTCGCTCGACCCGTGCTACTCCTGCACCGATCGCGTGACGGTGACCGATGTCGCCGCCAAGCGCGACCACGTGCTCGACAAGGAGCAGTTCGAGAACGTCTGGCGCGACAAGTCGCCGCTTGCGGGCGAGGGCACCATAGCCGCTCCGCTCGATGAGGAGGCGCTCTAATATGCTGAAGCTTTGGAAGGTTAACGCCAAGGCCGGCGACGCGACGGTCAAGTACCCGTTTGCGCCGTTCCCCACTAACAAGGACATGCGCGGCAAGCCCGAGCACAATGCCGAGCTCTGCATCGCCTGTGGTGCCTGCGGCGTGGCGTGCCCGGCCGATGCCATTCGCATGGACACCGACCTTGCGGCCGATACCATCACCTGGTCGATCGACTACGGTCGCTGCATCTTCTGCGGCCGCTGCGAGGAAGCCTGCCCCATGGAGGCCATCAAGCTCACCGAGGAGTTTGAGCTGGCCGTCATGAGCAAGGACGACCTCACCAGCAAGAGCGTCTACACGCTCGAGCACTGCTCGCGTTGTGGCAAGCCGTTTGCCCCGCACAAGGAGATCGACTACGCCAAGCGCCTGCTGCAAAAGGCCGGCGGCATGGAGGCCGAGCAGGCCGCTCGTACCGTCGGTATGTGCCAGGAGTGCAAGCGCGAGCTTGACGCCCTGCGCGCCGCCTCCGCCGTAAAGACCGGCAACGCGCACGGCATGGCTGCCAACGAGACGCTTGCGTCCGGTGAGCCCCAGGGCCCCGGCATGGAGTATCTGGGCGGCCACGGCGTGAACCCGGAGTATATCGACCGCGAGCTCAACCCCGATGCGCCCGAGATTCCCGCCGGTCCTGCGCCGGTCGAGGGCATCATTATGGATTTTGATACGAAGGAGGAGTAACCATGGCCGAACCCACGCTTTTGCCCGAGCGGCTTCAGTACCGCCCGACCAAGATCGAGCTCGACGAGAGCATCGAGAAGGCCAAGGCGACCCTTCTTAAGAAGATCAAGCGCTCGGTGTACGTCTACCGTGTTGACTGCGGCGGCTGCAACGGCTGCGAGATCGAGATTTTCGGTTCCATCACGCCCGTCTTCGACGTCGAGCGCTTTGGCATCAAGGTCGTGCCCTCGCCCCGTCACGCCGATGTGCTGCTGTACACCGGTGCCGTGACGCGCGCCATGCGCATGCCGGCCCTGCGCGCCTTTGAGGCCGCACCCGATCCCAAGATCGTGGTGTCCTATGGCGCGTGCGGCTGCACCGGCGGCATCTTCTACGACAACTACTGCGTCTGGGGCGGCACGGATAAGATTCTGCCGGTCGATGTCTACATCCCCGGCTGCCCGCCCAGCCCCGCGCAGACCATCTACGGCTTTGCCATGGCACTTGGCCTGCTGGACCAAAAGCTCCATGCCGAGACTACGGTGGAGGCCGCCGGCGAGCAGGCCGATATCCTGCACCCCGGCGTGCCGTACAAGCTGCGCGTTGCCATCGAGCGCGAGGCTCGTGCCATGAGCGGCTACCGTTACGGCCGCGACCTGGCCAACGAGTTTATGGATACGCTCGAGGGCGCACCCAAGGGCGATATCCGCGGTGCCATGGCGCTGCTCATCGACAAGCAGGACGATCCGCGCCGCGTTGAGGTCTACTCGGCGCTGCAGGATCTGGTGCTGGCCGGAGGTCACTAGATGGAGCTCACGGACCGCTCTGGTTACTTTGCGGGCCCCGGTATGCTCGGCGGCTCCTTTGGCGATGCCTCGCGCGCAAGCGACGAGGCCGCCGAGGGCGTCGCCGACCCCTGCCTGGGCCATGCGCCCGACCAGGTGGTCTTCTATGAGCTCACGCGTAAGTTTGTGGAGACCGAGGAAGACGTTCCCCAGGAGGCCTGCGACGTGCTGTACTACACGCTCGCCGTGGGCCACCACACCGGCGTGCTCGATTGCTTTGAGCCGCGCCTGTCGGTGCCGGTGGATGTCTTCTATTCGCTCGTCGACGCGCTGCCGGAGGGGGAGGCCAAGACCAAGTTCGAGGCCATCCGCTCCTTTGGCGAGTGCCAGCTTGACAAGGCGGCGGTGCCGTCGCTGCTCGAGGCCTGCGACACGCTGCTCGACGAGCGCGGTTTTCGCGGCTCGGCCAAGGCCGGCATCTCGGTGTTCGACGACGACTTTGGCCTGCATGCCCAGCAGGTCGCGTTTCTGATGAAGTTCCGCGATCTGGTTGAGCGCGTGCGCGATGTGTCGGGCGTGTATCTGACGGGAAGGTTGCAGTAATGGGTCGCGTTGTGGATGGTCGTGTGAACGGCGCCCCATTTGCGGGTATCGTGCTCACGGCGGGAAGCGTGCTGCGCGCCGACGATGCCGCCGGCCCCGTGCTCTCCAAAAAGATGGAGGACACGCCTATCGCCGGTTGGTACACCATCGACGGCGGTCAGACGCCCGAGGATGACATCATCGAGGTCAAGCGCGAGCGTCCGCCGCGTTTGGTTTTGGTCGATGCCGCCGACATGGCGCTGCCCGTCGGCGCCATCCGCTTGCTCGATAAGACCGACGTCGCGCGCAAATCGATGTTCACCACGCATTCGCTTCCTTTGTCGATTCTGATCGAAGAGATTGAGCAATCGTGTGATGATATCGTCTTCGTCGGGATTCAGCCGGGCGACACGGAGTTCTACAACCCCATGTCCCCGGAAGTCTTTGAGGCCGTCGACGCCGTGTACGACGCCGTGGCCGCCAACGACTTTTCCCACTTTGTCCGCTTGGGGCAAGAGCAATAGGAGCGCTTGTTCCTGCTGATTAGGAAAGAAGTGATTGACATGGCAGATTCCAAGGTGGAGTACCCCTCTCCCGATTGCCTGGCGCCCGCCGCGATCGAGGCCAAGACCGAGGCCGCCGGCGTGACCAAGGCTAACCTGCCGGTCGCTAAGGCCTTTCTGTTGGCAATGTTCGCCGGCGCGTTTATCGCCTTCGGCGGCCTGTTCTTTACCGTGTTCTTGAGCGACAGCACGCTGGGCTGGGGTGCCCAGCGCGTCGTGGGCGGCCTGTGCTTTTGCCTGGGCCTAGTGCTCGTGCTGGTGTGCGGCGCCGAGCTGTTTACCGGCAACTCGCTTATGGTCTGCGCGCTCAAGAGTAAAAAGATCACCCTGGTCCAGATGCTCAAGGCTTGGGTCGTCGTATGGGTCGGCAACTTTGTCGGTGCCCTGTTCAGCGTCTTTTTGGTGTACATGGCCGGCATCTATAAGCTCAACGGCGAGGCGGTCGCCAACTCCATGGTGAGCGTCGCCGCCGGCAAGGTGACGATCGACTGGGTGACGATCTTCTTCCGCGGCATCCTGTGCAACATCTTTGTGTGCCTGGCCGTGTGGATCGGTACCGCCGGTAAGACCGTGGTCGATAAGGTTGTGGGCATTCTGCTGCCCATCGCCGCCTTTGTGGCCTGCGGTTTTGAGCACTGCGTCGCCAACATGTACTTTTTGCCTATGGGTGCCGTGATGCACGCGTGCGGCTATGGTGCCGACGTCGCCGGCGCCGATGCGCTCAACGCTGCGGGCATTGCGTTTAACTTGTCCGCCGCCACGCTGGGCAACATCGTGGGCGGCGCGGTTCTGATCGCGCTCGGCTACTGGTTTGTCTACGCTAAGAAGTCCGAGGCGTAAGGTACCGTCTGTTTGACGTTGGGCCTCCCGCGGGGCGTTGCCGTGCGGGAGGCTTTTTGGGTCTGGGGCTCGTTGCCGGGCTTTTGGCCTGTTGTGTTTGGCTGATGAAAGGGGCAATCGAGATGGCATCTGCTGTGAAGCGTGACGGTCGCGCCGTGGTGACCACATGCGGGGGATGCTATGCCGATTGCGCCTTTGCGGCCCATGTTAAGGATGGGCGTGTGGTGGCCGAGTTGCCGGTGCCGGGACATCTGTGCGCGGCGCGTGCCCTGTGCGCCCGCGGACGGCATCGCCTGGCAATGCCGTTTGACGAGCGCGATCGCATTGTGCATCCCATGCGCCGACGAACTGATGGCTCGGGGTTCGATGTGATTTCGTGGGACGAGGCGTTCGCGCAGATTGCAGCGCGCCTTGGGGGGATTGTCGACGGGCATGGTCCGCGTGCGCTGGGCATGACGCTCGGCGTGCCCTCGTTCGACCGCTACTGGGCCTATCGCTTTATGCATGCGCTGGGTTCGCCCAACGTGTACGGTGCCGACGGCGCCTGCGAGGTGAGCCGCCTGACCGGCTGGGAGCACAGCCTGGGCTACAGCCCGGCGACCGACCTGGCCCACACCGATTGCATCATGTACCTGGGGCGCTCCATTGTCGATTCGTCGACGATGGGGGCCGTTGACGCGCTCAACGATGCACGCCGGCGCGGGGCGAAGATTATCGTGGTTGACCCCCGGCGCAGTGGCTCGGCCGCGCTTGCCGACCGCTGGCTGCGCGTGCGTCCGGGCTGCGACTTGGCGTTGCTGTTGGGTATTGCCCATGTCTTGATTGCCGAGGATCTGTACGACTACGAGTTCGTGACCCGCTATACCACGGGTTTTGACGAGCTGGCGCAGGCGGCCAGCGCTTGGACGCCCGAGTGGGCCGAGTCGATGTGCGACGTGCCGGCCGCAGAGATTGTCGCCACGGCGCGCGATCTCGCTGCCGCCGCGCCTGCCGCCGTGGTGGATGCGGGCTTTCATGGTGGCATCGGTATCGCGTATGCCAATAGCACCCAGACCGCGCGCGCTATCTGCTTGGTCGATGTGCTGCTGGGCTGCATCGGACACGCGGGCGGTGCCCTCAACCCGCCCACGCCGCTTGTGTTGGGCGACCTCGATCCTGCACGCTTTGCGACGCCGCCGGTACCGTGCGGGCCCAAGCTGGGGTCCGAGCGTTATCCACTGGTCGATCCGGTGCGCGGCCTGTGCACGACCATCGGTCAGTCGATTCTTGCCGGCGATTTGCGTGGGCTCATCGTCTATGCCAGTAACCCCGGTGCGGGCTATGGCAATGCACAGGCTTGGTTGGGTATTTTGCAGCAGCTCGACTTACTCGTGACGATTGATATTCGCTGGTCCGAGACGGCGCGTGCTTCTGACTTCGTGCTGCCTGACGTGACGTATCTGGAGGCCGACCGCGGTGTGGGTACGGTCGTGGGCGCCAACGATTCGCGCGTGTTCTACCGCAACGCCGTGCTGCCTGTGCAGCATGACGACACGCGTCCCGGTCGGGAGATTTTTACCGGTCTGGCGCAGGCGTGTGGTGTGGGCGAGTACTTCGACTTTACGTCTGACGATCTGGCGGCTGCCCAGGTGGCGCCTTTTGGGATCAATCTGGACGAGCTCAAGGAGCGCGGCTGGGCCGACACGGGTGTAGCGTTGCCGTCGCGTACGGGCGAGCCGGCGATTCCCTTGGATGGCGGTAAAATTGCGCTGGCAAGCGACGTGTGGGAACGAGCCGGCCTGGGTCGAATACCCAACTGGATCGCGCCCATGGTGGAGCCCGGTCTGGGGATGTTTCGCCTCATTAGCGGCAACCGGCCCTTTGAGTCGCATACCTCGCGCAGACTCGCGGCGGCCGGTGCCGCCGAGGCGGGGTCGGACTTGGACGCCGTGCAGATGAATGCCGATGTTGCTGCACGCATGGGTATCGCCGATGGCGAGGTCGTCGAGCTTGTGAGCGACATGGGCCGCGACCGCGTGCGCGTGGAGACGACGCCGTATCTGCATCCGGCGTGCATCTTCACCTCGGCCGCTCCCGGCGGGCGTTCGTTTGGCGCTGGCGCGGATGGAGCCCAAGCGCTCGGCGTTGGCCCGCTCGACCATACGCCGCTGCGTTGGGACCCGTTGACGGGCGCCGCGCTCACCCAGGAAAACGCCGTTCGCGTGGAAAAGATCGCGGCGCGCGAGGATAATAACGAGTAATTGACTCAGCTGATGTATTCGACTGATCCACGTTTCTTTTGAAAGGCCGCACATGAGCGATAGCCAGAACATGTCCGATGAGGTACGCGCCCGCCTGCGCGCCATTCCTTCCGTCAACGAGCTGCTTGCCGAGTGGCCGGTTGTGAAGGCGGCGGGGGAGACCTGCGACGCGGTGGCGCATGCCGCCGTCACGGCCGAGCTCGACGAGGAGCGAGCCGCCATTCGCGCCGGTGCTGCCCCGCGCTCTAAGCGTGACCTGGCCTCGGCCATCGAGTGGCGTGCGCACCGCTCCGCGTTGCCGAGCCTGCGCCCCGCCGTCAACGCTACGGGCGTGGTCATCCATACCAACTTGGGCCGCGCCCCGCTCGCGGAGTCGGCGGCGAAGGCCGTGGCCGAGGTCGCGCGCGGCTACAGCACGCTCGAGTACAGCGTGGACACCTGCTCGCGCGGGTCGCGCAAGGAGCATGCCGCGCAGCTGATTCGCTCTCTCACTGGTGCCGAGGACGCGCTCGTGGTCAACAACAACGCCGCCGCTGTGCTGCTGGTGCTGGCGACCCATGCCGCAGGCAAGGAGGTCATCGTCAGCCGCGGCGAGCTTGTCGAGATCGGCGGCAGCTTCCGTATCCCCGATGTTATGGAGGCCTCGGGCGCCAAGCTTGTCGAGGTCGGTGCCACCAACCGCACGCACCTTGCCGATTACGAGCGCGCCATCACGTCCGAAACGGCCATGATCCTCAAGGTCCATCCTTCCAACTATCGCATCGAGGGCTTTCATGAGGAAGTGAGCTCCAAGGAGCTTGCCGCGCTGGCCCATAGGCACGGCCTGCTGTTCTACGAGGACCAGGGCTCGGGCGCGCTGTTGCCTGACGACATCCTGGTTCGCGGCGGCGAGGAGACTACGCCGGCTTCGGTTTCGGCGGGGCTCGATCTGGTGTCGTGCTCGGGCGATAAACTGCTCGGTGCCGCACAGGCGGGCATTATCATGGGTCGTCGCGATCTGGTCCAGGCCTGCGGGTCGCATCCGCTTATGCGTGCCCTGCGCCCGGGCAAGCTCGCACTGGCGGCGCTCGAGGCTACACTGCGCATTTACATGGATGGGGCGGATGTGGCCCATCGTGATGTGCCGGTGCTCAACATGCTCACGCTTCCGCAGACTCATCTTGAGCGTCGCGCACGCAAGTTGCGCGATCTGATGGTGGCGGGCCTCGATAAGGCTGGCTGCCCGTGCGCCGTTCATGTGGAGATAGTCGAGGAGTCGTCGACTCCCGGCGGCGGCTCGCTGCCTACCGTGGAGCTGCCCACGATGTGCGTTGCCGTGCGTCTTGTTGACGAGCGCCTGTCCGTCGACGCGCTCAAGCGCTCGCTCGTCCAAGACTTCGACACGCCGGTCGTCACGCGCGCCTCGCACGATCGCGTCCTGTTTGATGTGCGCACGCTCGTGGGTGACCGCGATATCGAGACGGCGGCAACGACGCTCGTCGCGTGCGTTAAGAAGGCGATTGCTCGATGAGTGAGGTTCAAGCGCTGGTGGAGTGTCCCGTTATCGTTGGCACGGCGGGCCACGTCGACCACGGTAAGTCGGCACTGATCGAGGCGTTGACCGGCAAGAATCCCGACCGTCTTGAGGTTGAGCGCCGTCGCGGTATGACCGTGGAGCTGGGCTTTGGCGAGCTGGCGCTGCCGAGTGACAAGATCGTCGGCCTGGTCGACGTGCCGGGGCATGCCCATTACCTGCGCGCCATGGTGCAGGGTGCGACGGGCATCGACGTTGCCGTGCTGGTGGTCTCTGCCGTTGAGGGCGTAATGCCGCAGACCCGCGAGCACGTGCATGTGCTGGAGCTGCTGGGCGTCACACACATGGTGGTCGCGCTGACGATGTGCGACCTGGCCGACGTCGAGATGACCGAGCTTGCCGAGCTTGATGTCGATGACTTTTTGTCGGGTACCGTGTTTGCGGACGCGTCGATTGTCCCCGTGTCGTCCAAGACCGGCGCAGGGATCGATGATCTACTGACTGCGCTCGACGAGCAGGTTGCCGTTTGCTGGGATTCCTGCCGCGACCGTGCCGAGCGCACCGACGCCGCGCCGCGCTTGCCGATCGACCGCTGCTTTACGATCAAGGGCGCCGGCACCGTCGTGACGGGAACGCTGCATGATTCGCCGGTTGCGGTGGGCGACGAGCTGATGGCTTTGCCGTCGCGTACGGTCTGCCGTGTCCGCGGGATTCAGGTGCATGGCGATACGCCGCGCGCGCTGCCTGGGCAACGCGTGGCGCTCAACCTGGTTGGTGACGGTGTCGCGGCGCTTGACCGTGGCGAGATGCTGGGCGTGGCGGACCGCTTTGGTCAGACGTTGCGCTTTATGATGACGTTCACTTACTTGGGTCGCGAGGGAGCCAAGCCGCGTGTGCTCGAGTCGGGTGCGCGCGTGCACGTGATGGCCGGTACGGCCGAAGTCGTCGGCCACATCATGCTTTTGGAGGGCGAGGCCCCCATGGCGGTGGGCGAGACCCGTACCGTACAGGTGCGCTTGGAGGAGCCACTGCCGGTGCGCGCCGGAGACCATGCCGTGGTGCTGTCGTATTCGCCCGTGATGCTCATTGGCGGCGGGCGTGTTCTGCTTTCGCGCTGCCGTCGCTCGCGCGAGCTTGCCGAAGGGGAGCGTGCGCTGTATGCGGTGCTTGAGGCCGGCGATATCACGGGCGGTGTGGGCGCTTGGCTGACGCTGCAGACGCTGCCGGTTACGGCGGTTGATGTTGCCGACGCTTTGGATCTTGGCGTCGGCGATGTCGATGCTGCACTGCGCGGGTTGGTGGCGCAGGACTCCGTTCGCAAGCTTGCCGTGGGTGATGAGGGCCTCTTTGCGGACGCCGTCGTGCTCGACGCCGCGATGGATGCACTGGCGGCGACCTTGTCAGCCATGCACGCGACGGCTCCCAAGGAGACGGGCTTTACGCCTGGTGCCGTTGCCCATGCTGCATGGCCTGCCGCTGATGAAGGCGTTGCCGCGGCCCTGATTGCCGAGGGCTGCTCCCGTGGCGTGTGCGCCGCCGAGGGCGCCGAGGTATTCGATCCGCATTCGGCCGCCGCGGCGGCACGCGTGGTGCGAGAGGCTTGCGAGCGCATCGTCGCGCTGCTTGACGAGGCTGGCCTGGATGCACCGGCGCTTCCCGAGGTGGGCGAACAGCTGCAGCTCGGTCGCGACACCATGACGCGTGCCCTGCGCGAGCTTTCGCTCAATCGCTCGATCGTTAAGGTCGAGCGCGACGTTGCCCTGTCTGCTACCGCCGAGGCCCATGCGCGTGAGCTCGTCGCCGCTGCCATTGAGGCAGCCGGCGGCGCAGCCACCACGAGCGTGCTGCGCGAGGCCCTGGGTGTGTCGCGCAAACGTGCCATCAGCATCTTGGAGCACCTGGATGCTGTGCGCTTTACGGTGCTCGACAAGGACGCCGGCGGCCTGAGGTCCCTGCGCTAGGCCGGTCACTCGCTCCCGCCTCCTCAGTTGCGGTGAAATAGTTCCTATTTGGAGGCTTTGGCAGCAAATACAGGAACTATTCCACCGCAACTTCTTGTTCGTCTTTTTGGGATGGAGCCGTTTCGGTTTGGTAAAATACCGCCGCACTTGGGAACGGATGGGCTCCGGTGGGCTCCGCGGTCCTCAAAACCGTTGCGAGGCGTGCAAAACGTCTTGGATGTGTTCGATTCACATACGTTCCCGCCATACGCTACCAGCGCTTTTGTGCTCGCGGTCTTGCTGCGTGCCGCAAAGGCGCTGTTTTGTTTTTGCACGAGCTTTTCGTAGCGCTGCTATTTCGGTGGCTGTATTTAGCTTCGTGCACCGGGTTTCGAGCATGCCGATGGAGGTGTTTTGCCGTATGACTACCGTAAGACGTGCCGATCTTTCTTGTGTCGTTCAAGCGGGTGGGCTGTCCTCGCGCATGGGCTGTGATAAGGCTCGCATGGCGTTTTGCGGCGAGCCGCTTATCGAACGCGTGCTGGGTCGGCTGGCGCCAGTTGCCGGCGAGTTGGTCGTGACGACTTCGCGTCCCAGCGAGCTTGCCTACCTTGAGGAGCGCGCGTTTGGCGGCCTGGTGCCGCGAATAGTGTCGGACCTTGAGGGGCCGGCGGGCGCCATGCGCGGCATCGCGAGTTCGCTGACTGCGGCCCGGCTGCCTCTCGTTGCTATCGTCGCCTGTGATATGCCGTTTGTCTCTTCGGAGCTAATCGGTGCCCTTGCTGGCTGTGTTGAGGCCGAGGCGCTCGACGTGTGCGTGCCGCGCGAGGAGCGGGGAATTGAGCCGCTTTGCGCCGTCTGGCGCCGTGACGCGTGTGCGCCGGTTGCCCAAGAGCTGCTCTCCTGCGACCGACAGCGCATTCGCTGCCTGATCAATCGCGTTCAGGCCGGTTATATGGATGAGCCGCAGATCGTTAAGGCCGCGGGCTCGACGCTCTGCTTCGAGAACGTCAATACGCCCGAGGAGTTTGCGGCAGCCGAGCTGCTCGCCTAGACGATTGGAGTTGCCATGTCTCACGATATTTGTCCCGACACGGGAGAACCTTGCACTTGCGACGGGTCCGAACCCTGTACCTGCGGTTGCGGTGGCTGTGGACATACTGCGGAAGAGGAAGCGGCCGCCGCGGCGTATCGCGATGCACACCGCGAAGGCCCGTCCGGTGATGCTCTCGACCATGAACGCAAAATCATCGTGTCGTTCGACAGCACCTTCGATGTGATGGAATGCGAACAGCTGTGCCTTGCCGCCGGTGTGCCCGGGCGCATCATGCCGCTGCCCGGCTCCATCACCGCCGGCTGCGGACTGTGCTGGGCCATGCCGTTCTCGGGCGATGCCCTCGCCGCCTTCCGCGCCGCCACCGAGGGCCGCGTAACCCCCGCCGACTACCACCAGCTCGTCCTCTAACCACCAACACCACCACAAAGGTGCCTGTCCCCAATGTGGTGGTTTAGAACACGTGGACGAAACAGGTTTGAAACACGGGTTTTGCACGTCAGGCACTCAAAAACGCTTCTACCTGCATCGTAATCAAAACGAAACATCCGCTCGTCGGCTTATGCGAAACTTTGCTGCAACAGTGCGATATTATCCATACTCGATAAAGTTCGCTGCGCATAGGGTGCCGCGACCAACATTTTCGTTTCCCATCATTGGAGGAAGCATGAGCTACACGCAGAAAGTTCTCGACGAGCTCAAGGCCCGCTATCCCGAGCAGCCTGAGTTCATCCAGGCCGCGACCGAGATCCTCGGCACCATCCAGCCGGCGCTCGACGCCCACCCCGAGTACGAGGAGGCCGCCCTGCTGGAGCGCCTCGTCGAGCCCGAGCGCATCGTTATGTTCCGTGTCCCCTGGGTCGACGACCAGGGCAAGGTCCAGGTCAACCGCGGTTACCGCGTCGAGTTCAACTCTGCCATTGGACCCTACAAGGGCGGCCTGCGCTTTAACCCGACGGTCACCCTGGGCATGCTCAAGTTCCTGGGTCTGGAGCAGATCCTCAAGAACAGCCTGACCACCCTTCCCATGGGCGGCGGCAAGGGCGGTTCCGACTTTGACCCCAAGGGCAAGTCCAACAACGAGATCATGCACTTCTGCCAGTCCTTCATGACCGAGCTCTATCGCCAC
The DNA here is from genome assembly GCA_048502435.1 of Collinsella aerofaciens. Taxonomy (GTDB): domain Bacteria; phylum Actinomycetota; class Coriobacteriia; order Coriobacteriales; family Coriobacteriaceae; genus Collinsella; species Collinsella aerofaciens_CL. The sequence goes on from DBFRXD010000063.1 coordinate 22,926, forward strand.
ATCGGCCCCAACACCGACGTTCCCGCCGGCGACCTGGGCGTTGGCGGCCGCGAGGTTGCCTACCTGTTCGGTCAGTACAAGCGCCTGACTAACGAGTGGACCGGCGTTCTCACCGGCAAGGGCCTCTCCTTTGGCGGCTCGCTCGCCCGTACCGAGGCCACCGGCTACGGCCTGGCCTACTTTGTGGACGAGTACCTCAAGAGCCGCGGCGACTCCTTCGAGGGCAAGAACGTCGTCGTTCACGGCTCCGGTAACGTCGCCATCTACGCGGTCCAGAAGGTCTCCCAGCTCGGCGGCAAGGTGCTGGCCTGCTCCGACACCCATGGCTGGGTCGAGGATCCCGACGGCATCGACTACACCGTGCTCGAGCATGTCTACAACAAGAAGCGCTCTGGCCACGACAAGGGCGTCACGCTCGCTATGTACGTTGACGAGAAGCCCAACGCCGTGTGGCACGAGGGCGACGGCCGCGGCGTTTGGCAGCTGCCCTGCGACATCGCGCTGCCCTGCGCTCGCGAGAACACGCTGCTGCTCGAGGATGCCCAGGCGCTCGTCGCCAACGGCTGCAAGGTGGTCGGCGAGGGCGCGAACATGCCCACGACCATCGAGGCCACGACCTACTTCCAGGAGAACGGCGTTGCCTTTATGCCCGGTAAGGCTGCCAACGCCGGTGGCGTGCTCGTGTCCGGCCTGGAGATGAGCCAGAACGCCGAGCACCTGTCCTGGACCTTCGAGGAGGTCGACGGCAAGCTCGAGCAGCTCATGCGCGGCATGTTCCACAACGTGGACGACACCGCCAAGGAGTACGGCCAGGAGGGCAACTTCGTTATGGGCGCCAACATCGCCGGCTTCCTGAAGGTCGCCGACGCCATGCTCGCCCAGGGCGTCTGCTAAATCTTCGCTCGACATAGCCTGTGATGAGGCTCCCAGCCATTCCGGCTGGGAGCCTTTTCTATCCCGGAGGACTCCTCATATCTTGCGGTGAAATACGGACTGTTTAGCGCCCCAGAACGGCTAATCAGTCCGTATATCACCGCAAGTTATGGATGGGTGGGTGGATTTTGTCCTAAAACGGTGTGCGGCTCCTCGTTTGGTAAACTTAAAAGTACTGGACAAGTGAAGAGATGGGGGAGAACGTGCTCAAGTTCGGTACCTACGTCCGTGTTGGAAACGCGGCCGAAGCCTATGAGCTCTTGCAGAAGAACCGCAACAACAAGATTGTGGGCGGCGGCATCTGGATGCGCCTGGGTTCGCGTCGCGTGGCGACGGCGATTGACCTTTCGGCCTGCGGACTCGATCAGATCGAGGAGACCGAGACCGAGTTTCGCATCGGTGCCATGTGCACCCTGCGCCAGCTCGAGCGTCATGCCGGGCTCAACGCGCTTGTCAACAATGTCTTTGAGTTCGCCGTCCACGACATCGTGGGCGTGCAGCTGCGCAATACCGCCACGGTGGGCGGCAGCATCTACGGCCGCTTTGGTTTTTCGGACGTGCTCTCGGCCTTTTTGGCGCTCGATTCGTATGTTGAGCTGACGGGCGCCGGCCGCGTGCCGCTCGCCGAGTTCGTCGACATGGGTTACGTGCGCGACGTGATCGAGCACATCGTGGTCGTTAAACACGACTACCGCGCGAGCTATGAGGCCGTGCGCAAGGCTGCGACCGACTTCCCCTCGCTCAACGTCACCGCCGCCTGGTGGGACAACAGCTGGCATGTCACCGTGGGCGCCCGCCCGCTGCGCGCAACCCTGCTGCAGGGCGAGGCATGCGGCCTTACTGCCGAGCAGCCTTCCGAGGACGAGCTTCGCGCCCTGGCCGCGTCCGTACGCGCACTGAGCTATGGCACCAACCTGTGGGGCTCGGCAGACTACCGCCGCCGCATCTCGGCCCCGTTGGCGATTCAGGCCGTGCGCCGCGCCGCCGGCATCGAGCTTTCGGCCGCGCTTGCCCGCGAGCTCGAGGGCGTGCAGATTCCTAAGTTTGCCACGGACGAGTATTCCTGCCGCCGCGTGCCCGGCGTCGATTCTAGCGAGGTGCGCTAATGGCTGCCAAACTCATCGATCTTTCCTTTACGCTCAACGGCCGTAAGGTCAAGGTCCAGATTGCCCCCGACACCATGCTCTTTGCGCTTTTGCGCGAGCAGGGTTGCGCGTCGGTGCGCTGTGCCTGCGAAACCACCAACTGCGGCCTGTGCACGGTGTGGCTCGACGGCGACCCGGTGCTGAGCTGCTCGGTTCCCGCCGCGCGCGTCGAGGGCCGCTCCATCACCACGCTCGAGGGCCTCAAGGCCGAGTCCGAGGCGCTCGCCCGCGCGATGGCTGCCGAAGGTGCCGAGCAGTGCGGTTTTTGCGCCCCCGGCCTCATCATGAACGTGCTGGCGCTTGCCCGCGCCGCCAAGGAGGACCCGAGCCTCGTCGCCACGCGCGAGGAGCTCTCGCGCCAGCTCGCCGGCAACCTCTGCCGCTGCAGCGGCTACGAGAGCCAGCTGCGCGCCATCGTGCGCTTCCTTAACGAGTCTGGCGTGCAGGTGGGCTTTGAGATGCCCGAGCTGCCGGTCAACGACACCAGCTGTGACGGTGTCTCCTACAAGCAGATCACCCACAAGCAGCCCAAAAAGGACTCGAAGGTCCTGCTCGAGGGGCGTCCCGTCTACACGGGTGACCTGGTGCCCGCCGGCGCCCTGATCGTCAAGCTCAAGCGCAGCCCGTATGCCCGCGCCAAGATCCGCTCCATCGATACGTCGCGCGCCCTGAAGGTGCCGGGCGTCGTGGGCGTCTACACCTACGAGGACGTGCCCCAGCGCCGCTTTACCATTGCCGGCCAGAGCTATCCGCAGCCGAGTCCCTACGACCGCCTGATCCTCGAGAACCTCGTGCGCTATCAAAACGAGGAGGTGGCGATTGTCGCCGCCGAGACCGAGGAGGCCGCCGACAAGGCACTCAAGCTCATCAAGGTCGACTACGAGGTGCTCGAGCCCCTGCTCGACTTTACCCAGGCGCTCGATAACGACATCGTGGTCCACCCCGAGGGCGACGTAACCTTTATGTTCCCGCAGGGCGGCGACGTTGCTCGCAACCTGGTGTGCAGCGGTACCAGCGATTTTGGCGACCTCGACGAGGCATTCGCCCAGAGCGACATCGTCTTTGAGCGCACCTACACGAGCCAGGCCACGCAGACCGCGCCCATGGAGACCTTCCGCGCCTTCGCGACGACCGATGCGTTCGGCCGCATCTCGGTGACCACCTCGACGCAGGTGCCCTTCCACGTGCGCCGCATGGTCGCGCAGTCGCTCGACATTCCGCAGTCACAGGTGCAGGTCATCAAGCCGCGCATCGGTGGCGGCTTTGGCTCCAAGCAGACGGGCTGCTGCGAGATCTTCGTGGCGTTCGTGACGCAGCAGACCGGCCGTCCGAGCTACTGCTGCTACACCCGTGAGGAGACCATCACCGCGGGCAACTCGCGCCACCAGATGCAGATGACCGTCAAGCTGGGCGCCATGAACGACGGTACCATCACGGCCATCGACCTGCATACGCTGTCCAACGCCGGCGCGTATGGCGAGCACGCTACCACGACGATTGGCCTTTCGGGCCACAAGAGCCTGCCGATTTACAACCATGTGAAGGCGAGCCGCTTTAGCTGGGACGCCGTCTACACCAATACCAACCGCGGCGGCGCGTATCGCGGCTACGGTGCCACCCAGGGCCAGTTTGCCGTGGAGAGCGCCGTCAACGAGCTCGCCGACATGCTGCACATGGACCCGGCCGACCTGCGCCTTAAGAACATCGTGCGCGAGGGCGAGATCATGCCGCAGTACTACAACGAGAAGCTCAACGCCTGCGCGCTCGACCGTTGCCTGCTGCGCGCGATGGACATGATCGGTTGGCGCGACAAGCCGCTGGCCGTGGACCTGGGCGACCGCGTGCGCGCCCTGGGCTGCGCGCTCACCATGCAGGGCTCGGGCATTTCCAACGTGGATATCGCCGGCATCGACATGCGCCTGGAAGAGGACGGCTTCATTACCATCGGTACCGGCGCCACCGATAACGGCATGGGCGTCGACACGATCCTGGCGCAGATTGCCGCCGAGGAGCTGGGCGTGGAGAGCTCGCTCATTGTGGTGCGCGGCGTGGACACCGATGTGTCGCCGTTCGATGCCGGCTCGTACGCGAGCTCGGGCACGTACGTGACGGGCCTTGCCGCCAAGAACGCAGCGGCCGAGTTGCGTGAGAAGATTTGCGCCAAGGCCGCCCAGATGTGGGACGTGGACGCCGCCGACGTGGTCTTCGATGGCCAGTACGTGCGTCTGTCCGACGAGCGCGCCGCGCGCGAGCAGAACCGCTACCTCACGCTGCGCGACTTTGCCAACCTGTGCGTCAAGAACATTGCGGGCGGGGACGCGCTCACCTCGCATGCCTCTGCCTGCCTGCCCGTTTCGCCCCCGCCGTTTATGGCCGGCATTGCCGAGGTCGAGGTCGACAAGGCTACCGGCAAGGTGACCGTGGTGGATTACGCCGCTGCCGTCGATTGCGGCACCGTGATCAACGAGGCGCTCGCGCGCGTCCAGGCCGAGGGCGGCATTGCCCAGGGTATCGGCCACGCGCTCTACGAGATCGTCGAGCACGATGACCGCGGCCGCCTGCGCACCGGCAACTTTATGAGCTACAAGCTGCCCACGCGCCTGGATATCGGCAGCATTCGCGTGGCCTTTGAGCCGAGTTACGAGCCGACGGGCCCGTTTGGCGCCAAGTCGATCGGCGAGGTCGTCATCAACACGCCGCTCGCCGCCGTTGCCTCGGCCGTCGCACACGCCACCGGCCACCAGGTTCGCTCGCTGCCCATCACGCCCGAGAAAGCCCTGCTGGGGGAGTAGCGGGCCAGCGAACAAGTCGTAATTGGCGGGGCGGGGCAACTCGTCCCGCCTTTTGCACTCGTGGTGAGGTCGTGAGCTTGTAAAAGGTGTGCGTGCGCTTGCCGTTCGTATCTGCTATCATTCCTAGTCTGTGCGCTCATGCGGGCGTGGCGGAATTGGTAGACGCGCCAGATTTAGGTTCTGGTGGGATTCCCGTGAAGGTTCGAGTCCTTTCGCCCGCACCAACGCATCTGCGTCGGCTTCGGCCGTCGCGACTCTTTGTTGCATAAAGGTACCAGCACCTCAGATAAGCTGGGCAGTATGAGGAGGAACGTGTTGAACATCACCGCTTCTGACGTCAAGGACGCCAAGCTCACCGCTACGGTCACCATCCCGGCCGCCGACGTCGACGCCGCGATCAAGAAGGCCTACAAGGACACCGCCAAGAAGTACCGCTTCCCGGGCTTCCGTGCCGGTAAGGCTCCCCGTCCGGTCATCGACTCCGCACTTGGCGCCGAGGCTACCCTCGCTCAGGCCACCAACGACCTGATCGCCGCCAACGAGCCCGCCGTCCTCAACGAGCTGGACATCGTCCCCACCAAGAACGGTGACTACAAGGAGCTCGACCTCGCCAAGGATCACGAGGACTACACCTACACCGTCGAGTTCTCCCTGCGTCCCGCTGCCGAGCTCTCCTCCTTCGACGCCGTCGAGATCGAGATGCCTCCCGCGGAGGTCACCGAGTCCGAGATCAACAACCAGGTCGAGATGCTCCTCAACTACCGTGCCACCTTCGAGGACGTCGAGGGTCGCGCCGTCGAGGCCGAGGACTACGTCACCGTCGACCTCAAGGCCGTCGAGAATGCCGACAACTTTGCCGCCGAGGGCCGCATGCTCATCGCCGGTAGCGACAGCAACCCCAAGGAATTCAACGAGGCCCTGATCGGCGCCAACGTTGACGACGTCAAGTCCGTCACCTGGACCGACGAGGTCGAGGAGGGCGAGGAGGCCGAGACCCACACCGTCGAGGTCACCGTCAAGGGCATCAAGGTCCGCAACACCCCCGAGCTCACCGACGAGCTCGTCAAGTCCGACTTTGGCTTCGACAGCATCGACGCTATGCGCGACGCCATCAAGATCGAGATCGAGCAGGACAAGGCTTCCCGCCTGCCGGCCGAGAAGGAGAACCGTTGCGTCTCCGCTCTCGCCGAGCGCCTGCAGCTCGACGAGATGGATGCCGACTACGAGCAGTCCGTCTTTGAGGAGCTCGGCCAGAACTTCCTGTCCAACCTCGCTGCCCGCGGCATGACCCTGGACACCTGGCTGCCCGCTTCCGGTCTGACCATGGAGCAGTTCATCGGCGACCTGCACAAGCAGGCCAACGACGTTGCCCGTGAGTCCCTGGCTCTGGACGCCCTCGCCCGTGAGCTCAAGATCGAGGTCACCGAGGACGACATCAACGCCGAGTTCGAGAAGGCTGGCGTCAAGGACGTCGAGGCTTCCAAGGCTGAGTTCATCGCCGATGGTCGCATGCCTGCTGTCCGCGAGTCCATCCGTCGCTCCAAGGCCGTCGACCACCTGGTCGAGAACGCCAAGGTGACCGAGGTCGACGAGACCGCCAAGGACGCCGAGTAATTCTCGCCACCTTGCCCACGAGCGCATGGGTGCGCCCGTGATGGGGTAAAGTTATACACCGGTTATCCGGTTGCTTCGTACGGTGCCAGCCAATGCATAGCATGCGGGCACCGTACGTTTATCTAGAACCAATTTGGTCCGCAAGAGAGAAATGGAGATGCGTATGATCGCCAAGTTCGATTCCGCCCTCGTGCCATACGTTATCGAGCAGACGCCGCGCGGCGAGCGCAGCTACGATATCTATTCGCGCCTGCTCAACGATCGCATCATCTTCTTGGGCGAGGAGATCAACTCCGTCAGCGCCAACCTGGTCGTTGCCCAGCTGTTGCATCTTGAGAGCCAGGATGCCGAGAAGGATATCTCGCTCTATATCAATTCGCCCGGCGGCGAGGTCTACTCCGGCCTGGCGATTCTGGACACCATGAACTTCATCAAGCCGCAGGTCTCCACCATTTGCGTCGGTATGGCTGCGTCCATGGCCGCCGTGCTGCTTTCGGCCGGCGCTAAGGGCAAGCGCTTCTGCCTGCCGCACTCCAAGGTCATGATTCACCAGCCCAGCGGCGGTGCCCAGGGCCAGCAGACTGAGATCGAGATCGTTGCCGAGGAGATTAAGAAGACTCGCCGCGAGCTCAACCAGATCCTGTCCGACGCCTCGGGCCAGCCCATCGAGAAGGTCCAGGCCGACACCGAGCGCGACAACTACCTGACTGCTGCCGAGGCCCTCGACTACGGTCTGATCGACCGTATCGTCACCTCGCGCGATCTCGCCGCGAAGGATGCCTAGGATGGCAGGAAACATGCAGGACAACTTTGACGAGAACGGCAACCCCATCCGCTGCTCCTTCTGCGGAAAAGAGCAGGGCCAGGTCCGTCGCCTCGTAAAGGGCCCGACCAACATCTTTATCTGTGACGAGTGCGTCGCCGCCTGTTCCGAGATTCTGGAGGAGTCGCTGGCTTCGGACTTTATGGACGCTGCCCGCAACGGCAAGCTGCCGGGCTTCCTCAACGACCATGGTCAGGCTGCATCCCAGCCCGCCGTGGACCCCGAGACCGAGGGCTTTGAGCTCGAGGACGACCGCCAGGTCATCACGCACGTGCCGACGCCGCACGAGATTTATGACGAGCTTTCGGCCTATGTTATGGGCCAGGAGGACGCCAAGCGCGCCATGTCGGTTGCCGTGTACAACCACTACCGCCGCGTGATTGAGGGTGGCGCTGCGCTTTCGGCCTTTGACGACGGCTTGGACTCGCAACTCGACGATGATATGGATGAGGTGGAGCTCGCCAAGTCCAACATCCTGCTGCTCGGTCCCACTGGTACCGGCAAGACCCTGCTCGCCCAGACGCTTGCGCGCATCCTCGAGGTGCCGTTTGCCATCGCCGATGCCACCGCGCTTACTGAGGCCGGTTACGTTGGCGAGGACGTGGAGAACATCCTGCTCAAGCTCATCAACGCCGCCGATGGCGACATTGAGCGCGCACAGGTTGGCATTATCTACGTGGACGAGATCGACAAGATCGCCCGCAAGGCCGAGAACCTCTCCATCACCCGCGACGTTTCGGGCGAGGGCGTTCAGCAGGCGCTGCTTAAGATCCTTGAGGGCACGGTGGCAAGCGTTCCGCCCACCGGCGGCCGCAAGCATCCCCAGCAGGAGCTGCTGCAGATCGACACGACCAACATCCTGTTCATCTGCGGCGGTGCCTTTGTGGGTCTGGACAAGATCATCGCCGATCGCGTGGGCAACAAGGGCGTGGGCTTTAACTCCGAGATCGCCGGCCCCACTTCGGTCGACGAGAACGATCTGCTGCGTCAGGTGCTCCCGCAGGACCTCAACGCCTTTGGCATGATCCCCGAGTTTGTGGGACGTACGCCTGTCGTAACCCAGACGCAGGCGCTCGACGAGGACGACCTGGTGTCGATCCTGACCGAGCCCAAGAACGCCGTGGTGCGCCAGTACCGCAAGATGTTCCAGCTCGAGGACGTTGAGCTTGAGTTTGAGGACGCCGCTCTGCACGAGATCGCCCGCATGGCGCTTGCCCGCAAGACCGGCGCCCGCGGCCTGCGCTCCATCTGCGAGGACGTTCTGCAGCAGACGATGTTCGACCTGCCCAGCGAGGAAGGCGTCACTAAGGTCATCGTGACCGAAGCCTCCGTAAAGGGCGAAGAGCAGCCCCAGCGCATCTACGGGTAAATAGCTTGAATCCAGGCCCCGCGGCAACCACCGCGGGGCCTGCCATTTAGGGACAGGTTTATTTTGGTCGGTTTTATATGGGCAAATGTCGTTTCCCCTGATAAAACCTACCAAAATAAACCTGTCCCTTTTCGGCAGGTATGCCTGTGCTATTCTGTGAGATTGTCAAGTTAGTACCTTCAGACTGAAGTAATCGATACCTAAGGCGTGTCCGCCTGCTTGGTTTTCGTAGATTCCGCACGAGCCGAAGAGCACTTAATGTGCTCTTCGTGCGAGCCAGGACCTGACCGAGCGAAAACCAAGCAGGCGGACACGCCGGCGGGACAGGGAGAGATATATGGAAGAGATGCCCAAGAACTACGATCCGTCGACCAACGAGCCGGCGATCCTGCAGAAGTGGCTCGACGGCGGCTACTACAAGCGCCGTGAGGGCGTGGGCGACTGCACCGTCACCATTCCGCCTCCCAACGTGACCGGCAAGCTCCATATGGGCCACGCCACCGACGACTCCATCCAGGACGCCATCATCCGCATGGCCCGCATGCGCGGCAAGTCCACGCGCTGGGTGCTGGGTACCGACCACGCCGGTATCGCCACGCAGACTAAGGTCGACAAGAAGCTCAAGAGTGAGGGCATCAGCCGCCTGGAGATCGGCCGCGACAAGTTTGTCGACGCTTGCTGGGATTGGACCCACGAGTACGGCGGCATCATCGTCGAGCAGATCAAGCGTATGGGCTGCTCTGTCGACTTCGACAACGAGCGCTTCACTATGGACGAGGACTACGCGCAAGCCGTGCGCAAGGTCTTCTGCGACTGGTACCACGACGGCCTGATCTACCGCGGCAAGCGCATCGTCAACTGGTGCCCCAACTGCACCACCGCCATCTCGGACGACGAGGCCGAGTACAAGGACGAGAAGGGCCACCTTTGGCACCTGCGTTACCCGCTGACCGAGCCGGTCAACGGCCAGGACTACATCGTCGTCGCCACCACGCGCCCCGAGACCATGCTCGGCGACACGGGCGTCGCCGTCTCCCCGAAGGATCCCGAGAAGGCCGCCTTCGTGGGTAAGACCGTCAAGCTTCCCATCGTCGACCGCGAGATCCCCATCTTTGAAGATTGGCACGTCGACGCCAACTTTGGCTCCGGCTTTGTCAAGGTCACCCCGGCCCACGACCCCAACGACTACGCCATGGGTCAGGCCCACGACCTGCCGCAGATCAATATCTTCGACGAGCACGCGGTGGTCGTCGAGGGCTATGGCGAGTTCACCGGTATGACTCGTGAGGAGTGCCGCGAGGCCGTCATTAAGTGGTTTGAGGAGCATGATCTGCTCGATCACGTCGAGGACCACGACCACTCCGTCATGCACTGCTACCGTTGCGACGCCGCGCTTGAGCCGTGGCTGTCCGAGCAGTGGTTTGTGGCCGTCGATAAGCTCAAGGGGCCGGCGCTTGACGCCGTCAAATCCGGCAAGGTCACCTTCCACCCCTCGCGCTGGACGCAGACCTACACCACCTGGATGGAGAACCTCAAGGATTGGTGCATCAGCCGCCAGCTGTGGTGGGGCCACCGCATTCCCGTGTTCTACTGCGAGGACTGCGGCTGGGAGGACGCCCTTACCGAGGACACCGACGTGTGCCCCAAGTGCGGCGGCCATCACGTGCATCAGGACGAGAACGTGCTGGACACTTGGTTCAGCTCGCAGCTGTGGACCTTCGCCACGCAGGGCTGGCCGCAAAAGCCGGAGCTGCTCGAGGGGCATCATCCCACGACGGCGCTCGTCACCGCGCGCGACATCATCGCGCTGTGGGTTGCTCGCATGGTTATGAGCTCGCTGTACTTCCTGGACGAGGTGCCGTTTAAGGACGTCGTCATCTACCCGACGATCCTTGCCAAGGACGGCAGCCGCATGTCCAAGTCCAAGGGCAACGGCGTTGACCCCATGGACCTCATCGGTATGTACGGCGCCGACGCCATGCGCTACAACCTGCTGACGCTGTGCACCAACAACCAGGACGTCAAGTTTGACGCGAACATCGATAAGAAGACCCAGAAGCTCATCGACAGCCCGCGCACCGACCAGGCCAAGAGCTTTGTGACCAAGATCTGGAACGCCAGCCGCTTCCTGCTCATGAACATGGAGGGCTACACGCCTGGCGAGCCCGTCGTGGAGACGCCGGCCGACGCCTGGATGTTCAGCCGCCTTGCCAAGGCCGTGAAGATGGTCACCGAGGGTATCGAGAACTACACCTTTGGCGACATGGCCCGCGGCGTGCAGCAGTTCTTCTGGAACGAGGTCTGCGACTGGTACGTCGAGGTCACCAAGGCCCGTCTGAAGGGCGAGGGCCGTCTGCAGGCTCAGCGCAACCTGATCTTTGTGCTCGACACCTCCATTCGCCTGATGCACCCGCTTATGCCGTTTGTCACCGAGGAGATCTGGGACAACATGCCGGCGAGCGTGCTCGACCTGGACGCCGAGGGCAACGTGGACTGTGCCGAGGCGCTCATGATCGCCAAGTGGCCCGAGCCCGCCGACTACGCCAAGTATGTTGACGAGGACGCCGAGCGCGCGTTTGAGCTGTGCCGTGCCGTCGTGTCTGCCGCCCGCGCCACCCGTTCGCGTTATCGCTTGAGCCCCAAGGCCGAGCTCGACGTGGTCGTGCGCGCCGGCGCCGAGGACATCGAGAAGCTCGAGAGCCTACGCTCGACCATCGAGCCGCTGGCAAACACTGCCTCGCTGGTCGTGGGCACCGACGTTGAGAAGCCGGCTGCGAGCATCGCCGTGGTCGACAGCGGCGTCGAGGTCTTTGTGGTGCTCGAGGGCAAGGTTGACCTTTCGGCTGAGAAGGCGCGCCTGGAGAAGGAGATCGCCGCGGCCCAGAAGGAGCTCGCCGGCTGCGAGAAGACGCTCGCCAATGAGGGCTTTGTGGCCAAGGCCGCGCCCGCGGTGGTCCAGAAGAAGAGGGACCGTGCAGCTGAGCTCAAGGAGATCCTGGCGGCGCTGACTGCTCAGGTTGCTGACTTCTCGTAAGGTTTACTTGGGGGCGCGTCCCGATGCTTTGCTCTCCGCTGCGGACAGTCCTGCGCAAGACGGACAGCACATTAAGTGCTGTCCTTTGCGTGCGGAACTTGCGGCGAGCAAAGCATCGGGCCGCTCCTAGTTCGTTTACGTGGTTGTTTGCAACTGGCGTGTTAGGGCTACTTGGTTGTGGCCTTGATCTCGCTGCAAGCGGGTAAAGGCTGATATTGTCAACGCGAGGGGCTCATTCTTTTTGATGGGCCTCTTTTTCTGTAATTGGAGACTTTGGGTTATGGCTAAGCGTTCTGGGTCGTATTCTGTGCCGTTCTCGTTTGAGTTGCTTTCGTTTGATGAGACTGTGGGGCTTGCTGCTGATACGGGGCGGATCTCTGGGGATGCTGGGCCTCTGCTCGAGACGGTTGTCGATATGCTCGATGAGTTGGGGCGTCCGGACGAGTATTTCGATTGCATTCAGGTTGCCGGTACCAATGGCAAGACTTCGACTACGCGTTTTTCCGCTGCCATTCTTCGTGGTGAGGGGCTCAAGACCGCGCTGTATACGTCGCCGCAGCTTGTTCGCTATCCCGAGCGCATGGAGGTCGATGGACGCGTCGTGAGCGACGAGGCGTTTGCCCGTGGCGTTTCTGCCGCCGTCGAGGCAGGGCATCGCGTGAACGCTCGTCGTGTGGCGGCGGGGGAGCGCGCCTATACCATCACGCCGTTTGACCTGCTGACGGCCGCTGCGCTTGTAGTGTTTGCCGAGGCCGCGGTGGATGTTGCCGTGCTCGAGGTCGGCATGGGCGGGCGTTGGGACGCCACGAGTGCGACCGATCCCGTCGCCGTTGCCATTACGGGCATCGGGCTCGATCACACACGTATTTTGGGCGACACGCTCGAGGCCATAGCGGGTGAGAAGGCTGCGGTTATCAAACCCGGGCGCTTGGTTGTTTTGGGCGAGGGCACGCACGAGGCGAGCGTTCAGCGCGTGATGGATGCCCGCTGTCGCGAGTGCGGAATCGTGCCGCTCGTGGTGAACCATGCCACAACCAAGGTTCCGGCACACGTGGGCGACACGGTAGAGTTTAGCTGCACCACGCCGCGTGCGATCTATACGTCGAGCATGGTCAAGCCGGCCTATCAGCCGCAGAATGCCGCGTGCGCGATTATGCTTTGCGAGGGGTATTTGGGTCGCGAGCTCGACCACGATGTGCTCGACGCTTCGCTTATGGGCTGCCCCACACCGGGTCGTTTTGACGTGCTGGGGACCGATCCGCTCAAGCTGATCGATGCCTGTCATAATCCCCAGAGCTGTGAGAACTTTGTGAGCGCGCTGGACGAGATCGATCCGTGCGTGGAGAGTCGCCCCACCCTGCTGTGTGCCGCGCTGGCTGACAAGGACGTGGCGGGCATCGTCGACGTACTGATCCCGGCCTTCCCGCGCGTGGTCGTGACGCAGACCGATTCCGATCGTGCCCTGCCGGCGGAGGAGCTTGCCGCACTTGTGGACGTTGACAAGCTTATTGGCGTGTACCCCAGCGTATCCGAGGCCCTCGCGGTCTTCGATGCCGCGGGCGAGCCCTTCGTAGCAGCCGGCACCATCACCCTAGCCGGCGAAGTAGCCGGCCTGTTGCGCTGACCCGGCCCAAATTAGCTGCCCTGTGCCCCGAGTTGACTCGCTTGCCACGAAATCGGCCTATTTACTACGTTTGACCGGTTACCCTCGACCACACGGATAATCGTGAAATTAAAACCGCAGGTAGAGGGCTTGCCATTTTTCAAAAAAGACCCGCATGGTCGACCCATGCGGGTTAAACGTAGTAGATAGCCCATTTTCGTGGTGCGACGTAATCGTAATGTGACAAAGGGCTGTCCCTTTGTCACATTGGCTAGTCTAGGCGTAGCGGATCGTGGGGGTAGGCGTTGAGGATTTCGACGCTGGACTCGGTGACCAAGGCCAGGTCCTCGATGCGGACGCCGGTGCGGCCGGGGAGGTAGATGCCTGGCTCGATGGAGAAGGTCATGCCCGGCTCCACGACTTGCTCGTTGACGAGCGAGACGTCGCCCGGCTCGTGGTCTTGCAGGCCGATTGAGTGCCCCAGGCGGTGCGTAAAGTACTGTCCATAGCCCGCTTCCTCAATCACGTTGCGCGCGGCGCGGTCCAGGTCGCACATGCGCACGCCCGGCGCGATGAGCGCCTCGGCGGCCTCGTTGGCGCGGCGCACGATGTCGTAGATGCGCGCCGTCTCCTCGTCCGGCTCGCCCCAAAAGAACGTGCGCGTCATGTCCGAGCAGTAGTTGCGATGGCGTCCGCCAATGTCGAACAGCACCACGTCGCCGCGCTTGAGTACCGTATCGTCGGGCTCGTGGTGCGGGTCGCCGGCGTTGGCGCCAAAGCTCACGATGGGCGGAAAGCTAAAGTCCTCGCAGCCGTGCTTGCGATACAAGCCGAGCATCTGGTCGGCGATCTCGCGCTCCGTCACACCCTCGTGGACGAGCTTGATGGCGTCGGCCATCACGGCGTCGTTAGCGGCCGAGGACATGCGCATGAGCTCCTGCTCGGCGGCATCCTTGTGGGTGCGCGCGGCGGTGACGGCAAAGTCGCCCAGGAAAAACTCACTGGCGGCGTGGCGCTCCATAAGCGGCATCAAAAAGCCGGAGCGCATGACGGCGTCGATGCCGAGCGGTTTGGTCGGGTCGATTTCACTCGCGATGGCGTCGGCCACGACGTCGGTATCGGTGTGATAGGCGACGCGGGCATTGTCGTACTCGGGCAGCTGATGCAGCGCGTTGACCAAGATCACGGGCTCGTTACCGCGTGCGAGCAGCACACCGCAAAAACGCTCGAACATATCGGCATAAAAGCCGGTCAGATAATAAATCGACCACGGATCGTTTACGAGCAGCTGCGCGCCGGGGTGCTGAGTCTCGAGCGCATCGAGCACGCGCGCCACACGCTGGTCATCGAAATGTGCCATGAAACATCCTTTCGCTAGGGTAGTTAATTTGGGACGGGGCTATTTTAGCTGCCCCAATATGCCAGCTGATACTTATTCTGGCCTCGAATAATTCGTCGACAGTCAAGGGTAGCTAAAATAGTCCCGTCCCAAATTAACTACCCCTGGTCTGCTTTCAAAACTATGCCGGATTACGGGGCTGGATTGCTCTTGGCTGACCATGACCAAAATGGCAAAAATAAAACCGCAGGTAGACGGCTTGGCGAAAATCGAAAACGGTCGGTGTGGTTGGTGGTTATCGATTTAGCCCCGTAAACCGGGGTAGTTTTGAAATAGCACTAACCGAGCAGCAGCAAAATGCACGATTCTCAAAGAAAGTTGCGGTGGAATAGTTCCTGGTTGCCGGGGTTTTGGCGTAAATCAGGAACTATTTCACCGCAACTGCGGAGGGGGGGACGGGGTGGATGGCGGGGTAGCTAAAAGAGCCCCGTCCTAAATGAACCATCTAGGCTGGGCCGATGTCCATGCTGGCGATGAGGTCGATGCCCGTGTGGAGGAGGTCTTCCAACACGACGTCTCCCATGCGGATGGGGGCTTTGACGACTAGGCCGCGGATGAGGTCCATGGCTTGGGCGTGGAGTGCCAGCGGGATGGCCTCGGCCGTGCGCACGGGCAGCAGCGCCTCGTCGCCGCCGGATACGGCGGCGGTGGTGGTGAGCACGCGCATGGGGCAGGTGAGCTCCTGCTGCGCGAACTTATCGCCGCGCGGGCAGTTGTTGCCGGTTACGGAGCGCACTTCTACCACGGCGCCGTCTGCGTCACGCTCTACCTCTACGGTCAGGAGGCATTCGGATGGGCAGGTGGTGCAGTTGAACTGCAGCGTCTCGGTCGCATTCGTGCTCATGAGTTATGCCTCCTCAATGGGATCGACAGACAGAATAATCTCTCTAGCACCTAGGTCGAGTGCGCGCTGAATCACTTTTGCCGGGAGCGGGAAGCTTTCCATGACGCTCGGTTTAAACGGGCGGACCTTGCCTGCAAACAGTTCGTCATCACCTGCGAGAATACGCACGCGGGCGGCATCGACCGGTCGGCGCACACGGAAGTTGAGTCTGGTGAGCGCCACGGCCGTAATGCGTCCCGGCAGTGCGTATCCCGCAATGCCGGCAGGGGAGACGGTGAGCTGGCAACCCGTGCCCGGAGCGCCCGCCTCGGCATCCGCGCCGCTGCCCAGCGCGTACGCCGCTGCAGCTGCGGCAGCCCTTTCGGACTCGGTCGTCACGTTGTCGGCCAGGTCGTGCACGTGCAACACGTTGCCGCAGGCAAAGATGCCAGGCACGCCCGTCTGCAGACTTTGGTCCACCACGGCGCCGCGCGTGCGGGGGTCCAGCTCCACGCCCGCGGCAACCGAAAGCTCGTTCTCGGGAATCAGACCCACCGAAAGCAGCAGCGTGTCAGACGGAACGATGCGCTCGGTCCCCGGAATGGGCGCCAGATGCTCGTCGACCTGGCTTACCTCGACGGCCTCCACACGGTCGTGCCCTATCACGCGTGTTACGGTGGTGGACAGGTGCAGCGGAATGCCAAAGTCGTCTAGACAGTTTTTCACATTGCGGCGCAGGCCGTTGGCGTAAGGCATGAGCTCGTACACGCCCTCGACCGAAATCCCCTCGAGCGTGCAGCGGCGTGCCATGATCAGCCCGATATCGCCCGAGCCCAAAATGACGGCACGCGAGCCGGGCTTGAGATTTTCGATATTGATGTATCGCTGCGCCAGGCCGGCCGTAAACACGCCGGCGGGACGGCTGCCGGGGATCTTGATCTCGCTGCGGGTGCGCTCACGGCAACCCATGGCAAGGACGATCGCGTGCCCGGTGAGCTGCAGCATGCCGGCAGGGCTCATGAGCGTGACGGTGTGGACCGCGGTGTCAACCGCAGACTCGCTTGAATCAATCCCAATCACCATGCTGTTCAGGAACAGCGTAATGTCGGTTGCGTGCACCTGGTCGATAAAGCGCTGCGCGTACTCGGGACCGGTGAGCTCCTGTTTAAAGTGCGACAGGCCAAAGCCGGGGTGGATGCACTGGCGGAGGATGCCGCCCAGGTGCTGCTCGCGCTCCACGATGGCTACGCGTGCCCCTGCCTTATGCGCGGCCAGCGCGGCCGCCATGCCGGCAGGTCCGCCGCCGATAACGACCACGTCGAAGGCCTGCGTTTGTACGGCTTCTACGACGTCGCAATCAATCGCGCTCAATTTGAATTTCGCCATTCTAGCGCACCCCCTTCAACGGTCCCTCAACCAACCAAGATCCGGCATCTTCCAGCAGCACCTCGCTGGGGTCGCAGCCCAGCTCGCGGGCAAGGATCGCCACCACACGACTCTGGCAAAACCCGCTCTGGCACCGACCCATGCCGGCACGACAGCGGCGCTTGACGCCCTCGACCGAAACCGCGCCCGGTTGGCGTCGAATCGCGGCCACGATCTCGGCCTCGGGCACCGTCTCGCAGCGGCAGACAATCTGTCCCCACGCGGGATCGGACTCGATCAGCTCCTCCTTGCGCGCCAGCGATGCGCGGTCAAAATCGTCCGGCGCGCGGCGAATTGGGTTCCAGTCCGTCCGCTCGTGCAGCTCCACGCCCGCCTCGCGCATCACAAGCTCCATGCGCTCGGCAATGGCCGGCGCGCTCGCCACACCCGGCGACTGAATGCCCGCCGCCTGGAACAGCCCCGGCACCACGGCCGACTGTCCAATAAAGAAGTCGTTCATTCCCCGAATGACCGGACGCCCGCCGGCAAATGCGCGCACAACGCGGCGCGTATCCAGATCGGGCACCAGCTTGCGCGCGCCGGTCAGCAGCGCGTTCACATCGCTCGCATAGGTCTGCGTGTCGCCCGGCTCGCGCACGGCGGCGGTCGCGGTGATCACGGTGTTGCCGTGTACGGTACCCGTGACGATAACGCCCTTCGATATCGGCGTTGCCACGGGGTAGAGCGGCATGAGCGCGCGCGGCTCCTTGTCCAGCACCACGATGTTGCCCTGACGCCAGACCATCTGGAACTCCTCGGCGCCTGCCATATGCGAGATGTTCGCGGCGCCGTTGCCCGCGGCGTTGATCAGGTAGCGGCAGCGCACGTTGCCAGCGGGGGTCGCCAGCGTGAAGCGCGCGTCGTCGCCCGAGCCCGCGACTTCAATCGCTTCCACCGGAGCGGACCGCATAAACGTCACCCCGTTGGCCACGGCGTTTTCCAGCGCGGCGATGGCAACCTCAAACGGGTCGACAAACCCGGTCGAGGGGCACCACAACGCACACGTCGCATCGGCACTGGCGCGCGGCTCAAGTTCATGGATGCGGTCGGGTCCGACGATCGACAGCTCGGGCACGCCGTTGGCAAGGCCATTGCTACGCAGCTGCTCCAGATGCGCGCGGTCCTCGTCGTTGAAGCCCAACACCATCGACCCGGTGCGGCAGAACAGAAAGTCCAGCTCCTGTGCCCACGTACCGTACAACTCGCAGCCACGGGCGTTGACCTGCGCCTTAACCGTGCCCGGTGTCGGATCGTAGCCGGCATGCACCAGGCCGCCGTTAGCCTTCGACGCGCCCAGCGCAATATCGTTAGCCGCCTCGACCACGCAAATGGAAAGGTCAAACCTCGCGAGCTGCCGCGCGATGGCGCACCCGGTAATGCCCGCGCCCACAATCGCGATATCAAACGTTTCTGTCACAGTGCCTCCCAGACGAATTGACAGGCTGTCAATAAGAACATCCTACGGTCTACACACCCCCCAGCAGGGCGGCAATGCGGCGAACAGCCCCGCAACACCCGCCAACGGCAGGCGAGGGGAGACCCGGTAATGTCGACAACCTCGTCTGCCGACAACTACGGCAACCGTTCGTCTCGATCTGTAACAGTTAGACGAGGATTCGGGTTCCAGATGTTACAGATTGAGACGTTAGTCTGGCGGCGCACCCGTTTGCCTCGATCTGTAACATCTAGACCCGGATTCCGCTCCCACCTGTTACAGATTGAGATGTTTGTGTCCGCGCCAGCCCCGTACCCAGCCGTAGTCCCATATAAACAAACCCCGTGGTAAACTTGACCGAACTGTTAATATTCCGAAAGGTACCCGTAATGTCCAAGTACATCTCCGAGCTCATGTCGCCGCAGCTTATGGGCGTCGTCTATGCCTTTGTTGGCTTTATCATCGCCCTGTATGTGCTGTCGGTCGTCTATGTGTTTATCGACGCTCGCCGCCGCGGCGCCAGCGCCTACGTGGCTTGGGGCATCATCGCCCTCATCCCGTTTGTGGGCCTCATCGCCTACCTGGTCCTGCGCCCGCACTCCTATGCGTCCGACCGCGAGGAGCAGGAGCTGGACATGGCCCTGCGCGAGCGCCAGCTTGCCCAGTACGGCACCTGCCCGCAGTGCGGCGCGCCCATCGAGAAGGACTTCGTCGTCTGCCCGGTGTGCGATACCCAGGTTCGCAACGTATGCCCCAGCTGTCATCGCCCGCTCGATGCGCACTGGAAGGTTTGCCCCTACTGCCGAACTCGCATCCAGTAACGCATCCATCGCCGGGCCGGCCGCAAGCCACGGGCACCGCGCATCTCGCGCACGCCGCAAGCCACGCGCGCCCCGCAGACCCGCCCCCACACGATGAAGCATGCGTAGAAAATCGCCCGCCGTGCCATTAAGGTACGGCGGGCGCTTGTATACCAAGGCAACCTGCCTATAATGATGCAAGTCAAAAACGCCGAGCGCATCGCACGCACTTGCATCAGGCATCCGAGAGGAGAAAACATACCCATGAAGGCACTCTACAATGACGGTTCGGTGGCCGAGCTCCCGCAGGACGAAGTCACGCACGTCATCCGCCACTCCGCCGCGCACATCATGGCGCAGGCCATCAAGCGTCTCTATCCCGAGGCCGACTTTGCCTACGGCCCCGCGACCGACAACGGCTTTTACTACGACGTCGACCTGCCCGAGGGCGTCAAGATCAGCGAGGACGACTTCCCCGCGATCGAGGCCGAGATGAAGAAGATCGTCAAGGAGAACCTCAAGTTCACCGTGTACGAGAAGCCCCGCGCCGAGGCCATCGCCCTTATGGAGGAGCGCGGCGAGAAGTACAAGGTCGAGCATATCGGCGACCTGGACGACGATGCCCGCATCACCTTCTACCAGCAGGGCGACTACATCGACATGTGCGTCGGCCCCCACATCTGCTACACCAAGGCCCTCAAGGCCTTTAAGCTCACCGGCGTCTCGGGCGCCTACTGGAAGGGCGACAAGGACAACAAGATGCTCACCCGCATCAACGGCGTCGCCTTTGCCACCAAGGAAGAGCTCGAAGAGCACATGCACATGCTGGAGGAGGCTAAGAAGCGCGACCACCGCAAGATCGGCCGCGAGATGGACCTCTTTATGATGCGTGACGAGGCCCCCGGCTTCCCGTTCTTCCTGCCCAACGGCATGATCCTTAAGAACACGCTGCTGGACTACTGGCGCGAGATCCACCACAAGGCCGGCTACGTGGAGATCTCCACGCCGCTCATCATGAACAAGCAGCTGTGGAAGACCTCGGGCCACTGGGATCACTACAAGGACAACATGTACTCCACTGTCATCGACGACGAAGAGTACTGCATTAAGCCCATGAACTGCCCGGGTGGCGTGCTGGTGTACGCCTCCAAGCCGCACTCCTATCGCGAGCTGCCCATCCGCGCCGGCGAGATCGGCCTGGTGCACCGCCACGAGCTGCGCGGCGCCCTGCACGGCCTGTTCCGCGTGCGCTGCTTTAACCAAGACGACGCCCACCTGTTTGTGCGTCCCGACCAACTGACCGACGAGATCGTGGGCGTGGTCAACCTTATCGACTCCGTGTACCAGAAGTTTGGCTTTAAGTACCACGTTGAGCTTTCCACCCGCCCCGAGGACTCCATGGGTTCCGACGAGGATTGGGCTCGCGCCGAGGAGGGCCTGCGCACTGCCCTGGAGAAGCTGGGCATGGACTACGAGGTCAACGAGGGCGACGGCGCCTTCTACGGCCCCAAGATCGACTTCCACCTGGAGGATTCGCTCGGTCGTACCTGGCAGTGCGGTACCGTGCAGCTCGACTTCCAGATGCCGCTCAACTTTGATCTGGAGTACGTGGACGCCGACGGCACCAAGAAGCGCCCCATCATGCTGCATCGCGTATGCTTTGGCTCCATCGAGCGCTTCATCGGTATTCTGATTGAGCACTTTGCGGGCAAGTTCCCCACCTGGCTGGCTCCCGTGCAGGTCAAGGCACTTCCGGTTTCCGAGAAGAGCCGCGACTACGCTCACGAGGTGTGTGCCAAGCTGGAGGAGGCCGGCATCCGCGTGGTCTGCGACGACCGCGACGAGAAGATCGGCTACAAGATTCGTGAGGCCCGCAGCATCGACCGCGTGCCCTACATGCTCATCCTGGGCGAGAAGGAGGTCGAGGCCGGCAACATTTCCGTCCGCGATCGCTCCAACGAGACCGTTCAGATGAGCGTTGACGAGTTTGTTGCCAAGGTGCTCGAGGAGATCAGGACTCGCGCCTAAGGCAAACTTCACAACAATTAACAAAGGCGACCGTCCACATAGGGCGGTCGCCTTTTTCATGCCGAAATTAGAAAAGCCGCTGGTTGAGCGGCTTTTTTTGTTGCACAAAAAGGTACAGGTTTTTGTAGAGGGGTATGGAGATGTACCTACTAGCAGTATATTTTTGCGTAATCTGGGCACACGCTGATTAATTGCTCGTATAATGCCGTCTGTCGAAAGATACAAAAACCTGTACTTTTGCGACTGCGCCTAGCTGCGAGCGAGAAGCCTGTTCTAAACGCCCCTGCATTTGCGTGCACCGCAAAGCCAAAAGAGGGGGCGAGAACATGGAACAGACGGCACGGCGCCAAGAGCAGCTGCCAGGCGCATTTAACGGCGCCACCGCCAACAGCCAGCATGGCCGCGTCCGCTGGTATCTGGTCCACACCCCCCATGGAAAAGAGCGCGAGACCTGCGAAAAGGTCCGCTGCATTATCCCGCACAACCTTATGCAGGACGCTTTTGTGATGCAAAAGGAGTTCTGGTTTAAGCGGGATGGCGCATGGTCGCTCCAAACCAAACCCATGTACAAGGAATATTTCTTCGTCGCCACGCACGATGCTGCCGCGCTCGATAGGGCCCTGGCCCAGTTGAGCTTTGGCTGTCGCATCGCCGGTAGTAGGGAGCGGGCGTACATGCCTATGCCGGACGATGCGCAGGATTGGTACCGCAGCGTGCTGGACGACGACGGCGTGGTGCGCAACAGCGTCGCGCGCATAGAAGACGGTGTGTTGCACATAGAGCAGGGCCCTTTGGTGGGGCAAGAGGCCCGCGTGCACAAGATCGACCGTCGCAAGCGCTGGTGTCTGGTGGACGTAGGCGAAGGCGATTCCAGCTTTAGGGAAGTGCTTCCGCTCGACGTTCCCATCAAGACGTAAGGGAGACGTTGCACCAGCTATTCGTTCGCATTTGTGAATTTACCGATTGGGGGATCCTTGGGGAACCGGGATGTAAGTTTGACTGTGTCTGCTAAAGAAGTAACAGAGAGCAATGCGCCCGCGGGGGCGTCGCTGATTGCCCAGGCCATGGACCGGCGTGAGGGCGCCGGCCGCTATAGGGCCATGCAATCCATCATGGACTGGGACCGCTCGCGCCTGGCCTACCGTGTCGCCAAGCGCACCTTCGACATCGCGTTTAGTGGCTGCGTGCTGGCCGTTATCGCCGTACCGAGCCTGATTCTTGCCGCCGCCATCCGCCTGGAGAGCGAGGGCAACCCGTTCTACAGCCAGATCCGCGTTGGTCAGACCCGCCCCGACGGCAGCCTGACCACCTTCCGCATGTGGAAGTTCCGCTCCATGTACAGGGATGCCGACGAGCGCCTGGCCGAGCTCAAGGAGCAGAACGAGATCGCCGGTGCCATGTTCAAGATGAGGGAGGACCCCCGCGTAACGAAAATCGG
>DBFRXD010000064.1:0-12840 GCA_048502435.1 Collinsella aerofaciens
CCGCTCCGTCAAGGACGGCGGGCATTGCTTTATTATTTCAGCCAACGTACGTCATGGCAATATCCGGTAGGTCGCAGGGCGCTTCGCGGGCGGGCCAGGCTTTATCTTCACTCCGGTTGCTTCGCAAAGTCGTTCAGATAGAGCCTGGCCCGCCCGCGAAGCGCCCTGCGACCTACCGGATATTGCCATGACGTACGTTGGCTGAAATAATAAAGCAATGCCCGCCGTCCTTGACGGAGCGGCGGGCACGTTTGCTTAGTTGTCGCTGGGACTACTTAGCCTTGCTGCGACGATGGAAGAAAGCGCCGATCGCGGCGATGATGGCGCCAAGACCACCGACGGCCGCGACGGTCGCCGCCGTCTGGTCGCCGGTATTGGGGATCGCCGAACCGCTCTTCTTGCTGCCCTGGGCCTTGTCGCCTGCGGGCTTGCCCGCCTGGTTGCCGCCGTTTGAGCCATTGCCGGAACCCTGGTTGCCCGAGCCGCCCTGGTTGCCGGAATCGGCATCCTTGAGGCTCTCAATGGCCAGCTTGAGCTGGTCATAGGCCGCCTGGAGATGGATGTCGGAAGCATTCTCATCACCCAAGACGTCCTCGGCGTAGGTAATGGCATCCGTCAGGGCCTTGACAGACTCGTCCGTCTTGCCCCTGGTGTCAGTCTCCTTCGCCTGCTTGACCAAGGCCTTGAGCTGCTTCTTGGTCGGGTTCTCGACCGGGGTCACCGGAGTCTTCTCAAGCGCGTCGCGAGCACTCTCGAGTGCCTTGAGTGCCTGGTCGACCTCGTCCTGCGTGGCGTTCTCGTCGTTCAGGATGGCGCGGGCGCTCGCCAAGGCGTTCTGGAACGCGGTCCAGGAAGCCTCGGTGTAGTTGCTGGCCTTAAGGTCGCCGGCTGCAACCTCGGCATCAACCTTTTCAATCGCGGCAGTGAGGTCGTCCTTCGCCACCGGATTGGGAACGGCCGTACCGTAGAACTTGAGCTCCGCCATGCTGCAGTAGGCGTCAACGCTGCCACCGCCGGCGTGGAGCACCTTGACGGTCACGTAGCGACCGCGCGCGGCACCAAAGCTCATCTGCTTCCAGTCGCCACGGTCGGTGAGCACGCGGCCGTCGTTGTCGAAGGTAAACGTACCCATCGACGTGGCGGTGCCCATCTCATAACCGTCGGCGGTGTCGGAAACCAGCACCTCGGCCTCAAAGATATCGCCGTTCGTGCCGCCGTCCTGGCGCGGCAGGAACGTGACGTCGGTGAGATCGTAGTCGCGGCCCAGGTCGACGGTCAGGTACTGGGGCATACCGGCCTTATAGGCCCAGTCGCTGTGCCAGAGCGTCTGCTCATCGCCGTCAAGAGCGTTGACGGCGTTGCTGCCCTCATAGTCGGCCTCGCTCGAGAAGCCGGTCACCTTGACGTTCTCGCGGTTCTCGGGCGTGTTGATGAGGCTCTTCTCATCGACGGGGCGCATCTTGAGGCCGTCGATTGCCTTCTCGATCTTGGCCGTGGCGTCTGCGACATCCTTCTTGCTATAGCTGCCCTGGCCGCCATCGAGGAGCTTCTGAGCCGCCTCGACCGCAGCGGTGAGGGCTGCATAGGAATCCTTGGTGTAGACGGACTCGCTGTAGCCCGCGGCCTTGGAAAGCGCTGCCATGAGCGCAGAGGTGTCGACACCAGCCTTGACCTCGACCTCATAGGATGCGGTCTTGGAGGGATCGAGCACCGACGCCACCGTGATCGTTGCCTTGCCGGCCTTGTTGGCGCGCAGGTAGTAGCTCACGCTATCGCCGGCCTGGACAGCGGAGACGCTCACCACAGAAGGATCGGAGCTCTCGACCGTCACATAGGGGTAGCCGGCGCTCTCGGGCGTGGCCTTGGCGTCGACGAGCGTCACATCGCCCTCGAAGAACTCGGTCTGGTTCTTGCCCAGTTCGACACCCTCGATGGCCTCGACACCCTGTGTGTAGTTGAAGTTGATCTCGCGCAGCGTGAGCATCTGGTCACCCGATGCCTCAAGCGGCGTGATCTCGACCTTGGTCGCCTTCTTGCCCTTGTTCTCGGCAGAGAGGCCAAAGGCGTAGCGAGCCTGATAGGAATCAAAGCTTCCGCCCGAGAACTCCTGGGTCGAGCCGTCCTCGAACGTCACGACGGACTTAATCTTCTGCACGGTGCCGTTGCCACCGTTGCGGTTAACGACCTCGACGCTATCGAGTTTCGACGGCGTCTTGAAGGCGAACGTCATCGTGGCGGGCAGCTTGACGTAGGTCGGCATCTTGCCGTCGATCCAGTTGGGCCCATAGTTCCACAGGAACTCGAAGTCGTTGCCGCCCTCATTGTTGTCGAACAGTCCGTCATAGCTCTTCTGCTGGATGAGCTTCTCGACGTTGGTGCCGTCGTCGGTGGGGAGCTCGTCGTTGGTCATCGTGATGTCAAAGGCGTCGCGGCCGTACTCGGACTTGGTGGGCTGCGGGACACCGGGCATCGTCACGGTGCCATCACTCACGAACTCGAGCGCGTCGCACGCCGGGCCGACGAGCCAAGACGTCGAGGGCAGCTCGACCTTGCCGGCCGTCTTAGCCTTGAGTTTAAAGCTCGCGACCACACCAGTACTGTTGAAGAGCTTGGCGTCGCCGCGGTTGGCGAAGGCCAGGTTGATGGTCTGGTGGCCATCCGTGAACTGCACTTTCTCGCGCGAGAGGTTCTCCATGCCCGCCGTCGACGCATCCTGCGCGATGCTCTCGGAGACATACTCGAACTGGTCGCTGTTGAAGTTGACGAGCGCACCGAGCGCGTTGATGTTCTCGGCGTCGGTGGCGTAGACGTCGACCGTGATCTCGTCGCCGGCCTCGACCTCCATCTTGCTCGGGATCACCGCGAGGGTGCCAGCAGCCTTGCCCTTTTGCTTGGTGCCGCCGTCGAGCGCCGCCATGGTGAAGGAGTAGTCGTACACGTCGTAGACGCCGTTGCCGTTGAGGTCGGCGAAGTGGGCGCGGATCTGGGAGTCGAACGTCGAGGTGTCGGGCTCGCGGTTCTCAAGACCCAGGTAATTCTTCATGTTGGAGTAGTCGCCGTCGGAGACCGTGGCCTTGTTGAGGTTGGAGCCCACAGCGAAGCCGTCCGTGCCGTCGGTCTTGTAGATGGCGATCTCGGAGGCGGAGAAGAAGTTGCCCACGGACGCGAGCGGCGTCATACGCACGTAGCGCGCGGCCACGGCGCCGTCGAACGCCACCGTCTTGCAAGCGGCGGAGCGCTCCCAGTCGACCTCCTGCGTCGTCCAATGCACGCCGTCGAGGCTCGTCTCGATGCGCATCTTGGTCACAGTGCCGTTACCGGCATCATCGCGCGGATAGTACTCGAGCTTGTCGAGCTTGTAAGCGCGACCGTAGTCAACGGTAAGCGCCTTGCCCAGATCGTTGCCACCGGAGTGGAAACCGCCGTCGCCCGACTGGAACTCATGGTCGAAGGCGAGTTCGGCCTTATGGCTACCGTAGAGCGAGCCCTCCCAAGTGATTTCCTCGGCCTCAGGCACGTTCCGCCACGGGTCGAGCGCAGAGTTCGCCTCAAGCACGTCGCTCCATGCGGAGTAGCCATCGGCGTTGCGCGAACGAATCTGGTAGGTATGCTTGCTGTTGTAGGCAAGATCGGTATGCGTGAATTCTGCCGCATCGCCCACGGCGAACACAGTGCCGTCTACCTTAAGGTCGTAGGAGGTAGCACCATCGACCTTCCCCCAGGTGAGCTTAATGCTCGTGGGGGTCGTGGCGTCCTCGGGGGCAGCAAGGTTCGCGGGTGCGGAGAGGTTCTCGTTGAAGCGGTCGGCCGCGAGCGTGGCATCGGCGTTCACGAAATCGCCCAGTTCGAGCGTCTGCGCTGCCGTGGCGACATCGGTCTTCGCGAACTTGACGTAGACCTTGGGATTCGTGGTGATCTTGGTGTTGTTGAAGCTCTCGCCCTGCTCGGCCTCGGTGCTGCCTGCGTCGCTACCGTAGTGGTTGAGGTTGGGGGTCTCGTTGTAGAAGTAGACCGCCTGGCCGGCCTCGGGGGTCGCGGCGTCAAAGGCCTCCTGCGAGTCGACCTCAACCACGTTGAGCGCGGATCCGCCGTTCTTGGCGGAGACGCTCGTGGGCTTGGCGGAGACGTTGGCCACAAAGGTCGTGGTGCGGTTGGAGTCGTAGCCGCTGTAGCCGCCCTGCGATGCCTCGGCGGTAAAGGTCGCCGTGCCGCCCACCACGCTCGACTTATAGACGGTGCTCACATGCTCACCGTAGGAAATATTGTCGATTGTGCCGTAGGAATCGTCCTCGGTCGTGTTGTTCTCGATGGAGGAGCCGTCATCCTCGTACTGCGTAAAGCTGCCCTCACCCTCGGTGGCGAAGAACTCGACGATACGCTGGCTGCGATTGGTGCCCTTGGTGTTGGTCTCGGTCACAGCCTCGGGGTTGTTGTTCTCGGCGTACATCGGCACGATGGCGTTGGCCTTAACAAAGAGTGGCAGCTTCCAAAGCGGAGCCTCGTAGTTGTTGAGGACCTGACCGCCGCGGTACTGCTTGCCCGAGAAGTAGTCAATCCAGATGGTGGGATTCTCGTCGGTACCGTAGTTGGGCAGGTAGATACCGTTGCGGACATCGTTGCCGTTCTCATCTGCCTGGGTATCCTGATACACCGGTGCCACCAGGAAGTTCTCACCGAACATGTACTGGTACTGCGTCGAGGTGCTTGCGGCGTACTCGGAGTTGTCGGAAAGCAGCATGGCGCGGATCATGGGAAGGCCGGTATCGCCGTTGCCCGTGTCGATGTTGGCCGCCGAGGCCGCGCTCGTGTAGATATAGGGCATGAGTTGTGCTTTGAGCTTGAGATAGAAGCGCGAGATGCCCGTGTATGGATCGCCGTGCGTCATGGGCGACTTGCGGTAGGTGCCCCAACCGTCCATGTCAAGCATAGAGGGCGTGAATGTCTTCCACTGGTAGTCGCGAGCGGAGATGATGGGATCGCCACCAAAGATGCCGTCCATATCGGAGCCGATGTTGGGGTTGCCCGAGAGGCTCTGGCCGATATACGTGGGGATATGGAAGCGAATGTACTCCCAGTTACCGCCGTACTGGTCGCCGGTCCAGATGCCGCCAAAGCGCTGCGTGCCGGCCCAGCCGTCAAGCGTGATGATGTTGGGGCGCTTGTTGGCGCCGGTGGTCACGGTGTCATAGGCCGTCTTGATGCCGTTGAGGCCAAAGGAGTAGCCGGAGCCGACCCAAGCGACGTCGGTCTTGAGCGTGGTGATGCCACCAGTCTTAACCTCAGAATCGAAATCGCGCAGCAGATGCCACGGGGTCTCGGAGTTGCTATCGGGCTCGAGGTTCGACTGGGTCCAGAGACCGGTGCTCACGCCCTTGGAGTTGGCATACTCGGTGAACTTCTTAAGATTGTCGACGTTGGCGCGCACGGCGTTGAGGCGCTCGGCAGAACTCGTTCCGTCGGAGTTGACGCCGCCGGTCTTGTAGTAACCGTTCTGGCCGTAGCCAGCACCGTAACCGTCGTTCGGCAGGAACCAGCCGAGCGGCATGTCGTTGTCCTCGTAGTCATCGATAACCTGCCGGGCGGAGAACTGGCGGTCGAAATCGGTCGCCTTCATGTTCTCGGTATCAACCGTAGGGCCCTCACCGTTGAGCGTCTCGGCCGCAAGCGTGCCGTCGAGCTTGTAGCCCGTCGACATGCCGGACTCGTATTTAACGTCGCCCTTCTCACTCGAGGACTTGCTGCCCTTGGTCTCCCACTTCTTTTGACCCGAGGTCGTTGACCAGCCATCACGGTTATAGGCATTAAGATGACCCAGGTAGAAACCGTACTCGGGCAGCAGCACCGGATTGCCGGTCACCTTGTAGTAGTCCTGCAGCATCTCGGTTGCCACGTTCGAGGCGCCCTCGTTGGTCGCCACGAAGTAATAGGCATCAAACTCATTCTCGCTGTGCAAAGTCGTGACCGTCGATGAGTCCGTGGAACCGAAGTCGTAGGAACCCTCTGCAAACGTGTTTCGGAGCACGCCGTAGCCGTCGCTCGTCCAATAGAACGGGTTGGGCGAGGCAACGCCGCCATCGGTCCAGTTGTTAGTGTTGGAGATGGCGATGGTCTGGTTGGTGTGCAGGAAGCGGCCGTTCTGGGTGCCGCCGCCAAAGAAGTTCTCGGACTTCTCCTTGGCGAGCGTCTGGACGGTACCCTTCTTATCAAGGTCGAGGGGCGCAGACTCAGAAACCACGCCACGGTCGCCTGACTTGATACTCATCTTGCCAGTCGCCTTGTCCAGGATCACGGTCGCCTTTCCGCCGGTGATCTCGATAGTGTCGCCCTTGTCGGCAACCGTCGCACTCGGCTTGCTGTAGGTGTCCGAGGTATCGGGCTGAGCCTGGATCTTAGCCGTGTGGGACTTACTGCGCGGCGTGGCGTACTCGGAAAACTCACCCTTGGGGTCGACGTTATAACGGAAAATACCGTCCTCGAGGAACGTAATACGGCCCTTGATGCCGTCAGCGAAATCGATGTCGACGACGTTCGAGGCAGACTGAGACACGGTCGCTGAGTCGACACCCTTGAGTGGCGTGGCAATCGCCTGCTGGGGATTGGCAAACACAAGCGTCGCTGCAGTGGCAACGAGGACCGCGCTTCCCTTCACCCACCGTTTCGTAAAATGGGAATTCCTACACACCTGGACTCCTTTCCTCCGACATGCGGAAGTGTCGCGGACGCACGCCCTGCAGCATGGCGCACGCATCAAACGGGAGGGGTGTTCGGTACATTCCGTGCAGTGGGCCCACCCGTTACCAAGTGGTCAACTGGTAGTAACCAGATATCCACCTATTAGGTTAAGTCAGCATACAGGAGCAGTTGCGCAACCAAGTTCGGAATTCTCCCAGTGGTATTAAAATGAGAGTCAATGGCAAAGTGGGCTTAATAAGCCACACCAATTGGTTCTTCTCCCAAATATCAATTAAGCAAAAATGTACTGTTTATCTGGTATTACACAGACCATACCTTTCCCTCGGGAACTGGACTTCGCGAAGTTTCCCGAAGAAAAGGCTCAGCCGCCACCCTGCGACCTACCGGGGATTGCTATGACATACGTTGGCTGATTTGGTTTGAATAGAAAGGTTGACAGAGGGTGGTGGGCAGTTAGTTCAGATTTGTATTTTTTTGGCAGTGGCTTTTGCTTAATCATCTCGGTTTTTGAGTCACTGGGACCCAGCGATAAGCCTTTTCCGCCCTTGAGTAAGCATATCTGCCTCATTAGGAAAGCGAAAACAGTTCAATTGAGCCTAAATTAACCGACTTCTGCTCTTTGAGAAATACAAATCTGAACTAACTGTCCAAAGACATATCTCTCCCTTGGTAAAAGGCCTTCATATGATTGCAATTCACCTGAAGGCCCCATACAAAATGTGGGCTCTGTCGTCCGAATGAACGACAGAGCCCACACTCACTTTTTATTCATCCCCAGTCATCGCGCAAAGCCCCTTCGGCAGCACACGGTGCTACCGAGTCACCGCAGGCCGGGGCGGGAGGCGGTCCTTTCTCTCGGAAAACTTCGCGAAGCCCAGTTTCCGAGAGAAAGTGTCCGGCTGCCGCCCCGGCCGGACAGCTCAACCTACACCGTGTACTGCGGCAGGTCCTGCAGGGCGATGACGTCCATGCCCATGTCGTTGGCGCTGCCGTGACCCTGCTGGTCCTCGCGCACCGCCTCGATGGCGCTCACGTAGGTGTTGGCGGCAGACATCGCCGTCACGCAGGTCACGCCGCGACGCACGGCCTCGGTACGTAGCATGTAGCCATCGCCGCGCGAGCCCGGACCGTACGGCGTGTTGATGATTACCGCAATCTTGCCATCGGCGATGAGGTCGCCGATGTTGGGACGCTCGCCGTCGTGCGGGCCGCTGATCTTCTCCACGACTTCGCACGTCACGTTGCCGCCGCGCAGCACGCGCGCCGTACCCTCGGTGGAGCAGATGTCAAAGCCCAGGTAGCGCAGGATACGCGCGACCGAAAGGATATGACGCTTGTCGCGGTCGCATACGCTGATGAACACCTTGCCGCAGCTCGGATCGGGCAGCTTGTAGTCGATCGCCAGCTGCGTCTTGGCGTATGCCTCGGGATAGCTCTTGGCGATACCCATGACCTCGCCCGTCGACTTCATCTCGGGCCCCAGGATAACGTCGGCACCGGGGAAACGACCCCAGGGCATAACGGCTTCCTTCATGCAGAACCAATCGAGCTGACGCTCGTCGCTCGGCAGGCCCAGGCTCGCGATGGAATCGCCTGCCATGATACGCGCCGCGCACTTGGCCAGCGGCACGCCGGTGGCCTTGGAGATAAACGGCACGGTGCGGCTCGCGCGCGGGTTGGCCTCGATCACGTAGACGGTCTCGCCCTTGATGGCGTACTGCACGTTGACCAGGCCGCGGACTCCCAGCGCCATCGCGATGCGGCGCGTGGTCTCGCGAAGCTTCGCCTGCAGGCTCTCGCTAAAGCTGAACGGCGGGATGCAGGTCGCAGAGTCGCCGGAGTGAATACCGGCCTCCTCGATATGCTCCAGAATGCCGCCGATGTAGACCTCTTCGCCATCGCACAAGGCGTCGACGTCGGACTCGATCGCACCCTCCAGGAAGCGGTCCAGATACACCGGGTAGTCGGGGCTAATGCGCGCAGCCTCGGCCATGTAATCGCGCAGATGCTCGGCATCGTAGGCGATCATCATGCCGCGGCCGCCCAGCACGTAGCTCGGACGCACCAGCAGCGGGTAGCCGATGTGCGCGGCCACGGCCTCGGCCTCCTCAAACGACGTGGCCTGGCCCGCCGGCGGGTACATGATGCCCAGCTTGTCGAGCAGGGCGGCGAAGCGCTCGCGGTCCTCGGCAAAGTCGATGGCGTCGGGCTTGGTGCCCATAATGTTCACGCCACTCTCCTCGAGCATGCGCGCCAGCTTAAGCGGGGTCTGGCCGCCGAGCGTCACCACAACGCCGCCGGGACGCTCAACATCGATGACGTCCATAACGTCCTCGTAGGTGAGCGGCTCAAAGTACAGGCGGTCCGAGGTATCGTAGTCAGTCGAGACGGTCTCGGGGTTGCAGTTGACCATGATGGTCTCAAAGCCGCGGGCCGCCAGCGCGTAGCTCGCGTGCACGCAGCAGTAATCGAACTCGATACCCTGACCAATGCGGTTGGGGCCGGCGCCCAGGATCATCGCCTTGGGCTTGTCCGCCGGCGTGGTCTCGTCGGGAGCCACGCACTTCTTGGCATCCGGGCTCGTGCGGTAGATGTTCTCGTACGTCTTGTAGTGGTACTCCGTGGCGCTCGAGAACTCCGCAGCGCAGGTATCGACCGTCTTCATGCTGGGAACCACGCCCAGACCCTTGCGATAGGCGCGCACAAAGCGCTCGTCCGAGCCGGTCAGCGCGGCGATCTCGGCGTCGCTCGTGCCGTACTGCTTGAGCAAGCGCATCGCGTCGGCGTCGATATCCTCCACACGCAGGCCGCGGATGCTCTCCTGAACCTGCACCATGTCGTTGATACGGTTGAGGTACCACGGATCGATACCGCAAATAGCGTGGATACGCGCGATGTCCCAGCCGCGGCGCAGGGCTTCGACCATAAAGAAAATGCGGTGCTCGGTCGGGGTGGCCACAGCCTGGGCGAGCTCGTCGTCGCTCAGCTTGTCGGCACCCTCCTTGCCACCGGCGCAAATGCCCTGATGGCCGTCCTCCAGCGAGCGCATGGCCTTGCCGAAGGCCTCCTCAAAGGTGCGGCCGATCGCCATGATCTCGCCTACGGCCTTCATGCGCGTGGTGAGCGTGGGGTCGGTACCCTTGAACTTCTCGAAGGCAAAGCGCGGCACCTTAACGACGCAGTAGTCGATCGTGGGCTCAAAGCAGGCGGGCGTGGCCTTGGTGATGTCGTTGACGATCTCGTCGAGCGTATAGCCCACAGCCAGGCGCGCGGCGGCCTTAGCGATGGGAAAACCCGTGGCCTTGGAGGCCAGCGCGGACGAACGGCTCACGCGCGGGTTCATCTCGATGACGATCAAGCGACCGGTGTTGGGGTTCACGGCAAACTGCACGTTGGAGCCACCGGTCTCGACGCCGATCTTCTCCAGAATGGCGAGCGAGGCTACGCGCATGCGCTGATACTCAAGGTCGGAGAGCGTCTGCGCCGGCGCCACGGTGATGGAGTCACCGGTGTGTACGCCCATGGGGTCGAGATTCTCGATGGAGCATACGATGATGCCGTTGCCGGCGTGGTCGCGCATGACCTCCATCTCATACTCTTTCCAGCCCTCGATGGACTCCTCGACCAGCACCTCGTGGGCGGGCGAGAGCTCCAGGCCCTGGCTCACGATGGAGACAAGCTCCTCGTGGGTGTGAGCGATGCCGCCGCCGGCGCCGCCAAGGGTAAAGCTCGGGCGCAGTACGCAGGGATAGCCCACGCGCTCGACGATAGCCTCGGCGTCGGTCACGCTGTAGGCATAGCCCGAGCGCGCGACCTCCAGGCCAATCTCGGCCATAGCCTCGTTAAAGAGCTTGCGGTCCTCGCCGCGCTCGATAGCGGCCAGGTCGCAGCCGATCATCTCGACGCCGTACTTGTCCAGTGTGCCGTCTTTCGCCAGCTCGACGGCGGCGTTCAGACCGGTCTGGCCGCCCAGCGTGGGCAGCAGCGCGTCCGGGCGCTCTTTCTTGATTACGCGCTCGATAAACTCAGCGGTGATGGGCTCGACATAGGTGCGGTCGGCAAGACCCGGGTCGGTCATGATGGTCGCCGGGTTGGAATTGACCAGGATGACCTCAAAGCCATCCTCCTTGAGCACCTTGCAGGCCTGGGCGCCGGAGTAGTCGAACTCACAGGCCTGGCCAATAACGATGGGGCCCGAACCAATGACGAGGATGCGCTTGATGTCAGTACGTTTCGGCATGTTTAAAACCTCCTAGAGAGGCTGACTCAATGTTTTGGAAAAGTCAGCGAGGGTGCAGCTGGTGCATCAGGTTGCCGTGATGCGAGGGCGCGCTGGGCTTATGCCCGCGCGTCCGAAGCAGAACGGCAAGATGATGTGCCAGATGCAGCCGCAGCGTCGACCGGTCCGCCGTTCGGTAGAACGGCGGAACCCTCGTCGGCGAAATTCCAGCCAGCAAGGCGGTCCTTCGCGGTGTCGATGTCCAGGTAGTTCTCCTCGCCGTCCATGAGTCGCGTAAAGGCGGTAAAGAGATAGTGGGCATCGGTGGGGCCGGGCGAGGCCTCGGGGTGGTACTGGACCGAGAAGCACGGGGCATCGAGCAGCTGGATGCCCTCGGCGGTGCCGTCGTTGAGGTTCACGTGCGTCAGGCGAATGCGGCCGAAGCGCTCGTTCATCACAACCGGCGCGATGCCGCGACGCACCCAGGCGCGCAGGTCGCCATCGGCCGCATGCTCGGTCTCGCCGCCGGAAAGCTCCGGGATCAGTTTGCCCAGACTGGGGAACAGCAGGCCAAAGCCGTGGTTTTGCGCGGTGATCTCCACGCGACGGCTCACCAGGTTCATAACCGGCTGGTTACCGCCACGGTGACCGAATTTAAGCTTTTCCATTTGGGCGCCGCACGCCAAGCTGATCATCTGGTGACCAAGGCAAATGCCAAAGACCGGCACCTTGCCGATCAGCTGCTGCACCTGCTCGTAGGTCTCCACCACGGCATCGGGGTCGCCGGGGCCGTTGGATAAAAAGACGCCGTCGGGATTCATGTCGAGCACCTCACTCGCGAGCGTATCCCACGGCACGACAGTAAGGTCGCAGCCGGCACGGACCAGGCCCTCCAGAATGCCGCGCTTGACGCCACAGTCGTAGGCGACCACTTTGTGGCGGGCAGGGGCGGCAGGGGCAAGCGCAAAGTCATGCGTAGCGGGCAGATCGCTCGCGGCAAAAGCGTGGGGCTCAGAGCAGCTCACGGTCTTGACCAGGTTCTCGCCTACCAGCGTGGGCGCTGCGGCCAGACGCTCGGCAAGCTCGTCGACGTCAAAGACCTCGGTCGAGATAATGCCCATCTTGGAGCCGTTGTCGCGCAGGTGGCGCACAAGAGCGCGGGTGTCGACGCCCTCGATAGCGACGATGCCGTGGGCACGTAGGTACTCCGGCACGCTGACGGCCGAGCGCCAGTTGGAAGGCGTGGCGCACATGTCGCGGACGATCATGCCGCGCATAGCCGGAGCGCTCGCGGGGCGGGCGGTATCACCGGGGAAGGCCGACTGGACGTCGGTCTCGTCGATGCCGTAGTTACCGATCTGCGGATAGGTCATGGTTACGATTTGGCCGGCATAGCTCGGGTCGGTCATGACCTCAAAGTAGCCCTCAAGCGAGGTGTTGAAGCAGACCTCGCCGGTCGCGGTACCCTC
Source organism: Collinsella aerofaciens (assembly GCA_048502435.1). Classification (GTDB taxonomy): domain Bacteria; phylum Actinomycetota; class Coriobacteriia; order Coriobacteriales; family Coriobacteriaceae; genus Collinsella; species Collinsella aerofaciens_CL. The sequence goes on from DBFRXD010000064.1 coordinate 12,382, forward strand.
GGCACCGCATGCACGGCCATAAAAAATGGTCCCATCCTCAAGGTACAGGATGCAGGGACCGCAGGTGCCCTTGCTGGTTTTGGCCAGCATGCGCTGGCAAAGCTCGCTGGGCGCGAAGGTGCGGGCAGCAGTGCCCGCAGTATGGTTATTCGCCATAATTCTCCTTCCCGGTCTCTCCGGACCGGCTTAAAGGTTGGTAGTTAGGCCTTGCGGTATTTTAACCGCAAGTATGCGCCATGGCGTTAATTTCATCGAAATGTTTACGAAATGATAATTATGACTTTCTATGCATATTGATTTTTCTGGGACGGGGATTAAAAAAGGCTCTGTTAGACCAGGATTGACATTCCGCCCCGTCATCTTCTTGCGATTGCACAATGGTCGCCCCTTGTCGAATCTGAATCCGGCAAGGGGCGATGCGCCCGAGACCGGACGAGTTGCTCGCCTGGCCCTGCCGTT
>DBFRXD010000065.1:0-8128 GCA_048502435.1 Collinsella aerofaciens
TCGCGGTCGCTCTTGTTGATCTTCTCAACGTAATGCGCGTTGGCGACGAGTTCCTCAAACGAGCCAGAGGCCAGCAGCAGCGACAGGATGTTCGTGCCGCCGGACTTGTAGCTGGCGGCCACGCGATCGGAAAGGTCGTTGCGCTTCTTCTTGAGCTCGGCCTTCTTTTCATCGATCTGGGCCTGCGTGTCGTCAATCTTGCCCTGGACATTCTCGATGTCGTTGAGGGTCTGGGCATTCTTGTTGGCCAGCGCCGCATACTCATTTGCGATGCTGTCGAGCTGGGCCTGAACCTCGTCGAGCTGGGCCTGGGCGGCATTCAGTTTATCGGTGGTTTCTTTGGAAGCCTCCGCCGCATGGGCGCGAGCGGGCAGGCCAAAAAGAACTGCCGCAGAAGCGGCGCCGAACAGGGCCTTGAGGGCAGTGCGGCGCGAGAGCTCCTGGGAAAGGATGGAATCGCTGTTTGGTGACATATGTACTCCGTTACATGCTTATTTATATGTCGCTCAACTCATACATATTAGCGTACATATGGCGCGTCCCAACGATTTCCACGAACGGCAGGAAACTACAAGGTCAGCGGCTCGTAAGCAAATGTCAAAGATCAGGTTATGCGTACGCAAGCTCTTCTATGAGTACGTTAGCACAATCCTCTGCTTTTCCTACAGCGCACGATTTGGGCGTCCCTGCCTGCGCTATACTCCCCTGAAGAAGTGTTCCTGATTCGATAGGAGACTACATGTCCAAAGCACTCGACCCCAAAGACACCTGTGTCCTCGTTACCGGTGGCGCCGGCTTTATCGGCTCGCACACCGTCGTTCAGCTGCTCGAGGGTGGCTACCAGGTCGTCATCGTCGATGATCTCTCCAACTCCAGCGCCGTCGCCGTCGACCGCGTCAAGACCATCGTGGGCGACGAGGCCGCCAAGAACCTCACCTTCTACGAGGCCAACGTGCTCGACCGCGATGCGATGAACAAGATCTTCGATACCCATCAGATCGACCGCGTCATCCACTTTGCCGGCTTTAAGGCCGTCGGCGAGTCGGTGAGCAAGCCCGTCGAGTACTATCACAACAACATCGAGAACACCCTGGTGCTCATCGACGTCATGCGCAACCATGGCTGCAAGTCCATCATCTTCTCGAGCTCCTCGACCGTCTACGGCGACCCGGACAACCCGCCCGTCACCGAGGAGGATCCTAAGAAGCCCGCGACTAACCCCTATGGTTGGACCAAGTGGATGATCGAGCAGATCCTTATGGACGTCCACACCGCCGACCCCGAGTGGGACGTCGTGCTGCTCCGTTACTTCAACCCCATCGGCGCCCATCCGTCGGGTCTGATCGGCGAGGACCCCAAGGGCATCCCCAACAACCTGGTGCCCTATGTCGCCCAGGTCGCCGTGGGCAAGCTCGAGGCCGTTCAGGTCTTTGGCAACGACTACCCCACCCCCGACGGCACCGGCGTGCGCGACTACATCCACGTGTGCGATCTGGCCTCTGGTCACGTTGCCGCCCTTAACTGGATGAACGGCAAGACCGGCGTCGAGATCTTTAACCTGGGCACCGGCACCGGCACCTCGGTACTCGAGGTCGTCGCCGCCTTCTCCAAGGCTTGTGGCAAGGAGCTGCCCTACGTGATCCGCGAGCGCCGCGCCGGCGACATCGCTGCCAACTGGTGCGATGCCTCCAAGGCCGAGCGCATGATGGGCTGGAAGGCCCAGTACGACATCGCGGACATGTGCCGCGATAGCTGGAACTGGCAGAGCCACAACCCCAACGGCTTCGCCGACGCCGAGTAGCAAAAACCTACATACCGCTCTTGCCCCGATCTCACGTTGTGAGGTCGGGGCTTTTTTCATGGCATGTAACCATTCGCCGAAAATCGACCAACTTTTTTATCTTGCCTGTACATGTTTAAACAACATGTTTTACAATAGGCGTATCGAATCAGAACATCGGAGGCGGACTGCACACCCATCGGCAGGCCGACCCCACAACAAGAAGGTTGGTGAGCGCATTCATGGAGCGTGCAAGCGGCGTCCTCATGCCCGTCTCATCTCTGCCCGGACCATACGGAATCGGCGGCTTTGGCTGGAATGCCTACGACTTCGTCGATTTTCTCGCCTCGTGCAAACAACATTACTGGCAGATTCTGCCCCTCACGACGACCAGTTATGGCGATTCGCCCTATCAGTCGTTCTCGGCCCGCGCAGGCAACCCCAACTTTATCGACTTTGCCGAGCTTATCGAGGCCGGCTATCTGGAGCAGCGCGATATCGATGGCGTGTATCTGGGATCCGACCCCAGCAATGTCGACTACGGTGCCATCTTTGGTGGCCGCCGTCAGATTCTCGACCGCGCCGCCGAGCGCTTTGCCGCCGACAAGCCGGCCGATTTCGATGACTTTATCCAGGCCAACGAGGACTGGCTCATCCCCTACTGTGAGTTCATGACCGTCAAAGAGGAGTGCGGTCTCAAGGCGTTTTGGGAGTGGCCCGCGGAGCTCCGCACCCGCGGCGAGGCTTCCGCCAAGGTCTGCGCCGACCATCCGGCGCGTATGCTCTACCACCAGATGACGCAGTACTTCTTCGATCGCCAGTGGAGCCGCCTCAAGGCCTATGCCAACGAGCGCGACATTCTCATCATCGGCGACCTGCCCATCTATGTCTCGCGTGACTCCGTCGAGATGTGGGCGACGCCTGAGCTCTTTAAGATCGACGCCGCCGGCAATCCCGTGAGCGTCGCCGGCACGCCGCCCGACCAGTTCTCGGCCACCGGCCAGTACTGGGGCAACCCCATCTACGACTGGGACGCCATGGAGTCCGACGGCTTCTCCTGGTGGGAGGGCCGCATTCGCGCCGCCCTCGACATGTACGACGTCATCCGCCTGGATCACTTCCGCGGCTTCGAAGCCTATTGGGAGGTGCCGTTCTCCTCACCCGATTCGTCCTACGGTTCGTGGACGCAGGGTCCCGGCCTCAAGTTCTTCAAGACGCTCGAGGAAAAGCTCGGCACGCTGCCCATCATCGCCGAGGACCTGGGCTTCCTCACCCCCGGCGTCATCGACATGCGCGACAACTCGGGCTTCCCCGGCATGAAGATCCTACAGTTTGCCTTTGAGGGCACCAACTCGTACTACCTGCCGCATAACTACATCGCCAACACCGTCGCCTATGTGGGCACCCACGACAACGAGACGGCGCGCGGTTGGTTTGAGGGAACGGCCACCCCGCGTCAGCGCGAGCAGGCAGTCCTGTACACCCATCAGCAGGCCGGCGAACCCATGGCAGATGCACTCAATCGCACCATCGCCGCCAGCGTGAGCGACACGTGCATCTACACCATGCAGGACCTGCTCAACTTGGGCAACGAGGCGCGCATCAACACCCCTGCCACGCTGGGCGGCAACTGGACCTGGCGCATGCTCGACGGCGCCATCACCCGCGAGCTCGAGCACAAACTCACCGACTGGACCGAGACCTACTTCCGCATCCCGTCGGAAGCCGAAATCGAGCTTCCTCAATAGGAGCTACCGCGCCCAACCCCTCCCCACCGTGCGGACGCGCTTGCTTTTCCCGCGCGAGGCCACCCCAATCCCCTCGCGCGGGCTTCTTATGAATTGCAGACATGAAACAACCCATCACAGGAGAAAACATGCCCCAAATTAACCTCATGGAACTCGCCGAGCAGTCTTTTGGCACCTCGCTCGAGCAGCTCGACGACCGTCGCATTTACAAGCTGCTGGTCAAACTCGTGCAGGAGCGCTCCGCCGCCTGCCCGCTCAACAACGGCAAGAAAAAGCTCTATTACATTTCCGCCGAATTTTTGATCGGCAAGCTGCTCATCAACAACATGATCGACCTCGGCATCTACGACGAGGTTAAGGACCAGCTCACCGCCGCAGGTCACGACCTCAACAAGATCGAGGAATTCGAGGTCGAGCCGTCACTCGGCAACGGCGGCCTGGGCCGCTTGGCCGCATGCTTCCTGGATTCCATCGCCACGCTGGGCTTGACCGGCGATGGCGTGGGCCTCAACTATCACTACGGTCTGTTCCGTCAGCGCTTTGTCGACAACCAGCAGAAGGCCGTCCCCGACGAGTGGCTCGGTGAGCAGGACATCCTAGTCGACGATGACCGCTCCTACACCGTCGAGTTCGGCGATTTTGCCGTTACTTCCAAGCTCGTCAACATCGATGTGCCCGGTTACGGCCAGCCCACCAAGAACCGCCTGCGCCTGTTCGACCTGGCAAGCGTCGACGACGGCCTGGTCCCCGGCAGCTCCATCGACTTCGACAAGACCGAGATCGCCAAGAACCTCACCTTGTTCCTCTACCCCGACGATTCCGACGAGCAGGGCCGCCTACTTCGCATCTATCAGGAGTACTTCATGGTGAGCAACGCCGCCCAGCTCCTGATCGACGAGGCCGTCGAGCGCGGCAGCAACCTGCACGATCTGGCCGACTACGCCGTGGTCCAAATTAACGACACGCACCCCACCATGGTCATCCCCGAGCTCATTCGCTTGCTCACCACCGAGCATGACATCGAGTTTGACGAGGCCGTGACCATCGTACGCTCCATGGTCGCCTACACTAACCACACGATTCTTGCCGAGGCGCTCGAGAAGTGGCCGCTCGCCAGCCTGCAGAAGGTCTCCCCTGCCATCGCCGACATTATCGTCAAGCTCGATGAGATCGCGAAGGCCGAGCACGATGACCCGCGCGTCGCCATCATCGACGAGCACGACACCGTCCACATGGCCCACATGGACATCCACTTTGGCTTCTCCATCAACGGCGTAGCCGCCCTCCACACCAAGATCCTGGAGGACACCGAGCTTCATCCGTTCTACGAGATCTATCCCAAGAAGTTCTCCAACAAGACCAACGGCATCACCTTCCGCCGCTGGATCCATGGGGCCAACCCCGCGCTCGCCAGCCTGCTCGACGATGTGATCGGCACCGACTGGCGCAGCACCGGCGATCTGAGCAAACTCGCCAAGTTCGCCGACGACAAGGACGTTCTTGAGCGCCTGGCCGCCACCAAGGTCGAGGCCAAGGCCATCATGCGCCAGTTCATGGCGCTCGAGCAGGGCGTGACCATTCCCTCCAACGCCATCATCGACGTCCAGGTCAAGCGCATCCACGAGTACAAGCGTCAGCAGATGCTCGCGCTCTACATCATCTGGAAGTACCTCGATATCAAGAACGGCAACAGACCTAAGCACCCCGTCACCATCATCTTTGGCGGCAAGGCGGCGCCTGCCTACACTATCGCGCAGGACATCATCCATCTGATCTTGACGCTGTCGCAGTGGATTGCAAACGACCCCGACGTGGCTCCCTACCTGCAGGTTGTCATGATCGAGAACTACAACGTCACCGCCGCCGAGCGCGTGATCCCCGCCGCTGACATCTCCGAGCAGATCAGCCTGGCCTCCAAGGAGGCGAGCGGCACCTCCAACATGAAGGTCATGCTCAACGGCGCCCTAACCCTGTGCACGCTCGACGGTGCCAACGTAGAGATTGCCGAGCTCGTGGGCGACGAGAACATCTATACCTTTGGTGCCTCTTCCAAACAGGTCGAGCAGCTCTACGCCGACGGCACCTACAACGCCGGTGCGCTCTACCGCAAGCCCGGCATTAAACTGCTGGTGGACTTCATCACCAACCCGGCCTTTATGGCGACCGGCAATGCCGAGCGCCTGCAGCGCCTGCACGATGACATTAAGGGCAAGGACTGGTTTATGGCCCTGCTCGACATTGAGGAGTACATCCAGACCAAGGAGCGCGTGTTGGCCGACTACGAGGACCGCGACGCCTGGATGCGCAAGACGCTCATCAATATCGCCAACGCCGGCACCTTCTCGTCCGACCGCACCATCTCCCAGTACAACGACGAGATCTGGCACCTGAACTAATTTCGCTTCCCTTACCCATCCTCTTGAGAAACGGAGTCGTGGCAACACGGCTCCGTTTTTTGTGCCCGCACGTTACCCTGTGACCCGACTCGGCCAAACAATCTCGATCTGTAACAACTACTCGGTAAAAACGGTCCCAGCTGTTACAGATTGAGACATACCGGCCCCTCCCCTTGGGTTTATCTCAATCTGTAACATCTAACGTCCGAAATCGGCCCTACCCGTTACAGATCGAGACAAACGACCGGCCAGACAACCCCAACACAAAGAAAGGCTCCCCTCTCGCCCGGTGGACGGGAGGGGAGCCTTATATGTGACCGCGGCAAAAGGATGGCAATACCGCAGCCGCCCAAAGGGAGGGCCTGGATGCACCGGGCCTAGATAAGGTTCTTGCCAGAGACCTTATCGAAGAGGTGGGTCGCGTTCTTCTCGAACTTGAACCAGATGGTGTCGCCAGCCTTGAGCGCACCCTTGGCCTCGAGGTCGACGACGGGGATAATCAGGACAAACTGGCCGTCGGGAGCGGTCACGTGGACATGCTCGGTCGAGCCCATGAGCTCGGTCACCTCGACGGTACCCTGGAGCGCGCCCTCCTCGCCCTTGTCGGCAAGCAGGATCTGCTCGGGACGCACGCCGGCCGTAATCTCCTTCACGTCGCCGCCGTCCCAGTTGAGGGCAAGCTGAGCGCAAGTCTCGGGGGCGAGCGCCACGTTCATATCCTCGGTCTTGACGGTAAAGCCGTTGCCCGAGCGCACCAGCTGGGCATCGAAGAAGTTCATCTGCGGCACGCCGATGAAGCCGGCGACGAAGATGTTCGCGGGATGGTTGAAGACCTCCTGCGGCGTGGCGATCTGCTGGACAACGCCGTCCTTCATGACCACGATACGGTCACCGAGGGTCATAGCCTCGGTCTGGTCGTGAGTAACATAAATGAACGTGCCCTTGATCTCGTGGCGCAGCTTAATGAGCTCGGCACGCATCTGGTTACGAAGCTTGGCGTCCAGGTTGGACAGCGGCTCGTCCATCAGGAAGACCTTGGGGTCACGCACGATGGCGCGGCCGATAGCGACACGCTGGCGCTGGCCGCCGGAGAGCGCCTTGGGCTTACGGTCGAGGTACTCGGTAATGCCCAGAATCTCGGCAGCAGAGCGAACCTTGCGGTCGATCTCGTCCTTGGGGACCTTCTTGAGCTCGAGCGTAAACGCCATGTTCTCGTACACCGTCATATTGGGGTACAGAGCATAGCTCTGGAACACCATGGCGATGTCGCGGTCCTTGGGCGCCACGTCGTTGACGCGCTTGCCGTCGATGAGCACATCGCCCGAGGTGATGTCCTCCAGGCCGGCGACCATGCGCATCGTCGTGGACTTACCGCAGCCAGAGGGGCCAACGAGGACGACGAACTCCTGATCGTGAACGGTGAGGTTGAAGTCCTCTACAGCGAGCACACCGTCCTCGGTAACCTTGAGGTTGTGCTTCTTCTCCTCGGTCTTCTTCTTTTTGCCAAAGAAGCCCTTCTTTTTGGACTCGGTGTTGGGATACACCTTCTGAACATGTTTGAGAACGATCTCGGCCATGTCTTTACCTTTCGATATGCGGCGCCGCGCTGAGGGGCGCCGCAGAAACTTGCAAAACAGTTACGGCATCAGCCCTTGACGGCACCTGCCACCACGCCGTCGATGATGTACTTCTGGCAGAGGATGTACATGATAACGATGGGGATAACGACCATCATGATGCAGGCCATCATGGGGCCGAGCTCGACGTGGCCGTAGCCGCCGCGGAAGTACTGGATCAAGATAGGAATGGTCTTGTACTTGGTGGAGTCGAGCGTAAGGTAGGGCAGCAGATAGTCGTTCCAGACCCACATGGTCTCGAGGATGCCGACCGAAAGATAGGTGGGCTTCATGATGGGAAGGACGATCTTAAAGAACACCTGGACCGGGTTGCAGCCGTCGATCATGGCCGCCTCTTCGATCTCGAGCGGAATGTTCTTTACAAAGCCGGCGAACATAAAGACCGCCAGGCCCGCGCCAAAGCCGAGGTAGATAAAGCAGATGTTGAACGGCGTGTTGAAGCCGATGCGGTCCGCCAAATTGGACAGCGTGAACATGAGCATCTGGAAGGGCACGACCATCGAGAAGACGAACAGGTAATAGAAGAAGTTCGAGATCTTGCTGTTGACGCGCACTACGTACCAAGCA
>DBFRXD010000066.1:0-18162 GCA_048502435.1 Collinsella aerofaciens
ATATAGGCGCTCACCAAAATACGGAACGGGCGGGGCGCATAGCTCTTAACGAGCGCCAGCACCGTGCCAAAGATGAGCGAGAAAAAGATCGACAGCGCCGAGATCTCGATCGTCTTAACAAAGCCGCCCCAAATGTAGAGCAGGTTGGTCGCGTTGAAGATTTCCATGTGCTAGGCCTCCTCTACATTGTCGAGCCCCAGCTCGGCCAGGCTCACGCCGCGCGGACGCTCCTTGGAGCGACGCTCGAGCCACTGCACCAGCATGGCGAGCGGAAAGCAGATGATGAAGTACATAAGGCAGCAGACGATGTATCCCTGCAGGTAACCGTACAGACTCACAAAGTTGTCGGAACGGTACATAAGGTCGCCGCCGGCCACAAGTGCCAGCACCGACGTGTTCTTGACCAGGTTGAGTGCCTGGTTACACAGCGGCGGCAGAATGATCTTGAATGTCTGAGGCAGCACGATGTACCAGTATGCCTGCGCACGGGTGAAGCCCTGGCTCTGGGCCGCCTCCATCTGACCGCGCGGAACCGCCTCGATACCGGTTCGGATGACCTCCGAGATGTAGGCCGCGTGATACAGGCCAACGCCCAAGAAGCCCAGCACGAACGGCGCGATACGCACCGGCTGGTCGGCACCGGTTATGGCCTGCAAAAACTGCGGACCGGCCATGTACATAAAGAGCACCTGTACGGGCAACGGGGTGTTCTGGTAAAACTCCACGTACACGCGGCTTATGGCGCGCAGCACGCGCGAGCGAGTGGTAGAGAACACACCCAGCAGCGTGCCCAGTACCAGCGACAGCAGCAGACCGGCAACGACCACCTGCAGCGTCACGCCAAAGCCCTCCCAGATGGACCCCATGTTTTGAAATGTCGTCGACCAACGGTCGGCGTCAAATAATCCTTCGAGCATTTGATTCCTTCCTTGGACGATGCGCCTATACAAGACCCCAGGTCTTGACCTCTTGGTCGAGCCAGCCGTCGGCCAGGCGATCGCAAATCACCTGATCGACCACGGCCGAAAGGTCGCAGCCCTTCTTGGTCGCCACGCCGTAGCCCTGCTCGCCAAACTTGACCTCGGGCTGCAGAAGCTCAACGGTCTCGTTCATGTAACCGGCCAGCGTGGAGCGGTCCATGGCGAAGACGTCGATATTGCCGGCGTCGAGCGAGCTCTTGATGATGGGGTAGCCACTAAAGGCCCTAAACTCGGGCTTGCAGCTAAAGCCGTTGTCCTTGATCATCTGCTCGATGAGGCCCTGTGTGGTGGCACCCTGGCTCACACCAATGACCTTGCCATCCAGATCTTCAATCGAGGTAAAGCCCGAACGCTTCTTGACCATAAGTCCCACGTAGTCGGTACGGTACGGCGTCGAGAAATCCCAGCTCTTCTTGCGCTCGTCGGTGATGGTGTAGGTCGCCGCGACCACGTCGAGCTGGCCGTTATCGATCAGCGGGCCGCGCGTCTTGGGCGTTACGTCGGTAAACTCGACAAGCTCCTGGGCACGGGCATCCTTGTAGCCCACGCCAAAGACGGCAGCGGCGATCTGGTAGCACAAATCGACTTCCATGCCCTCAAAGCGGCCCTTGGCGGTGTCGTAATAGCCGTAGCCGGGAACGTCTTTCTTAACGCCGGCATTCAGATGGCCACGCGATTTGATGGCCGCAAGCTTGGACCCCTTGTCGGAGCCCTCGCCGCTGGTGGAGTTGCCGCAACCGGTAAGCGCGGCCCCCGTCAGCGCGAGCATGCCGGCGCCCGCCAGCTGCAAAAAGTGACGGCGCGACACGGCCGCCCTCGTCATATCCGTCATGTCCATCACCGCGCCTAGTGCAGAATCTTGGACAGGAACTCGCGGCAGCGCGGGTTCTCGGGGTTATCGAAGAAGTGCTCGGGCGTGCCCTCCTCCAGGATGCGGCCGTCCTCCATAAAGATGACGCGGTCAGCCACCTGGCGCGCAAAGCCCATCTCGTGCGTCACGCAGATCATGGTGATGTCCTCCTGCGCGAGCTCAATCATAACGTCCAGAACCTCCTGGACCATCTCGGGGTCGAGCGCCGAGGTCGGCTCGTCAAACAGGATGATGGGCTGCTTGGTGCACAGGGCACGGGCGATGGCGATGCGCTGCTGCTGACCGCCCGAGAGATTCTGCGGATACTCGCCGGCCTTATGCGCCATGCCAACGCGCTTGAGAGCGGCGATGGCGATCTCGGTCGCCTCCTCCTTGCTCTTCTTTTGCAGCTTGATGGGCGCGAGCGTCAGGTTGCCGAGCACCGTCATGTTGGGATACAGGTTGAACTGCTGAAACACCATGGAACTATACTTGCGAGCCATCTCCAGGTGATTCTTTTTGGTGAGCGGCGTACCGTCGATGACGACCTCGCCCGACGTGGGCTCCTCCAGATAATCGACGCAACGGATGAGCGTCGACTTACCCGAGCCGGAAGGCCCGATCATTACGAGCTTCTCGCCGCGCTTGACGGTGAGATTGATATCTTTGAGCACATGCAGGTCGCCAAAGTACTTGTTGAGATGCTTGATCTCGATCATGTCTGCCATGAATGTCCCTTCCCTGCGTTTACACGAGTTGAACTATTGTACGGAAAGAACCGCGTTTCCGCAGCCCACACTACATTCCCGTAAAGAACCCGCAACCTTCCACCTGCTCGTTGGCGCTCATTGGGGACAGACTTAAATGAGTACCTGCTCATTGGACACTCATTTAAGCCTGTCCCCAATGAGTGCCCAGCCCAGCAAAAAGGGCGCGACCGCAATGGTCACGTCCCCTTAACATCAACTATGTACCGCTCGGCCCTTACGCAAGCTTTGCGCCAACAATCTTGGCAGCCGCAGGCTTGTCGAAGTTGCCGCCGGTGGCCTTGCCGAGCGCACCCATAACCTGGCCCATCTGCTTCTTGGACGTGGCGCCCAGCTCGGCGATGACCTGCTCGATCAGGGCCTCGAGCTCCTCGCCCGAAACCTGCGCGGGCAGCAGGCTCTCCAGAATCTTGACCTGCTCGGTCAGGTTGTCGGTACGCTCTTGGTCGGTGCCGGCCTTGATGGACATCTCCAGCGTCTCGCTCGTCTGCTTGATCAGACGCTTGATCATGCTGTTGACGTCTTCCTCGGTCACATCGCGGCGCTCGTTGACCTCGATATTCTTCACCTCGGCCTTAACCTGGCGAATGATGGACAGGCGAACCTTGTCCTTGGCCTTCATGGCCGCGATCATTTCCTTCTGCAGTTCTTCGTTGGTCATCTGCAAATCCTCTCTAATGGCGTGGGCGGAACTCATACGAGCGCCGCCCCATGATTACTCAGTCGTCGACGAATCGTCGGTCGAACTCTTGGTGACGCCCTTCAGGCTGACGTTGTACGGCACGTCCTTGGGCATGGGGTTAACGGTGATGTCGGCATCCTTCTTGTACTGCTCCAGCCACTCGCTGTACGCGGTGCTGGCCGCTTGCGTCTTCACCACATTGGAAACGTACTTCTTGATGGCCTTGGGCACCTGGTTGATGTCATCGACCTGATTATCGACATGGAAGTAGTCGGTGCACTTGATGATGTGGTAACCATAGGTCGACTCGACGACTTCGCTCACGTCGCCCTTGTTGAGCCCCTCGAGCGCCGTCTGGTAGCTGTCGACGAAAGTGGTGAGCTTATCCCAGCCCACATCGCCCTTCTTCTCCTTGGAACCGGTGTCCTCGGAGTACTGCTCAACGGCGTCCTCAAAGCTCAGCTCACCGGAGTTGATTTTGTCCAGGCACTCCTGTGCCTTGGCCTTGGCGGCGGCCTTGTCCTCGTCGGATGCGTCGGAATCAACCTTGATCAGGATATTCGACGAGCGGCGGGCGTCATTGTAGTTAGACAGGTTCTCATTGATGTAATCGACGATCTCGCTGTCCTTGGGCTTGCTGGTGGGCGCCACGGCATCCTTAAGCTTTTGCTGTGCCAAGCTCTCCTTGAGCGAGTCCTTGTAGGTGTCCTCGGTATAGCCGTAGGTCTTAAGGGTCTTCTTAAAGGTCTTGGCACCGCCCGCGCTCTTGCACGCGTCCTTCCATGCCTTCTCGACCTCCTCGTCCGACACCGTCACGCCGTTTTCCTTCTGCGCCTGCTGAAGCAGAATCTGCTGCGTGTAGGAGTCGATGAGCTGCTTGCGGTACTTTTTGGGCGTAAGGTCGTTGTCGACCAGATACTGCGCCCAGTCCTTGTCCTTGGTGTAACCGTAGGATGTGCGCATGCTCATGATTTGCTTGGTCACGGTGTCCTCGGTGAGGTTGGTGCCGTTGATGGTAGCGGCGACACCGCCGGTAAGCTTGTAGCTCGAGGTATCCTCTGCCTGCGACATGAGACCGGAGCATGCCATGGCCGAGACGGAAAGCAGCATTGCCAGCACGCCGATAACCACCAGGACGATCTTGACCGTCTTAGACACGTACGTCTTGCGCTGCTTCTTACGAGAGCTGGAGGCAGCGCGAGCCTGCTGCTCGGGCGTCGGCACGGCCTCGGAGTTCTTTTTCTTGTTTGCCATAGTTGGCCTTTCGCATCACGAATCGAACAAACGCCATTGTGTCACAACGCGGACCCCGCAACACACCTGGCACATGGGGGACAAGTTAATCTGCACCATTTTGGTGCAAAGGGGGCAGCTCTGGCAGCTGGCAGTTAGGGACGTTCCTTTTCTGCCGGCAGTTAGGGACAGTCCCCAAGTGCCGGCTTTAGAAGTGGCGGCGGATGGCGTCGACCATGCCCTGCGACGTGGTTTGGCCGAGCACGTCGGCTGCGGCGTCGGCATCCATAAAGATATTCATGAGCGCTTGCAGGGCCTCGACTTGGCCGCCCGGCTCGGCAATGCCCAGATTGATGATGATCTGCGCCGGCACGGGGGCACCCATGCCCGCCATAGCACTGAACGTCACGGGCGCCACGGGCTTCACCACCGCGATATAGGGCTTAGCCACAAACCCCGGATCGGTATGCGGGATGGCGATGTTGGCCGCCGGCATGGCAAGGCCCGTGGGATAGGCATCTTCACGCGTGCGGACGGCGTCGAGCCAACCCGGCACAATGTAGCCGCGAGGTGCAAGCTCGTCCTCGAGCCGCGCAAATACCTCATCCGGCGTCGCGCACTCCCAATCAAAAAACACCAGCTCAGGCGTAAACAGCGCTTCGTTATCCGCCATGCGCTCACCTCTCTCACCTAGTCACCTGCGACGTTCTTGAATGACTAGTCGCTAAAGACCGTCCCCGATGACTACTCAAACAAAAGGTGGCCACGCGCGCCTTGGCGCCAATGACCACCCTGACTACTCGGCTAAATTGTACTGTGCGCCGCTAGCCGCGAGGCGCGTCAATTGCGACCTTGCCGCTCTCCAGCACGTGGACGCGGCCGTCGGCGAGCATCTGCACGACCTCGGGATACAACACGTGCTCAATCGCGTGGATGTGCTCCTCGAGCGTGTCGACGTCCCAGCCCTCCTCAACAGCCAGCGCGCGCTGGGCGATGATGGGGCCGTTGTCGTAGATCTCGTTGGCAAAATGCACGGTCACGCCAGTCACCTTGACGCCGCGCGCAAAGGCATCGTCAATTGCATGCGCACCGGTAAAGCTCGGCAGCAGCGCCGGATGCAAGTTGACCACGCGGTTGGGAAACGCCGCCAGCAGCGGCGTGTGCACCATGCGCATGTAACCGGCCATGACCACATATTCGCAGCCGCGCTCGAGCAGCTCGTGCGCGATGATCTCGTCAGCGGCGATGGGGTCGGCGTAGACATCCTTGGACAGCGTGAGCGTCTGGATGCCCGCGCGCTCAGCGCGCTGCAAACCCTTAGCCGAAGGACGGCTCGACACCACAAGCTCAATCGAAGCGTTGAGCTTGCCGGCGGTGATCAGATCGATCAGCGCCTGCAGGTTGGTACCCGAACCGCTGATGAGCACACCGATCTTGAGCGGCTCGGCCGTATCGGTGCCGGTCGGACGGGTGTAGGGCACAAAGCCCAGGCTCGCGGCAGCAGCCATCTGCTCGTTAGCGCTCATCGGAGTACACGACCTTACCGGAGCCCTCGACGCACTCGCCCACGCGGAACGGCTTCTCGCCCAGCGCGACCAGGGCCTCGGTCACGGCAGCCTCGTCCTCGGGGGCGACGATCAGGCACAGGCCAACGCCCATGTTGAAGGTCTTGCATGCCTCGTTGGGCGCGAGCTCGGCCTGGCGCGACACGTAGGTGATGACGGGCGGAACGTCCCAACCCATCTCGGCGCCGTTGCGGGTGACCACGGCGTCGACGTCGTCGGCAAGCGCGCGGTTGAGGTTCTCGGTAATACCGCCGCCAGTGATGTGGGCGATAGCGTGCACGTTGGCGCCGCCGCGCAGCAGCTCCAGAATCGGCTTGACGTAGATGCGCGTGGGAGCCAGCAGGGCGTCTGCCAGCGATGCGCCGCCGAGTTCCTCGAGCGGACGGCTCAGCTCCTCGGCCTTAGCGGCGGCCTCGGGCGTGCCCGGCTTAATGCCGTCGACGCCAATGACCTTGCGCACGAGCGAGTAGCCGTTGGAGTGCACGCCAGTGGAAGGCAGGCCCAGGATCACGTCGCCGGGGCGGACGTTCGCGGGGTCGAGCATCTTGGGACGGTCGACAACGCCCACGGTAAATCCGGCAAGGTCGTAGTCGGCAGGAGCCATGACGCCGGGGTGCTCGGCCATCTCACCGCCCACGAGCGCGCAGCCCGCGAGCTTACAGCCGTCGGCCACACCCTTGATGATCTTTGCCATGTGCTCGGCCTCGATGTGGCCGATGGCAACGTAGTCCAGGAAGAACAGCGGCTCGGCGCCCGAAGCCAGAATGTCGTTGACGCACATAGCGACCAGGTCCTGGCCCACCGTCTCGTGACGGTCCATGATCTGGGCGAGCACGAGTTTGGTGCCCACGCCGTCGGTACCGCTGATCAGGATCGGGTCTTCCATATCCTTAAGCGCGGCGGCCGAGAACAGGCCACCAAAGCCACCGATACCGCCGATGACCTCGGGACGGTTGGTGTCCTTAACCATTTGCTTAATAGCGTCGACGGCGCGGCCGCCCTCGGCGGTATCGACGCCGGCGTCCTCATACGTCACATGCTTGCTGTCGCTCATCTGAGCCTTCCTCTCCCACTACCGTGGCGCCGCGCGGGCGCCAAACGGTGCTCATAGTTGCGTTCATTTCGGCGCGCGCCATAACAGCACGCGCCGTCATATCAACAAAACAGCAGGTAAAACCTACCAAAATAAACCTGTCCCTACATGGCAGGCTTTAGGCCTCGCCGTGCTCCTCTTCCCAGCTGCGGTCGTCGTATTTCTCGACCACGGCGTCGTCGTCAAAGTGCAGCGGCTTATCCAGGTTGCGGGGCTTAAAGCCCTCCATAAACTTGTCGCGGCCAAAGCTCTCGGGAATCGCCACGGGGTAGCGACCGGTAAAGCACGCATCGCAGTAGCCGCCCTTGGGCATGACCTTAAGCAGGCCCTCGACCGAAAGGAAGGCCAGCGAATCGGCGCCGATGTACTCGCAGATCTCATCGACCGTCTTGTTGGCGCTGATAAGCTGCGACTGCACGTCGGTATCGATGCCGTAGAAGCACGGCCAGATGACCTCGGGCGAGTTGATGCGGATGTGAATCTCCTTGGCGCCGGCGTTGCGCAGCATCTTGACGAGCTGCACCATGGTGGTGCCGCGCACGATCGAGTCGTCGATCACGACCAGGCGCTTGCCCTCGATGTTGTCGCGCAGCGGGTTAAGCTTCATGCGCACGCCCATGGCACGCAGCTCCTGCGTGGGCTCGATAAACGTACGGCCCACGTAGCGGTTCTTGATAAGACCCTCGCCAAAGGGAATACCGCTCTCGTGCGAATACCCCTCCGCGGGCGGCAGGCCGGAGTCGGGCACGCCGATGACCAGGTCGGCCTCGACGGGCTCCTCATGTGCCAGCTGACGGCCCATGTCGTAACGGCAGGCATAGACGCTCTTGCCGTTCATGATGGAGTCGGGGCGGGCAAAGTAGACCTGCTCAAAGATGCAGTTTGCGGGCTCTTCGGCGGCAGGCACGCCCTGCTCGGACACAAGGCCCTCGGCGCTGATGCGCAAAATCTCACCGGGACGGACGTCGCGGACGTACTCGGCGCCCACAATGTCGAGCGCGCAAGTCTCGGAGGCGACGACCCAGCCGCCGGCGCGCGTGACATGGGTGGTGGCGTCGACCGTCGCGGCGCCGTCCTGCGACGGCAGCTGCGAAACGGATGCGGCGTCGGCCTGGTCCAGGCCCTCGTCCACCAGCTTGCCCAACACCAGCGGGCGAATGCCATGCGGGTCGCGGAAAGCGTAGAGCGCCTGCTCATTGATGAGCGTCATGGCGTAGCCGCCGCGCACGAGCTCCATGGTCTTGCGA
The DNA here is from genome assembly GCA_048502435.1 of Collinsella aerofaciens. Lineage (GTDB taxonomy): Bacteria > Actinomycetota > Coriobacteriia > Coriobacteriales > Coriobacteriaceae > Collinsella > Collinsella aerofaciens_CL. The sequence goes on from DBFRXD010000066.1 coordinate 8,418, forward strand.
ATGCCCTCGCGCAGATGGCCTGTACGCTGAGTAAAGTAGCCGATGAGTTTGGTCGCGACCTCGGAATCCGAGTTGGAGAGGAACGGCACGCCCAGCTCGATCAGCTGGCGGCGCAGCTCGTCGGTGTTGACGAGGGTGCCGTTGTGCGCGAGCGCGATAATGACGCTATTGATGGTAGAGAGGTGCGGCTGAGAGGCTTCCCAGCTCTTGGCGCCGGCGGTGCCGTAGCGCACATGACCCACGGCCAGCTGACCGGAGAGCGTCGACAAGTCGGCATTGGAGAACACGCGGTCGAGCAGGCCCAGATCCTTGCGGACCATAACCGTACCGCCGTCACCAACAGCGATTCCCGCCGATTCTTGGCCACGGTGCTGCAGTGCACGCAGGCCAAAGTACGTCAGTCGAGCCACGTCGCGATCGGGCGCCCAGACACCAAAAACGCCGCATTCCTCATGCAGCTGGTCAGAGTCCGGATCATACGTCGACATGGCGTTCACCTGTCCCGCGGCACGCTCGGCCGCGCGGATGGTTTCTTGAGACATGGCATCCCCTCAGAGCCTCGTATTTTGGCGTTACCCGCCTTATTATACGCACGGCGCGACGCGCTCCCCCGCGCATGAGCAGCGCTTTTTAAAAGCCCACCGAGCTAATAATCCGTTTTGCGGCCTAACATTTTATTGGTCTGTCCAGTGCAAGCGCCCACGCCCCCAGATGGCCGCCGCGTCCACCGTTGAGGGTTGCATTGTTGCAATTGGGACGTTCGTCCTGTCTTTTGGCAGGTCGGCGGCGTATCCTTGTAATCTAGGACAAAGCGAGAAAGGTTCTGTATGGATCGAAACGGACTCGACCCCAGCGTCCCCAGCGCCACGGAGGTCAAGAAGATTCCCCTCATCATTAAGGTGTACGCCGTCCTGTGCATCCTGTCCGGCGTGGGCACACTCCCGTCGGTCGCCGCCTTTATGTGGCAGGTCATCACCGCGCTCATTAACGGCAACGCCGCCGCCAAGCTCGGCGACAATATGCTGGTCTCGGTTGGACTCATTGTCGCCGGCATCATGCTCTCTGCGGCAAGTGCCGTCATCCTGATCATCTTTGGCCTGGACCTTATCAAAAACCAGCGCCGCAACGCCGCCCGCCTGTCCTACATCCTTATTGCATTCACCGTCGTCGAGCTTTTGGTCGACGTGATGCTCCAGGGTATCGGGCTCTTCTTGCTTCGTCCCGCTATTCAGCTCGGTATCCTCATCGCGCTTTCGGCAACCGTCGACCCTACGCTTCGCCAGGAGCGCGAACTGCAGCGCCGCCTACAGGAGATGCTCGACCGCGACGCCGCCGCCGAGGGCATGCTCGGCCGCGATGAAACCGGCGAGGGCTACATCAAACTCAACTACTTCAACCTGTTCTGGGTATTCCTCGTCTGCTGCGTGCTCGGCCTGATCGCCGAGGACATCTGGCACATGACGGTCGACGACCCAGGCGTCTACCAGGACCGCGCCGGCATGCTGTTTGGTCCCTTCAGCCCCATCTATGGCTTTGGCGCCGTACTCATGACCATGGTGCTCAACCGCTTCTATAAAAAGAACCCCATCATCATTTTCCTGGTAAGCGCTGTGCTCGGCGCGAGCTTTGAGGTGTTCGTGGGCTGGTTTATGCAAACCTCATTTGGCGTGGTCTCGTGGAGCTACTCGCACATGAAGCTGTTCGGCATGCCCGACCCACTCGCCGTCCTTACGGGCGGACGCACCTGCACGGGCTTTGCCTGCCTGTGGGGCCTGGGTGGCCTTATCTGGATCAAGCTGCTGCTGCCGAGGTTGCTCAAGCTCATCAACATGATTCCGTGGAAGAGTCGCTACTCGGCTACCGTCATCTTTACCGTCATTATGCTGGTCGACGGCGTCATGACGCTACAGTCGCTCGACTACTGGTACCAGCGCGTCAACGGCACGGAGCCGGATATTCCCGTCGCGCAGTTCTACGGCAAGTATTTCGATAACGATTACATGGAGAACCGCTTCCAGAGCATGACCATGAGCCCCAAGGATGCGACGCGCGTGTAGCGCCATGCAATGCCGAGATTTTCCAACACACCGAAAAGCCCACTGGTAGACTGATGAACTGCCAGTGGGCTTTTTGTTGGCGAGTGCTGCTGCCGGCCTTACGCCTCGCGCTCGACCTCGCTCACACACTCATTTTTGATGGTACCGACGAGCGCCTGCAGTGCGTCGACCACATGTGGGCGAATGTCTCCGCCGATGAGTACGAGCATGATGTCGTCGCCCACGGCAAGCTCGCCGCTCGCCAGCCACACGCGCACATAGCCGATACCCGGCATCGCGCGCGTTGCCTCGATGGCGGCCTGCACCTTTTCGGCATCGAAGCCGAACACCATGCCGCCCACCTTATGTCCAGGCGCCACACCATTTGTCTCGATCCCACGCACCTCGGACTTAGGCGTCGCACGCACCACGCCGTTGTGTGTCAGGTACATCCCACAATCAGCCGCCGAAGCATCGGCCTTGGCTTCGCGCAGCCAAGCATCAACCGAAGGCATCGATTTGCCGTTCTCAAGCATCATTTCTCCTTTTGATTTCCAGGGTAGTCTTTTTGGGACGGGGCTCCCGGACACTTTATTCCTCAACCGGCGTGAGCACCATGACAGCGCGCGTATTGCTAAATGACAGCGAGCGACAGGTCACGAGCGTCACGACCTTCGTTGCCGAGGCGGCGCGGTCGCCTGCATCGCTCGCCACCGCCGAGGCGCCGTCGAGCATCTCGGACAGGTAATTCTTCAGTCCGTCATCGCCCTCAAAGTTGGGCGTGCGCGCCTTGGCATACGTGTCCTCGACCACCTTGGTCGCCAGCGGGCGCAACTTATACGTCGCATCACGCGTGATGTAGTACACGTATTCCATGCTGTCGAACGTCGCCTGATCGGTCGTATCCGAAATCACGTTGAACATCGAACCGTCGTTCATATGATGACCGTAAATCGTGGTCTGCTGATCCACCATGCCCGGCGCGTTGTCGTCGCTATCCAGGAAGATGGCTCCCGAGGCATTGGCCGTACCGTCGAACAGCGTGTTGAGGTACTTGGAGTTGTTGTTGGTCTGCACCACGGGGTAGTTGATGTTGGTGCCGGGCGCGTAAATCCAACCCACAACCTCGGGATTTGTCTGGGCCAGCGCATTGAAGTCGACAATTGGCACGCCACTGGCGTCCTTGTCGCTCACATATTGCTTTTCGATTTTTTGATACGACTCGCTCGCCTGCTTGTAGCCAATCTGCGCGTTGATAAAGATGGCGGCCGCAGCAACGATCAGGCCAATGCCGATGATGATGAGCAGAATGGGAATGACGGAGCGGCGCTTTTTGCGCGGCGGCTCGGTATAGCTCGATGGCGCGGTATGCGCCGAAGAGCGAGGCGACTTCTTGGCCGCACTGTATGACGAGGGGCGATATGCAGCAGGTGCATCCTGACGACGATGCTTCGCCGGCGTCACGGGGCGCGGCGCGCGTGGCTGCTGAGGAGAGGATATCCGACCCTGCTGCGGCACGCGAGCTGCTCCCGACTTGGCTGGATCGGGAATCCGAGAAGCCGAAAAACGCTTTCCCTGATAGTCGGACATGGCTCTCCTTATGCTACAAATGGACTGGCAGAGCGCTTAGGCGTCAGCCATCTCCTGCTTCATCTTCTCGATAACCTTGCGGTACTCGGGGTCGCATGCGCCCAGAATCTGCGTGGCGTAAATGGCAGCGTTCTTGGCACCGTTGATGGCCACACAGGCAACGGGCACGCCCGAAGGCATCTGCACCATCGACAGCAGCGAGTCCATACCACCCAGATCGCTCGTCTTCATAGGCACGCCGATAACCGGCAGCGGCGTAAACGCAGCCACGACACCACCCAGGTGAGCAGCCTTGCCGGCGGCGGCGATAATCACCTTGATGCCGCGGTCGGCAGCAGTCGAGGCCCACTCATGGACCTTCGCCGGCGTGCGATGCGCGCTTGCAATGACGAGCTCATAGGGCACGCCCAGTGCCTCGAGCTCGGCAGTGCAACCTTCCATAACGCCCAGATCGGACTTGGAGCCCATGATGATCCCGACAACCGGCTTCTGATCTGCCATAAACAAAGACCTCCTGTTGAGAGCGGTGACGCGGCGAATCCGCGACCCTTAACTACTGAGAGTAGTATAGCTTCTCCCGTCCCTGCGGTCTCTGTGGCGCTTCGCGGGCGGGCCAGGCTCTATCTGAACGACTTTGCGAAGCAACCGGAGTGAAGATAAAGCCTGGCCCGCCCGCAAAGCGCCACAAAGACCGCAGGGACGGGAGCGGCTATACTACTCTCAGTAGTTAAGGGTCGCGGATCCGCCGCGTCGCCGCTCTCAACAGGAGGTCTTTGTTTATGGCAGATCAAAAGCCGGTTGTCGGGATCATCATGGGTTCCAAGTCCGATCTGGGCGTTATGGAAGGCTGCACCGCCGAGCTCGAGGCACTGGGTGTGCCCTATGAGCTCGTGATCGCGAGCGCGCACCGCACGCCGGCGAAGGTCCACGAGTGGGCTTCGACTGCCGCCGATCGCGGTATCAAAGTGATTATCGCCGCCGCCGGCAAGGCCGCCCACTTGGGCGGTGTCGTGGCTGCCTTTACGCCGCTGCCGGTTATCGGCGTGCCTATGAAGACGAGTGACCTGGGCGGTATGGATTCGCTGCTGTCGATGGTGCAGATGCCTTCGGGCGTGCCCGTGGCCTGCGTTGCCATCAACGGCGCCAAGAACGCCGCTATCTATGCCACGCAGATTCTGGGTGCTTGCGACCCCGAGTACCGCAAGGTTATCGAGAAGATGAAGCAGGAGATGGCTGACGCCTAGGCGTTCCGCCGTTTCACCGCAGTATAAGGAGAGCCATGTCCGATTATCAGGGAAAACGATTCAAGGCTTCTCAGATTCCCGATCCGTCGAAGCCGGGTGCCGCCCATGCGGCGCAGCAGGGTCGGACATCCTCTCCTCAGCAGCCGCGCGCGCCGCGCCCCGTGACACCGGCGACGCATCGTCGACAGGACGCGCCGGCCGCATATCGTCCTTCGTCTTATAGCTCCGCTAAGAAGCCGCCCCGGTCTTCATCGCATGCCGCGCCGTCGGATTACACCGAGCCGCCGCGCAAAAAGCGCCGCTCCATTATTCCCATTCTGCTCATCATCATCGGTATCGGCCTGATTGTCGCCGCCGCCGCTATCTTTATTAATGCCCAGATTGGCTATAAGCAGGCGAGCGATTCGTATCAGAAAATCGAGAAGCAATATGTAAGCGATAAGGACGCCAGCGGCGTGCCGATTATCGACTTTGATGCGCTTGCTCAGACGAACCCCGAGATTGTGGGTTGGATTTACGTGCCGGGAACCAACATCAACTATCCCGTGGTGCAGACCAACAACAACTCCAAATACCTCAACACGCTGTTCGACGGAACGGCTAACGCGTCCGGTGCCATTTTCCTGGATAGCGATGACACCGCGCCGGGAATGGTCGACCAGCAGACCACGATCTACGGCCACCACATGAACGATGGGTCGATGTTCAACGTGATTTCGGATACGACTGACCAGGCAACGTTCGATAGCATTGAATATGTGTACTACATCACGCGCGATGCGACGTATAGGCTGCGTCCACTGGCGACCAAAGTTGTCGAGGATACGTATGCCAAGGCGCGTACGACCAATTTTGAGGGCGACGACGGACTCGAGAACTACCTGTCCGAGATGCTCGACGGCGCTTCTGCTGTGGCGAGTGATGCCACCGATCGTGCCGCTTCGGCAACTAAGGTTGTAACGCTTGTGACCTGTCGTTCGCTGTCGCTGAGCAACACACGCGCCGTCATGGTGCTCACGCCGGTCGAGGAATAAGTTGTTCGAGAGTAGCTAAAAAGGCCCCGTCCCAAATTGGCTACTCGACGACGGTAAGGGAGAAACGATGCTCGAGAGTGGCAAATTGATGCCTTCGATTGATGCTTGGCTGCGCGAGGCCAAGGCCGATGCTTCGGCGGCAGGCTGTGGGATGTATCTGACGCATAACGGTGTGGTGCGCGCGACGCCCAAGGCCGAGGTGCGCGGAGTCGAGACCGATGGCGTGGCGCCAGGCCACAGGGTGGGCGGCATGGTCTTTGACTACGACGCCGAAAAGGTACGGTCTGCTATCGAGGCCACGCGCGCGATGCCGGGTATCGGCTATGTGCGCGTGTGGCTGGCAAGCGGCGAGCTTGCCGTAGGTGACGACATCATGCTCGTGCTTATTGGCGGGGACATTCGCCCGCACGTGGTCGATGCGCTGCAGGCGCTCGTTGGCACCATCAAGAACGAATGCGTGAGTGAGGTCGAGCGCGAGGCATAGAGGATTGCGTCGATAGAAGGATCGTTTATAAAAATGCCCACCGGTACGTGTGATACCGGCGGGCATTTTGCGTTTTGGGCGCGGTGAGCGCTACACGCGCGTCGCATCCTTGGGGCTCATGGTCATGCTCTGGAAGCGGTTTTCCATGTATTCGTTATCGAAGTGCTCTCCGTAGAACTGTGCGACGGGAATGTCCGGCTCCGTGCCGTTAACGCGCTGGTACCAGTAGTCGAGCGACTGCAGCGTCATGACGCCGTCGACCAGCATGATAACGGTAAAGATGACGGTGGCCGAGTAGCGGCTCTTCCAGGGGATCTTGTTGATAAGCTTAAGCAGCCTCGGCAGCAGCAGCTTGATCCAGATGAGGCCGCCCAGGCCCCACAGGCAGGCGAAGCCCGTGCAGGTGCGTCCGCCCGTGAGGACCACGAGCGGATCGGGCAAACCGAACAGCGTTATGTGCGAGTAGCTCCACGAGACCACGCCAAACGCGGTCTGCATAAACCAGCCCACGAACACCTCAAAGCTGGCGCCGAGCAGGGCGCTTACCAGGAAAATGATGATGGGGTTCTTTTTGTAGAAGCGGTTAAGCACCATGGTCATGAGCACGGCGCCAAATCCGTAGATGGGGCTGAAGGGGCCAAACAGCATACCGGCGCGGTTCTGGTAGACGCCCGGGTCGTCAACCGTCATGTGCCAGATGTCCTCGGCGATCAGGCCGAGCACGCAGCAGACAAAGAATACCCAGAACAAGTTGAAATAATTGAGTTTGATGTAGCCTTCGCCGGTTTCATCGCGCCCGAGCATGCCCTCGGCGGCGGCGTCGCGGTCGAGCATCTCCTGCAGGCGGCGCTGCAGTTCGCGCTCCTGACGAAGCGTGGGGTCGACGGTTGCCGAAAGTGCAACGAGGATGCCGAGCTGGATCGCGGGACGCAGCAGGAAGGGCCCGATGCCCTGGAGCATCACGTCGACCAAAAGCTCGACGACCGTGAATGCAATAAGGATGTAGGACAGGCGGGCGGCGTTGCGGCGCTGGTTCTTGATAAGGTCCAGGCCAAAGATGATTAGGATGACGGCACTTGCCGCAGAGAGCATGATGCCGGCGACGATAAGGCCGACTGCGACGAGCGTGTTGTCGCCGAGGTTGGCGGCGGCGTTGCCGTTGATGAGCGCGGTAATGACCCGCCACATAAAGGCAGCGATCGACGGGAGCGTGCCCACGCCGGAAAGGATGCACAGGACGGCGTACACCTTAATGATGAGGGGGATCTTCTTGACCTCCGTGGCGCTGGGGACGCTGGGGTCGAGTTCGTTTCGATCCATACATAACCTTTCTCGCTTTGTTGTAGGTTACAAGGATACGCCGCCGACCTGCCAAAAGACAGGACGAACGTCCCAATTGCAACTTTGTAATCCCCAACGGTGGACGCGGCGGCCATCTGGGGGCGCGGGCGCTTGCATTGGACAGACCGATAAAATGTTTGGCAACAAAACTGATTATTAGCTCGGTGGGCTTTTAAAAAGCGCTGCTCATGCGCCGGGGAGCGCGTCGCGTCGTGCGTATAATAAGGCGGGTAACGCCAAAATACGAGGCTCTGAGGGGATGCCATGTCTCAAGAAACCATCCGCGCGGCCGAGCGTGCCGCGGGACAGGTGAACACCATGTCGACGTATGATCCGGACTCCGACCAGCTGCATGAGGAATGTGGCATTTTCGGCGTATGGGCGCCCGATCGCGACGTGGCTCGACTGACGTACTTTGGCCTGCGTGCACTGCAGCACCGTGGCCAGGAATCGGCGGGAATCGCCGTGGGTGACGGCGGCACGGTTATGGTCCGCAAGGATCTGGGCCTGCTCGACCGCGTGTTCTCCAATGCCGACCTGTCGACGCTCTCCGGCCAGCTGGCCGTGGGTCATGTGCGCTACGGCACTGCCGGCGCCAAGAGCTGGGAAGCCTCTCAGCCGCACCTCTCTACCATCAATAGCGTCATTATCGCGCTTGCGCACAACGGCACTCTGGTCAACACCGATGAGCTGCGCCGCCAGCTGATCGAGCTGGGCGTGCCGTTCCTCTCCAATTCGGATTCCGAGGTCGCGACCAAGCTTATCGGCTACTTTACCCAGCGTACGGGCCATCTGCGCGAGGGCATTCGCAAGACCATGGAGCTCGTACGCGGCGGCTACGCCATGACGCTCATCAACGAGCAGGCGCTCTACGCATTCCGCGATCCGCACGGCATTCGCCCGCTGGTGCTGGGCAAGCTGGTGGACGAGGGTCTGGACCAGGCCGATGCCGCAGCCGTTTCGCAGCTGCCGTCGCAGGACGGCGCCGCGACGGTCGACTCCGCCGTCCGTGTCACGCGCGCCGGCGGCTGGGTCGTTGCTTCCGAGACCTGCGCACTCGACATCGTGGGTGCCGAGTACGTCCGTGACGTCCGTCCCGGCGAGATCTTGCGCATCAGCGCCGAGGGCCTGGTATCCGAGCAGGGCGTGCCTGCAGCCGAAGAGCCTGCCAACTGCATCTTTGAGCAGGTCTACTTTGCCCGCCCCGACTCCATCATGAACGGCAAGAGCGTCTATGCCTGCCGTTACGACATGGGTCGTCAGCTGGCACATGAGGAGCCTGTCGAGGCCGACCTGGTCATCGGCGTGCCCGACTCCGGCCTGCCGCCCGCGGAGGGGTATTCGCACGAGAGCGGTATTCCCTTTGGCGAGGGCCTTATCAAGAACCGCTACGTGGGCCGTACGTTTATCGAGCCTACGCAGGAGTTACGCGCCATGGGCGTGCGTATGAAACTCAACCCGCTGCGCGACAACATCGAGGGCAAGCGCCTGGTCGTCATCGACGACTCCATTGTGCGCGGCACCACCATGGTGCAGCTCGTCAAGATGCTGCGCAACGCCGGCGCCAAGGAGATTCACATTCGCATCAACTCGCCCGAGGTCATCTGGCCGTGCTTCTACGGTATCGATACCGACGTGCAGTCGCAGCTTATCAGCGCCAACAAGACGGTCGACGAGATTTGCGAGTATATCGGCGCCGATTCGCTGGCCTTCCTTTCGGTCGAGGGCCTGCTTAAGGTCATGCCCAAGGGCGGCTACTGCGACGCGTGCTTTACCGGCCGCTACCCCGTGGCGATTCCCGAGAGCTTTGGCCGCGACAAGTTTATGGAGGGCTTTAAGCCCCGCAACCTGGATAAGCCGCTGCATTTTGACGACGACGCCGTGGTCGAGAAATACGACGACCGCAGCTGGGAAGAGGAACACGGCGAGGCCTAAAACCTGCCATGTGGGGACAGGTTTATTTTGGTAGGATTTACCTGCTGTTTTGTTGATCTGACGGCGCGCGTTGTTATGGCG
>DBFRXD010000067.1:0-2541 GCA_048502435.1 Collinsella aerofaciens
GATGGCGATCAGGGCGACGCCCAGGACGGGCACGTTGGCGTAGGAGCACAGCAGGAAGCCCAGGAAGTAGAAGGGCACGAGCTGCTTGGTGAGCACCAGGCGGCCGAGCATGGCGAAGCCCATGGCAGGCAGGATGTTGGCTGCAACGCCAAAGCCAGCAAGGACAAAGGGCGGGATGAAGTCGAGCAGGCCCTGGATGGCGTCAGCACCCAGATAGAACGACAGCGAGCACAGCAGGAACGCCATGATGATACCGGTCAAACCGATCAGGAAGTGCATCGCATAGACACCCTTAAGGTTGCCCTGGCCGGAGTAGACATCAGCGCGGTCGACCAGGATCGGCAGGGCGGCGTTAAGGATGTTCTTGATGGCAAGGCACAGCGTGGCGATGGGCATGGCAAGCGCGATGGCTGCCTCGGTGCTCTGGCCCAGCTGGATAGCGAAGGCGCAGGCGAGCACGCCGCCGATCGTCTCATCAGGCGGCACGTAGGCGCCGATGGAGATCGAGCCCATGAACAGCAGCTCCAGGCTGGCGCCGATCGCGAGGCCGGACTGCAGGTCCCCCAGCACCAGGCCCACGAGCGGGCACAGGACGATGGGGCGGAACGCGTAGAGGGTGCCGAGCTGGCAGTCGAACTTACCAAATGCGGCGATAAGTCCGATGAGGATTGCTTGGGTAAGCATACATCCCCCTTTCCATATAGGACACTACGAAGAGCTCAGACTCTTCGAAATTGAACGCCTAGAGCACGCTGGCGCAGTCGACCTTGGGGTCATCGGCCAGGGGTCGAATCTCGACCTCAACGCCACGATCCAGCATCTCGCGCACATCGGCTTCCTCGGCCGCGGTCAGGAAGATCTGACGAGAGACCTGACGAGCGTCGGGACGCTTCTCGTCCTTGGGCTTGGTGTTGCCCAGGTTGACCGACTTGATCTGCGGGCAGCCCTCAACAAGCTGCTTTGCCTCAGCGATAGTGGCGACGCAGATGATCATCTTGTACTTGTCGGTCACGCCCGAGTTGATAGCTTCGATTGCATGCTCCATATCTTTGATGACGAGCTTGCAGCCGGCAGGCTTGCCCATCTTGAGCGTCGTCTTCCACACCGGGTCGTTAGCGACCTTATCGCCCACGCAGAAGATGCAGTTGGAGCCAAGGCCCTGAACCCAGGAAACTGCGACCTGGCCATGAAGCAGGCGATGGTCAACGCGAAGTAGCTGAATCATAATGTGACCCCCCAAAGGTCTTGTGCCGTCATACGGCGTGTCAGTAGGTGCTGCGGATTAGAACTCTTCCTCCTCCTCGTCATCGACCAAAAGATCGTTGACAAACTTCACGCGCGTATCGTCCGCAGCGACGATGGCGCGAATCGTCTCCTCAACCGGCGCCGACTCGTCAGAGAACAGCAGCTGGATGAGCAGAGGAAGGTTCATGTTGGTAACGAGGTACGTGCGGGGACGCGTCTGGACGATCTTGGTGAACTCGTTGTTAACGCTACCGCCAAAGAGGTCGGTGCAGACAACGACATCATCGTCGGCAGACATGCCTGCCAGCAGTTTTTGGGCCTCCTCGGCCACGTCCATGCGGCCATCGACGAACATCGAAAGATCGTGGACGTTGTCGCGAGCGCCCGAGAGCAGCTCGACGCTCTCCTTGATGCCGGTGGCGAAGTGCGCATGGCTGGCGATGATGTACTGTCTCATTCTGTGTTCCTCTCAATAGCCCGGCACGTTCCCGCACCCGTTTTCTTTAGTAGTCGAACTGGTGATAGTAGCGACGATACTTGAGGTTGTGCTTGGTGACCGTCTCGTAGTAGCGAGCCAGGCGGTCGGTCACGAGCACCGTCAGAATCCACGGGGAGACGATGACGCGGAACTCGTCGTCAAGGCCGGGGATCGCGAACTCGGCGGTGTCGATGATGTTGATGTCGGTGTCGCCGGTCACGCCGCGGGTCAGGAAGGCGCGGACGCGCTCGTCGAGCTTGCGGTTCTCGTCCTCGCCCATGAACAGGAAGACCGGGACGCCGGGCTCCACGAGCTCGAGGGTGCCGTGGAAGAAGTCGGCCGAGGTGATGTAGCGGGTGCGCTTCCACTGCATCTCCTCGAGGATGCACATCGAGAACAGGATGGTCTCGCCCCACAGGGCGCCGGAGCCGATGAACATGGTGTAGGGGGCCAGGGCGTACTTCTTGGCGAGCTCCTCGGCGCGCGGCTCGAAGCGCTTGCGGATGTCGAGCATGTCCTTCCAGATATCCTTGGTCTGCTCGATAAACAGATCGAACTTGGGGAAGCAACCGCGGCGGTTGAGCAGGCGCAGGCCGAAGCAGTCGGCGAGGTAGTAGCCCTTCTCGCAGCCGCCCGAACCATGGTCAGAAGCCATGGCGACGCAGTTCTCGGCACCCACAGCCTGGCCGATGGGGCCCTCGGGCTTGGTCATGGCGTAGACGCGCACGCCCATGCCCTTCATCTTCTTGACGGCCTCGAGGACCTCGGGGGTGGTGCCGGACTCGGAGGCGGTGAGCACGACGGACTTCTCGGTCATG
>DBFRXD010000068.1:0-20283 GCA_048502435.1 Collinsella aerofaciens
GTTGAGCTTCTCGGCCATATCCCAGAACTTCTGCGTGGTCTCGGTGTTGGTCTTCTCGACACTCGGGGCCGACTGCAAAAGCGTTGCGGCGGCAACGGACTCAACATGGCGCTGAGCCAGCGTGCGGTTGCCGTAACGGGCAAAGATGACCTCGCCCTGCTCGGTGAGCTTAAAGAAGCAGTTGACCGAACCCTTGGGCTGCGCCAGCACGGCCTTGTTGGCCGGGCCGCCGCCACGGCCAACGGCACCGCCGCGACCGTGCATGAGCACCAGGTCGATATCGTTCTTCTCGGCCCACTTGGCAATGCGCTCCTGCGCGGAATGCAGCGCGAGCATGGCCGTGGTAGGACCGGCGTCCTTGGAGGAGTCGGAATAGCCCAGCATAACCTCCATGCGGCGGTTGGTCTGGGCAAGACGCTTCTGCACCACGGGCAGCGTAAGCATCTGGTCGAGCACGTCGACGCAGCCCTCGAGGTCCTCGAGCTGCTCGAATAGCGGGATCACGTCGAGCTCGGGGACATCTTCCTCGTGTGCGAAGGACAGGTGGGCCAGCTCGAAGACGTCAGCCACATGCTGGGCGCTCTTGGTAAACGAGATGATGTAGCGGTGCGCCATCTTCTTGCCGTAGCGCTTTTGGATGGAGCCGATGGCACGGAAGGTATCGATGACTTCGCGCGTCATGGGCTGCAGGTCGCCATGGATACCGTTCTCGTGGATATCCTTGAGGGCGCGGGCATGCACCACGGAGTGCTGACGGAACTCCATCTCGACCATATGGAAGCCGAAGGACTCGACTTGCCAGATGATGGTCTGGACCGGGCCGTAGGCGGCACGGACGGCACCGCAGACGGCCAGCGAACGCTGGACGACGCGCAGGTCATCCAGGAACTCGTCGGCGCTGTGGTACATGGTGTCGGTGATACGGCGCACGGTGGCGTTCAGACGGTCGGCCATGACGAGCATGACGGCGCGATGCGGCTCGTGCTCGGAGATCAGCTCGGCGCGGGCCGTGTACCGAGGGCTCATCTCGACCTGATGGTTCCACAGGTTAATGAGCTCGGCCGACGGCTTGCTGTAGGTAGCCTCGAGCGTGAGGTTGCGGCCGATGTGGCGGCACTTGTCCTCGAGCTTGAGCACCATGTGCGTAAAGTACTTGGCGGCGACCTCACGGCTCACCTTGGCGGTGACGTTGGGGTTACCGTCGCGGTCGGAACCGATCCAGCTGCCGGGATGGAAGAACGCCGGGCACAGCGGCGGCACAGTACCGGCCTTGTCGCCCAGCACCCAATCGTCAAAACGACGATAGATAACGGGGATAACGTCGAACAGCGTGTTATCGAAGATGTCGATGATGGTATCGGCTTCCTCGACCGGCGTGGGCTTCTTGAGCGCGATGGGGCTCGTACGCACCAGGGCGTCGATCTCCTGCAGCATATGGCGCTCGTTCTCCACCAGGTCGGAGCCGCCCAGACGCGGACGCTCCTCCAGCAGGTTGGAGATACGGCGGATCTTGCCCTCGACGGCCTTACGACGGGCCTCGGTGGGATGTGCGGTAAAGACAGGGTGGAACTCGAGCTTGTCGAGCAGCTCGTTGGCACCCTCGACACCCAGCTCATTCACCAGCTGGTGATAGGCAACGGTAAGCTCGTTGGCAGGATCGACCTCGGTATCGGTCGACGCACCGGCCTCGCGCTCGCGCAGCTGCGCCACACGGTAGTTCTCCTCCGACAGGTTTGCCAGATGGAAAAAGCTCGTAAAGGCGCGGACAATGACCTGCTGCTTATCGAGCGGCAGGCTGTCGATCAAATCGACGACCTCACGAAATGCCACGGCTGTGGGCTCGTCGGCGGTGGGCACGCCCTGCTCGTCGACGGCTTCGTCGGCAGCGCAGGTACCGGGGTTGCCGGCATTGACCACAATCTCGGCTGTCAAAATCTTGTCGAACAGGTCCGCGATCTCGGGATCATACTCGCTAAGCACACGGCGCTCCAGGCACAAGAACAGCGCCAGATTGTCGCGCAGCTCCTCGGGGATCTCGATCTCGGCGAGACGCTCCCTGGACTCGGCATTCGAGCCGATTCGGTTAACGAGGCGGTTGACCACGGCAGCGACGCGCGCCGCGGCTTCGGGTACAGACTGGTTGCTTAGGTTCTCAGCCACGTTTCCTCCCATTCCTCCTTCTATGCACGTAACATGCGGTATTCATTATAGGCGCTTGAGAAATACTTTCGACACTGATTGCGCTTTACCACACAAAAGTATTTTCTGCATTGCAAAGGTTTTTGCCCTAAATGGTCGTATTTCTCGGTGGGCGGCATACGTAAACGGGGGCATTCCGCATAAAAGCGAAACACCCCCGTAACAATCGCTCTCCATGAGCAGGGCACGTTAGCAGGCCCGAAGCTCAAAAAGATGCGCTACAGGCGCTCGCGAACCGCCTCGACGACGTTGTCCAGATCGGCGAGCACCTCGTCATGGCTCTGCATGTCGCGCACTTTGACCTTGCCGGCGGCAAGCTCGTCGCCACCCAGGACCAAGATGAGCTTGGCGCCTACCTTATCGGCTTGCTTAAACTGGGCCTTGAGCGAACGACCCTGATAGTCGGCCTCGGTCACAATCCCTGCGGCGCGAAGCTCCTGCGTAATGGCAAAGACGTTCTGACGCAGCTCCTTGCCGGCGTTGGCGACATAGACGCACGGGGCCTCATCGGCACCCAAATCGCTGCCAAAGGCCTGCAGGGCCAGCAGGGCGCGCTCAAAACCGACAGCAAAGCCGACGCCCGCCGTGGGCTTGCCACCCTCGAGCTCGACCAGGCCATCGTAGCGGCCGCCGCCGCCGATGGAGCCGACGCCGGCGCCAGGGGCCTCGACCTCAAAGACAGTACGGGTGTAGTAGTCCAGGCCGCGCACCAAGGTGGGATCCTCGACATACTCGATGCCGGCGGCATCCAGATAGCGCTTGACCTGCTCGTAGTGCTCGCGGCACTCGTCGCACAGGTTGTCACCCATCAGCGGAGCCTCGGCCATGATCTCGCGGCAGTGGTCGTTCTTGCAGTCGAAGGCGCGCAGCGGGTTAAGCTCGGCGCGCTCGCGGCACTCATCGCACATCTCGTCGGCGTGATCGAGAATGAACTGCTTGACCTGCTCGCGATAGGCCGGACGGCACTGGGCATCGCCCATCGAGTTAATGAGCAGACGAAGCTTGGAAAGATCGAAGCCCAGGCGCTTGTAAAACTCCATGAGCATGATGATGCACTCGGCGTCTGCCGCCGGATCGGAAGCGCCGAGCCACTCGATACCCACCTGGTGAAACTGACGCAGACGACCCTTCTGGGGACGCTCGCCGCGGAACATGGCCTCGGCATAGTAGGCCTTAAACGGCGTGGAGCCCTGAGGCACCAGGTTGTTCTCCACGACGGCGCGCACCACGCCGGCCGTGCCCTCGGGACGAAGCGCCAAGCGCTGTTTGGGCTTTAGCTTGGTGTCGGTGCCCTCGGTAAAGACGCGCTCCAGGTTGGCGCCGCTAAACACGCGGAACATCTCCTTGCGCACGACGTCGGTCGACTGGCCGATGCCGTGGACAAACACGTCCACCTGCTCGATGGCGGGCGTCTCGATGGGCTTAAAGCCAAACGGCTCGAACACGCCGGCAGCGATCTGCTGCATCTTTTGCCAGGCGCGCATCTCGGCGCCGATAAGGTCGCGGGTTCCCTCCGCCTTCTGTGCCTGCATGGGCAAACACCTTTCTTTTGTATCGCGTCATAGGTAGTGGTCATTATACGGCACAAACGCAAACCGCGGCGGCGCATCTGACCGAACGAGGGTATGGGGGCTCGTTCGGCCAGATGCGCCGCCGCGGTTTGTGATCCGTTTTCCTCCGTCCCCTTCGGATCACGTGATCTGTTGGGGACGGAGGAAAACGGATTATTTCGTAGGCCCGTGACCGCCTTGGAAACCGAATGATGGTACGAGCATCTATTCGGCTTCCAGGGCGGCCACAGACAGAACGGGGCGAACAGAGAAGAGCGACGGACGTCTACTCCCCCGCCACGCTCGCGCGCAGCTTGGCGGCGATGGGCTCGGATGCCAGCAGGAACACGAGCATGACGACGGAGCACGCCAGGCACACAATCCAGGTGCTCGCAAAGGAGCCCGTGGCATCGAACAGCACGCCCGAGACGATGGCGCCCACGGTGCCGCCGACCATCTCGAGCGAGGTAATGGTGCCCGTGACCTTGCCCAGGTCGGCCATGCCAAACTGCTTAGACGCAGCGATAGTGGGCGTAATGGTGCCCATGCACGTTCCCATACCAAAGCTCACAGCGGCCACAATAGGACCAAGGTCCGTCGTCGGGAAGCACAACGCCACACAGGCGACGATGCATGCAACGGATCCCAGCACGTTGCCAAAGCGCAGGCCAAAGCGATCGTAGATCGCGCCGAGCGAAATCTTGGCGATAACGACAGTGACCATGTAGGCCGAAAGTACAGTGCCCGCCCACATGGGATCGTGGCCGCCCGTGACGATCTTGGCGCCGTTGACGGTAACGCTCGTCATGTTGGTGACCTGGTTGGGCAAGATGGCGCCGTTAACGAGGCCCATAAAGAGGAAGGCGACGACAAGCAGCCAAAACGCCGGGCTCTTTTTGATGCGAGACCAGCCAACGTTAACCTCGGGCGCCGTGTGCTCGTCCTTGTCGCCGGCCGTCGAGACGGACGGATCGCCCGGGTTCTCGCCGAGCGGCTTAAGGCCGATCTCGGAAGGCTTGGTGCGGAAGGAATAGGCCGTGATGGGCAGCGCCGCCACCATGCAGATAGCCGCGAGCACCAGGAAGGCGGAACGCCAGCCAACGCTCACGATGAGCGAGCTCACGATGGGAGACAGAATGGCCCCGCCAAAGCCCGAGCCCGAAAGCGCGATGGAGATGGCAAGGCCTCGCTTGGCCGTAAACCAGTTGGCGGTCACAAGGCTAATGAGCAGGCGGGTCGAGGCGACGGCAAAGCAGCCCGAGACGGCAAAGAGCACGTAGACCTGCCACAGCTCACCGACAAAGCTCATGCCGGCAAGAACGGCAGAGGTGGCGATAACAGTGAGGGAACCCAAAACGCGACCGCTCACTTTATCGGCCACATGACCGATCACAAGTGAGCCGATAACGCTCACCACGGTGGAGATGGCGTTGGAGATGTTGTACTGTGCAAGAGAAATGCCCAAGTCGCTGACGATGAGCGGCTGGAACAGGCTCATGCAGTTAACGAAAATCGTGTAGCACGTGGCCATGACGACAAAGCCGGAGGCCACGACGAGCCAACCGGGGAAGAATTTATACTGCCGGGACATACTGCTCCTTTTAAACAAACGAATAGCCTGCGCCGGGCGCCGGTAGTGCCCAAGATTGCCTTGAAAGACAAGGGCATAGGCCTTATGGACATGCCCGCAGGCTTGAAAGCAAGGTTGGGTGTTACCGGTGGTCGGCGATATAGCCCAAAGCGACCGCCGCGTAAGCCGCGGCGCCGAGCGGCAGCTCGGCATCGCTAAAGCGTGCCTTGGGATGGTGTTGGGCAAAGTGCTCGTCCGTATCGGTTACAGCGGCGCCCACGGTAAAGTACGCACTCGGGATCTCGCTCGAGATAAGCGCAAAGTCCTCGCTCGCCATGGCATGGAAAAGCGGCAAGAAAGCCGTCTTGGGCAGCACTGCGCCCACGTAGCCAAGCGACGCCTGAGTCATATCGCTGTCGAGTACAAGCGGCGGAACATCCGAAAGCGTCTCGATGGTCGCCGGCGTACGATAGGTCGTAGCAACGCCGTTAACGACCTCCGCGATGCGGGTCTTTAGGTGAGCCATGAGCTCAACATCAAAGCCGCGCAGCGTTCCCTCGAGCACGCAGGTGTCGGGGATGACGTTGGCCGCCAAGCCGCCGGCGAACTTACCCACGGTCAGTGCGACCTCCTTGGCCGCCGGCACTTCGCGAGCGATGAGCTCCTGAAGTGCCAGGTGCACATGCACACCGGCCGTTATGGGGTCGATGCAGATCTCGGGGCTGGAACCGTGGCCACCCTTGCCCTGCAGCGTGATGCGGAAACCGTACACGCCCGAGAGCGCCGGGCTGCCGTAGAGCACCAGGCCAAGCGGCGACTGGCTATTAACGTGCATGGCAAAGGCAGCCTGGGGACGCGGGTTCTCGAGCAAGCCGTCGGCGATGGCAGCGCGCGCTCCCTCAAAGGTCTCCTCACCCGGCTGAAACAACAGTTTGACGGTGGCATTGGCGTCGACGAGCTCGCCCTCGCGGGCCTTGAGCAGGCGCGCCGCACCAAGCAGCGCTGTCGCGTGCATATCGTGACCGCAAGCATGCATGCAGCCATTGGTGGATGCAAAGGGCTCGCCGGATTCCTCGACAACGGGCAGGGCGTCCATGTCGCCACGCAACATAACGACCGTTCCGGCCTGTTCGTCCGTGCAGACGCCATTGCCTTGGGCCGCGGTGGCACCGGCACCGACAAGGCCCACAACACAGGAGCCGTCGACGAGCGTGGCAAATGGAATGTCCATCTCGGTCAGGCGCGCTTGGATATACGCAGAGGTCTGCGGGAGGCTATTACCCAGCTCGGGCATCTGGTGTAAATCGTGTCGCCACGCAGCGAGCTCGCCTGCAAAAGCCTGAGCCTCTGCAACAAGACCGTCACCGATAGCGGCCTGCGCCGCCGCGGTGGCCTTGGGCGCTGATTGCGGTTGAAAATCGGACAGAGCTGGTGCCATAGATGCCCTCCAGTGAAGTTTTAGCAGTAAGCACTTTCATGTTCTAAAGTGCAATGCATAACTTTAAAGGCGAGGCATAAAAAAACGCCACCCCAGAAGGGCGGCGCAACAAGTTGTTTACAATTGCTGGCGCGGCTTTTTGCGCAAAAAATCGAAGTGAGTCTCACTCAAAATAATCGACAGGAAGATGAGCGCAAAGCCGGCAAGCAGGCGCGAGGTGAGCGCCTCCCCCATCAGCAACACCGAAAACAACACGCCCGAAGGCGACTCCATCGAAAGGAGCAGCGAGCCCGTCGAGGCCGGGACATGCGCCAGGCCGACGTTTTGGATGAGCAGGGCCACACATGTGCAGCCCACCGAGAGAAACGCCATCACACTGATAAAGCTCGGCGTCCAAACGGACAGAGGCGCTTGGGTCTCGAATAGCAGCGACGAGATCAGGCTCAGCACGCCGTTGCCCACAAACATCCAAAACGTGATGACGTTGATGTCCATTTTTCGACCGTACTTGGCGGTCACCGCCATCTGGACGGCGAAGAAGACCGCGCCCGCCAGCGTAATGACGTCACCGATGTTGAATTCAACGCTATCGAGGGCCACCAAGCCAATGCCCGCCAAGCACAGCAGTGCCGCGCCCAGGTTATAGCGGGTGAGTTTTTCGCCGCTCAGAAAATAGCTCGCGAATGGCACGAGGATGCAATACGTGCCCGTCAAAAAAGCATTCTTGCCCGCCGTGGTGTGCGCCAGGCCGACTGTCTGCAGGACGTAGGCGGCCCACATTAGTGTGCCCATTCCAAGTCCAACGATAAGGTTGCGGGTATTGAGGTGCGCGATGATGCGCTTGTGGAAGATGACAAACATGACCAACGCCGCAGGCAGAAAGCGCACGTAGAGCAGTTCAAACACCGGAATGGTGTCGAGCGCGTCCTTCATGGTCGTAAAGGAGTAGCCCCAGACGACTGCCACCGAAAGTAGCAGAACCTTCCAGAACAGCGGAGAGCGTGCGCCGGCGCCCCGGGGAATACCGCCCGCGCCCAAATCCTCACGGGCCACAGGGCTATCGGGCAAGTTTTCGATTTCGCTGGCAGCGTATTGGGCCATGGAACATCCTCACACTCAATCTGGGCGTGGTGTCCACACGCGTATGGCTGCGTGCCGCCTCATGGTCAAATAAAAACGGGGCGCACCGGACCCCCGGCACGCCCCGCTACTGTAGCAACAACCAAGCAGCCCACGCAATTCACCGCACTAAAGTACCGACTTGAATAACCTCGATGTTTCGTCAACGTCAGCGAAAACGACCCTAAGCGAGCAAGGTGACGTGAAATGAAAGGGCGCTGACCTTCTGGTCGCGCCCTTGAAATTGAACGTCAGATTGCCGCTTAGGGTCGTTTGCAGCGTCGAGCCGTTACGCGGTTTGGTAAAACCGCGTAACTAGATTAATTTAGTACTCTCAAGCTTTTCGATAATCCAGTCGTTGGCTTTGATGACTGGGCGGCGGAAGACGACGCCCAGGGCCAGCGACGGAATCAGATAGCTCGCCAGAATGCCCAGCTCAACCCAGTACTCCATATGGTAGGCACCGGCCATGGCGGCGTGCATGGCGTTGATGCCGTGAGTAAACGGCAGGAACGGATAAATCGCCTGGAACACGGGGCCGGTCATCTCGATGGGGAACGTGCCGCCCGAACCGCCGACCTGCATGACCAACAGCACGACCGCGAGCGCCTTGCCGATATCACCAAACGACACCGTAAGCGTGTAGACGATATTGGAGAACACGAGACTCGCGACCCAGCCCGCCAGCACAAACTGCAGCGGGTTGTCGCACTGAATGCCAAAGAACAGAATGTCGCCCGCGCACACGAGCGTTGCCTGCAGCAGAGCCAAACCGCCAAAGAACAGGTAACGGCCCAGATAGATCTCGTGCAGGCGTACGGGGATGAGCTCGTTGATAAGCTCATCGTCAACCGAGACCTTCATCATGGCTGCCAGTACGATCGAGCCGACCCAGAGCGACAGAATCGTGTAGAACGGTGCCATGGCCGAACCGTAGTTGCGGATCGGATAGACCGGCTTGCGGTCGAGCGCGACGGGGCCGGAAAGCGACACGGCCAGACCCTCGGGATCATTGCCGATCATCGTCTTGATCGTAGCGAGGTCATCCGACATCAAGGCGCCGTCGAGCTCGTCCTTAAACGCGCTGATCTTGTCCGACGCCTCGCCCAGCTGATCGGAAGCCTTGTTGACCAGCTTTGCAGCCTTGGAGAGGCCCTTTGCCAGCGAACCGGATGCGTCGGTCAGGCCGTCTACGGCGCTATCCAGATCGCCCGAGATACCATCGAGCGAGTCTAGAATGCCCGAGACGGTCTTCTTGAGCTCTTTGGCCTTAACCGAGAACGTGGAATCGTAATCGGATTTGGCGCCCGCGATGCCGGCCTTGGCATCGGCGATGGCCTGATCGACCTCGGCACGCGAGTTGTTGACCTCGGCCATGCTATCGGAGAGAGACTTCGCAGTGGCCGCCAGATCCTTGGCATTGTTGCGGTACTCAACGGCGATTCTGCCCAGCGACGTCGCGGCGGACTTGAGGCCGTCCTTCAAATTCTCATCGCTCACCTGGTCGGCAAGGCTGCGGAGCTGATCGGCCATCGCATCAATATCCTTGGCGCGCGCATTGAGGGCCGCAGCGGCATCGTTGAGCTGGGACACCGTAAGGTCGACATGCTGGTTTGCGGTGTCGAACGCCTTCGCGAGCTCGGCAGACACATTGTCGAACGAACCCGCACTTCCATCGATCGCGGCATCGATGGCATCGTTTGCCGCCTTAAGCGCTTCTTTGGAATCATCGATGCCGCTTTTGGCATGCTCCATGAGCTGCTTTGTCGACTCATCGACGGCACCGGTCTGCTTGAGCATGCCGCTCGCCGACGTCAGCGAATCGGACGTGGAGCTCAAAATGCCCGCAAGCGACGTTGCGCTGGCCTGAACGTCTCGCAGGTCCTCAATCGAATCGCCAAGCGTCGAGGACAGGTTGGCGATAAAGTTGCTGACCTGGTCGGTGCTCATGTAATCGAGCAGGCTGGACACCGTCTTAAGACCGATGGTCGTGATGGTCTTGGTAAAGGTCTCGTTAACCTGACTCTGAACGGCGCTCGAACCCTTCTCGGTCACGATCTGCGCGATGGCGTTGGCCTTCTGATTCTCGTAAAACTCGATATCGGCGTGTTTCACGTCGGTCGAGAAAAGCGTCATCATGTCAGCGCTAAACGTCTTGGGGATAACGACGGCGGCGTAGTATGCGCCCGACTTGACGCCCTCGATAGCCTTTTCGCGATTGTTGAGCACGACCCAGTCGAAGTTCTCGTTGCCGCGCAGGGTGGCGGTTACGTTTTCACCCACGTTGACCTCAACGGGAATCAGATCGCTCTCGTAGCCCTCGTCGGTGTTGACCACGGCGATCTTAAGATTGCCGGTGTTGCCGTACGGATCCCAGCTGCCGGCGATGTTAAACCACGCGTACAGACACGGCACGATAATGAGGCCCATCACGACAATCAAGCCGATCACGGAGCGAGACACGTTTTGGACATCGCGCTTAAACAGATGCAGGATGTTCTTCATTTATGCCTCACCTCCTTTGGAGTGCTTGCCAAGCGCGGTGGTATCTCCATCATTTGTGGCTGTGCTGTCGCTGCCCTGAGATTTATGGTGCGAGCCTATATGCGGCAAGCGGCCCGTGGACTGATCGCCGCCCTTGGCACCACGCTCGCTGGCGTTGAGGCCAAACATGTGGCGGGCGGCAGGAATGGCGGCCGTGTGTTCGCGCATCTCGCGACGCAGGTCCTCATCCGAAAGCGCCGAGATGCGCATCTGGGTATTGAGGCTCGCGCGGATATATTCGATATTGATAAGCCAGCCGCAGATGGCAATAACCGAGATGATCCAAATGACAAGCAGGATGATCTTGCCGTTATTGTCGATATCGAGAACCGTCGACAGGACAAAGAGCAGGACCTGAACGCCCACCACGGCGGCAAAACCGCCCTTGATGTAGTACGGGTAGCGATGTTCAAAGGCGACCGCATGATCGAGCAGTTCGCGACGGTACGAATCGGAATCGAGCATGACACGCATAGCCGTGCGCAGCGAGTAGCGCTGGCGCGGCAGGTCGTTGGACTCGCAAATCATCATACCGGTCGTGGAAAGCTGTTTATCAAAGAGCAGGTTAAGGTTGAGCAGCAGCGGACGCAGCTGCAGGCCGATAAAGAGCGCCACGATCAAGAACACGCCCAGAATGCACAGGTTAAACAGGTAGTTGAACGAATACATACCGCCGACCGTCTCGCGCAGCAGATTGATGCCGTAGGTAAAGGGCAGCAGCGGGTGCAGCCACTGGAAGAAGCCGGGCATCATCTCGATGGGGTACATGCCCGACGAACCCGGGATCTGCACGATGACGAGAATAACGCCGATAGCCTTGCCGATATGCTTAAACGTGGTGGACAGCGCATAGATGATATTGACGTAGGTGAACGAAATGGCGATGCCGCCCAGCACGAACAGCAGCGGGCTGACGCACTGCACGCCAATCACCAGATCGCCTACCGTAACGATGATGGCCTGCAACGCGCCCAGGATC
Organism: Collinsella aerofaciens; assembly: GCA_048502435.1. Classification (GTDB taxonomy): domain Bacteria; phylum Actinomycetota; class Coriobacteriia; order Coriobacteriales; family Coriobacteriaceae; genus Collinsella; species Collinsella aerofaciens_CL. Next base: position 11,400 of record DBFRXD010000068.1, read on the forward strand.
ACCAGTAGCAACCAGCGGCCAAAGTAGCCCTGACGCGCGGTAAAGCTGCCGATGCCTTCGCGGTCGACCTCGAGCTTGTAGATGGCGATAAGCACGTAGCCGCCCACCCAAAGCGCCAGGTTGGTATAGAACGGGGCAATGCCCGAGCCGAAGCTCTTAACCGGATAGATCGACTTGGACGCGAGCTCAACCGGAGATGCCATGAAGTCTGCGACGTCATTGACGTCGACGCCCATCAGGTCGGCCAGCTCGCCCATGGACTCGGAGGTCTGTAGCGCCGCGATGTCGTTGGCGGCGGTTGCGAGCTTGTCCTGGACCTTGGCAAGCGAGGAATCGGTCTGGGACAGCGTGGTCTTGGCCTGGCCAAGCGTAGCGTTAAGCTGCGAAAGCGTACCGCGCGCGCTTGCAATCGTGGGCGTGAGGCCAGATACGATACCCGTCAAATCACCCGAGACGGCGGCAAAGGAATCGAGCGCGCTCGAGGCCTTCGGCAGCGCGTTTTGACCCAGGTCCGTCTGGGCCTGGCCAAGGTTGGTCGCACCGGTCTGAATTGCGTTATTGATAGCGTCGCTGGCACCCGAAACAGCCGCGGCGTCATTCGCCATGGCGCTCGACTGCGCGGACAGACCGTCCTTGATGCTCTGCAGCTTCTCGTTCTGCTCACGGAGCGTATTGATGGTCGATACAATGCGCGCGTCAATTTCCTCGGAACCTGTCGACGTGTCATTGGCGAGAATCTCCAAGTGCCCGATAACGGCCTTATTGTGGTCGATCGTCGCTTGGAGAGACTCGAGCGAGTTGTCGATACGGGTGGTCGTAGATGTGACCGTGCCCGTCAGCTTGCCGATGGCAGCGTTCGCGGAGGCCGACGTCTTGGTGAGCGCAAGGCTGCCTTCCGAGAGCGCCTTGGAGAGCGAGACGATAGAGTTGCCCGCCGTGGTGCGAGCTTCACCCAGCAGGTCGTTGCCCTGAGAGATCGCTTGCGTCAGTGACGGCGCCTGACCCTGCATGCCGGCAAGTGCCGCATCAGCCGAGGCGATAGCGCCACTCGTCTTATCGATGGCGGCATTCATGTCGCCAATCGAATCGCGCACCTCGCCCAAGGTATCGGATGCCTCGGAGACAGAACTTGCCAACGAATCCTGAGTCTGGGTTGCCTTGTCCTTTAAATCGACTCCGGCATCCTTGGCAATACTGGCAACGGTCTCGCCCACCGTGGAGACAAATTCCGAGTTGATCTGCTTCTCGATGGTGCTTGCACCGGTGTCGGTAACCTTGGGTGCAATGGCGCTCTTCTTCTCATTGACGTAGTACGTAAGCTTGGGCTGATGGTAGTTGCCGTCGAGCATCGAAACCAGGTTATCCGAGAAGTTCTTGGGGATTACGATGGCCGCATAGTACTCACCGCTCTCGACGCGCTCCTTGGCATCGGCCGCCGAATCGACGAAGGTCCAGCCCAGCTGATCGTTCTCCTTGAGCTGATCGACGACCTTATCGCCCGCGTTGAGCTCACCCACCAAGTCGTTTTGGGTGCCCTGATCGTTGTTCGCGATGGCAATCTTGATACCCTGGGTGTTTCCGTACGGATCCCAGTTCGCCACGATGTTGTACCAGGCATACAGCGAGGGAATAACGCACACGCCGAGGGTAACCACCAAGGCGACGGGGTTCACAAGCAGTCGCTTAATGTCGCGCTTAAATATCGCAAAGGAGACCTTTGCATTGGATAGTTTGCTGCCGAGACTCACGCTTGGACCATCCATCCTGTCGTTGAATCGAATCGTACTATCGATAACCATTGTACGTAGGCGCTTTAGCGTCTCAGAGCACAATGGTATTGAGTTTTGCGGGTAGCAATATACTACGAAGACGAATTAACGTACAGTTGTACAGTATCTTTAATTTCAGCAGGTCACAAAACCACAACCCCGACAAATAATTGATCCCTTGGGGACGGAGGAAAACGGATCACCGGATCAGACCGACCCCCTCGGTGATCCGTTTTCCTACGTCCCCAAGGGATCATTCCCAAGGGATCATTCAAAAGGAAACGAGAGTGGAAAATCTCCCACTTCAAGCCCGCATTCGAGCCAAAAGTGGGAGATTATCCACTCTCGTTCTAATCTAGTTACGGTGCCGTATCCCCGAACTACATCAAGTTGCAAACAGCTGCCGCGAAGGCCACGGGGTCCTCGGGCAGAATACCCTCGACCAGCAGGGCCTGGTCATAGAGCAGGCCGGAGTACTGCTTGATCTTGTCGGCGTCGCCCGCCTTCTGAGCAGCGACGAGCTTGGCAAAGACCGGGTGCTTGGCGTTGAGCTCGAGCACGCGCTGACTCTTGGGCATGCCGTCGGGCGTGCCCTCGGGACCCTTCTGGAGCACCTTCTCCATCTCGAGCGAAAGCGGACCCTCGGTGGTGATGCAAGCGGGGGCATCGGTCAGGCGCGCGGAGACGGCAACCTTCTCGACCTTGTCACCGAGTGCCTCCTTCATAGCGCTAAAGAGGTCCTCGTTTTCCTTGGTGGCGTCCTCGGCCTCTTTCTTCTCATCCTCGGTCGCTAGGTCAAGATCACCGGTCGCGACGTTCTTGAGCTCCAGATGACGATCCTCGACCTCGGGCTCGGCACCGTCGGCCACAGCCTTCTCGGCAGCCTCGCGGGCAGCATCGTCCTCGTAGATCTTGGGCATATCGGCGGCAACGTACTCACGCATAGCCTGGAACGTGAACTCGTCCACATCCTGCGTCAGAAGCAGCACGTCATAGCCGCGGTCGAGCACGCCCTTTACCACGGGCATCTTTGCCAAGCGCTCACGCGAGTCGCCGGCGGCGTAGTAGATGGCCTTCTGATCCTCGGGCATGCCCTTGGCATACTCAGCCAGGGTAATCATCTTCTGTTCCTTGGCAGACCAGAACAGCAGCAGGTCGGCGAGCTCATCGGCCTTCATGCCATAGCTCGAGTAAATGCCGTACTTAAGACCGCGGCCAAAGTTCTCGAAGAACTTCTCGTAGGCCTCGCGGTCGTTGTCTCGCATATCCTCAAGGTCGGCGGTAATCTTCTTCTCCACGCGCTTGGCGATGGCCTTGAGCTGACGGTTCTGCTGCAGCGTCTCGCGCGAGATGTTGAGCGACACGTCGGCGGAATCCACGACGCCGCGGACAAAGTTGTAGTAGTCGGGCAGCAGGTCGTCGCACTTCTCCATAATCAGAACGTTGGAGCTGTAGAGCGCCAGACCCTTCTCGTAATCCTTGCTGTACAGATCGAACGGCGCGCGGCCCGGCACAAACAGCAGGGCGTCATACTCGAGCGTGCCCTCGGCATGGAAGCTGATGGTGCGCGCAGGATCGTCAAAGTCGTGGAACGTGGACTTGTAGAACTCGTCGTAGTCCTTCTGCTCGACATCGGAGCTGCGCTTCTTCCAGATCGGTGTCATGGAATTGACGGTCTCAAGCTCCTGGTAGTCCTCGTACTCGGGCTTGTAATCGTCGCCGGCGTCCTCGGGCTTGGGTTTCTGGCGGCTTTTGGACACCATCATCTGAATCGGGTAGCGCACATAGTTGCTGTACTGCTGAATCAGGCTCTTGAGACCCCACTCGGTCAGGAAGCGATCGTAGGTCTCGGCCTCGCCGTCGGCATCGAGCTTCTCGTTCTCGCGCAGCGTCAGGATGACATCGGTACCGTGCTCGGCGCGCTCGCCGTCCTCGATGGTGTAGCCCTCAAGACCGTCGGATTCCCACACATGGGCGACATCCTCGCCATAGGCGCGGCTCACGACCTTCACGTGGCTGGCGACCATAAAAGCCGAGTAGAAGCCCACGCCAAACTGGCCGATGATGTCGACATCCGAACCCTGCTGCTCAGCGTTCTCGGTCTTAAACTCCTCGGAGCCGGAATGGGCGATGGTGCCCAGATTGCGCTCGAGCTCCTCGGCGGTCATGCCAATGCCGTTATCCGAGATAGTAATGGTGCGGGCGTCTTTATCAAAGGAGACGCGAATAGCTAGGTCGCCCTGGTTGATCTTGACGCTCGGGTCCTGCAGGCTCTTAAAGTTGAGCTTGTCGACGGCGTCGCTCGCGTTAGAGATAAGCTCGCGCAGGAAGATTTCCTTATTGGTGTAGATGGAGTTGATCATGAGGTCGAGCAGTTTTTTGCTCTCGGTCTTAAATTGACGCATATGCAGTCCTTTCGCGCTACCCCCGTCCGCAAAAACGGCCCGGTTGCCCGAGCCGCATCGCAGACCTGCTATGTTCAGACTTAGATTTTATAACCCATTAGCGCGCATATATACATACGGAATCGAAAAACTGTATGTCTAAGCGCTCCGATGCGCCAATTGCCAAGGAGTGTCCCCGACTGCCGGCAGAAAAGGAACGTCCCCATCTGCCATCTACGCGCTTGGCCATCCAGACATGGGGCTGGCCCTCGTCTTCGTGATCTACCGGGGCAATTTGCGTGTAGCCCGCCTTTGCATAGAGCGGCAACACGTATTCCTGCGCATGCAGCTTAATAAGCTTAGCGCCGGCATCGCGTGCACACGAAGCACTGGCCTCGACGATCGCACTCGCCAGTCCGCGACGACGCATAGCCGGCAGCACGGCGACGCGCCCCATAATGTAGGTCTCCCCCGCCGCAACGCCTTCGTCCATGTCGCATGCCGGCAACACCGGGGCCCCTGCGTCAGCCACGCGCTCAAGCTCTTCGGGAAACACGCGCGAGCAACCGGCAAGCTCGCCGTCTACATAGAGCGTCACATGAATGCAGTTTGGATCCTCGTCGATAGCGTCGAACTCATTCTCGTAGCCCTGCTCGTCCATAAAAACGACGCGGCGCACCAACGCCGCGTCATCAAAGCATCCCGTCTTAAGTTGGATATCCATGGCTGCCCTTTCATTCAATGCGAACGTTAGGGACAGATATTAGCGAAAATGAGCTCCGCGCACACTAAACTTCGCGCGAGCCTTCGCCAGGCAGTCGTAATGACCCACGTTATGGGCATCGCTCGCGATGAAGCTGTACAGGTTCTGATCGAACAGGCGCTGTGCCGGCTTTTTCTCGCGACCAAATCGACCGCCGGCAATAAAGTCCGCCGAAGCCTGCAGCTTGCAGCCCATATCGACCAGGCGCTCCGCCACGCTTACATCCTTTTGAACCGCACGATAGCGCTCAGGATGAGCGATGATCACCTGGTAGCCACGGCACTGCAAATCGTAAATCGTGTTCTCGTACTCTCTAAACGCATACGCATCGGCATGCGTCGAAAGTTCGAGCAGAAACTCGTTGGTCCCATCGAAATGCAAGTGCTCCGCGGCATCGATACCAAGCTCAACGAGCTTTCGATGGTTGACCTCGAAGCCCATCTGGAGCGGAAAGCCGTCAGCGTTATCACGCAGCAGCTCAAAGGCATCCCACATCTTGTCGTAATCAAAATAGGGATCACGGCAGTGAGGAGTGCAAACGATTCTGGTTACACCGGCCCGCTTGGCAGCCTCGAGCATCGCCAAGCTCTCATCGAGATCGGCGGCGCCGTCATCTACACCCGGCAAGATATGGCAATGAATGTCACGCATAGGTCAGCCTTAATCAACTAAACGTTTGCTCGGTTGGTGAAGATGCCCTTTTTGGAAGTCCCCTGATCGTCGGAGCCCTTCTTCACCTTCTTACCGTCCTTGGTGTAGTAGGAGTAGTAGTACTCGCTGGTCTCGGTCTCGCAGTAGTTCATAACGGTACCGATGAGCTTGACCTTCTCGGACTTCTTAAGCTGACCGATGGCGTTGAGCGCCTCCTCGCGCTTGGTGAAATCCTCACGCACGACAAAAAGCGCACCGTCGGTCAGACTTGCGATCTCGGCAGCATCGATGAAGGTGCCGACCGGGGGAGCATCAAAGATGACGTACTGGAACTTGGCGGACAGTGCCTTTACCAGCTTGGCAAAGCGGTGAGAGACGATGATGTCGGCAGGATTGGGAATATGCGGCTCGGCATCGAGGAAGTAAAAGTTCTTCTGACCCGTCTCGACAATCGCCTGGTCAATAGAAACCTGCTCGGAAAGGACTGCATAGAGTCCGCCGCGGGAGCGGACGCCGAGCATATCGGCAAGGGACCTGCGACGCATATCAGCCTCGACCAGCAGGACGCTCTTGCCGCTGGTGGCGATAGCCTGGGCAAGGTTGATGGAAACCGTAGACTTACCCTCGTTGGGAATCGAGGAGGTAACGGTGATGGTGCGAATGGGGTCGTCCACGCTCGCAAAGCGGATGTTGGCCAGAAGGGTCTTGGCGGCATTCTGTACAACGAGCTTATCGGTGTTCTTTGCCTTAGCCATGCCTATTTACCACCTTTCATAGCCGGAATTCGGCCAACAACGGGAATGCCCAGGAGCTCTTCTGCCTCTTCGGCACCGCGGATGCGGGTATTGAGCATGTCTGCCAAAACGACATAGGCAACTGCGATAAAGATGCCCGCGAGGAACGCGACAGCAACGTACAGCGTGCGCTTGGGGCCGCTGGGGACTTCGGGAGTCTTAGCCTCGTCGATAACGTTGATGCTCTGGGCAGCGCCGACGTTCTGAGCGACCGTACTCACCGAGCTGGCCATGGCCTTTGCGACCTTAGCCGTCTCCTTGGCATCGGTGCCGGTAACCGAAAGCGTAATGACACGCGTGGTGGTCTCGGAGGAAACAGACACCTTGTAGTCATCCAGGTCAGCAAGGCCCAGCTCATTGGCAGCACCGCTCTTAACGCTATCGCTATCCAGCAGCGTGGCGATATCGTTGGAAAGCATCTGGCTCGCCGAGAGATCGTTGTAGCTCATCTGACCGCTATCGTCGGTCTTGGCGAGAATGTACATGCTCGTCGTCGCGGTGTAGGTGTTGCCCATCGCAACGAAGGACACGATGCCCATGGCGATCGCACAGACCACCGGAAGGGTGATGACCAGCTTGAGGTGCTTCTTCAGCAGCTGGAACAGTTCGAGAAGGGTCATGCAGCTTGCCTTTCATTTCCCCAGTTCGGATTGACAAAACTGTCCGTATGTTATCGCATCTTTTTACCGAGACCAAACTCTATACATAAGAAACAGGCTCTCCTGTAAAAATGTCGGAAGCAATCGTAAAATTGCACAACAACGCCGCACCCGAAAGTCAAATGCGGCGTCTACATCAATACCTATGTTGTATCGCTATGCGAATGGCTCGTCCTGCTGTATGGGAAACGTCACCGTAATGGTGGTTCCCACGCCCAACTCGCTCGACAGATCGAGCGTGGCGTGATGATACAGGGCCGCATGCTTGACAATGGCAAGCCCCAGACCGGTTCCGCCGCGCGCCTTGGACCTACTCTTGTCCACGCGATAGAACCGCTCAAATACCTTGCCCTGTTCTTCAGGCGCGATACCGATTCCCGTGTCGGCGACCGCAAGGAACGGATGGCCTTCGTCGTTGGTGCCGCACTGCAGCGTAACCGTACCGCCGGGTCGATTGTAGCGGATGGCGTTGCTCGCCAGATTATAGATGAGCTCGTCAATCAAGCGCGACACGCCCTCGATGACCACAGGCTTGGTCTCATGACTTATCGTCACATTCGCCTGACGGGCGACCTGTTCAAGACGCTGCTCAACCGCGTAGATGGCACGCGAGAGCTCAATAGGCTCCGTGGACCCAATGGGCACCGCCTCGCCCTCAGTTGCACGCTCGGCCTCGTCCAAGTTAGACAGCGTAAGGATATCGTTGACAAGCGCTGCCAAGCGGCCCGCCTCACGATAGATGCGACCGCCAAAGTTGCGCAGGTCGCCCTCGCCCTCGACCATGCCGTTTGCGATGAGCTCGGCATAGCCCGAAATCGCCGTAAGCGGCGTCTTGAGCTCATGGGTGATATTCGCCGTGAACTCGCGGCGCATACGGTCGTTGTCCGCCAGCACCGCCATTTGGCGCTTGAGTTCCTGGCGCTGCGACTCGATACGCTCAAGCATGGGGACCATCTCGGCATAGGCGTGCTCATAGCTACGGCGTGGGTGGTCCAAATCCACCTCTTGCAAAGGCGCGATGATGGCACGGGACTCGCGGCGCGCCATAAAAAACGAGAGTACCGCACCCGCTGCTGCGATAAGCAGCATCGGCGCCACCATCGACAGCAAAATCGCCGCAACGCCAGGCTGGGCCTGCGCCAAGCGGACAACCTGGCCGTTATCAAGGGCGACGGCGCGATACAGCATAATCTCGTCGAGCGTAGAGCTTGCGCGCTCCGCGGAACCCGAACCACTCTCAAAGGCCTCGATGACCTCGGGGCGATCGCCATGGTTGGGCAGTGTGGAAGGCGACGCCTCGTTGTCGTAGGCAACCGATCCATCCTTGTTAATCAGCGTGATGCGCAAGTCCTCTCGATCGAGGCTACGCAAGAACGGGATGGGCTCCTGCTGCTCGTCGAGGGCGGCAGCAATGAGCTCGGTTTCTTGCGCCAGGTTGGCACTCGTGGCATCCGCCAAGGTGTTTTGCACAAAGAACGCACCCAGCACCGTAAACGCCACGATAACCGCCATGGCGCAGACAAAGATCGTCACAAAAACGCGGTGCGACAGCGTATGTTTTCCCTGGGGGGCGAAGACCACGGGTTACTCCTCCGATGCGGTGGCCGCGGTGTCGTCACCTTCGGCACCATCACCGGCAGAAGGCTCGGCCAAGCGGTAGCCCACGCCGCGCACGGTCTCGATGGCGCTGGCATGCTCGCCCAGTTTTTGGCGAAGCGTCTGCACGTGCACGTCAACGGTGCGCGAACCGCCGTCGAAGTCCCAGCCCCACACGCTCTGCAGCAACGACTCGCGGGTAAAGACCACGCCGGGCTTGCGCATGAGGTACTCGAGCAGGTCGAACTCGCGCAGGGTGAGCTTAAGC
>DBFRXD010000069.1:0-36966 GCA_048502435.1 Collinsella aerofaciens
GCCGGCAGCACCCAACGGGCCCTCTCGGGGGCAGGGACGTTCGGCCGTGCGCGGGCGCCCGGTCGGCGGCCCGTTCTGGGCGCGCCTCAATCGTAGCCCGAGACGGTCCCGGGCTGACAATTTCGACTGTAATGGACGTTCCTTTGGTGTAAAAGGTGCGGCATGTTCGGCGCTGGATTGTTATTCGTTTGTAAAGGCCGTGCTGCGCTTGCGGTAAGGGTCTATCAGATGCCCGTAAAAAACCGTAGTTGGCGCGGGCGATGCCCGGTCGGGGCCGTATCTTTCCAAACAGCAAAGCGGGCGGGGTGCCCGCGAGTCGCATGTATGAAAGGAAGATCATGCTCGATCAGGCTTATTCTCGTCGTCAGTTCCTCGGCCTCGCTGGTGGTCTTGCCAGCATCGTCGGTCTCGGCCTCGTTGGCTGCGGTGGCTCCAACGCCGCCGACACCGCTGCCGAGGGTAGCGCCGCTGCTGCCGAGTCCGTCTCCGGCGAGGTGACTTACGACGGCGCCTCCTCGTTCCAGGCTCTCGTCGAGGCCGCTGCCGAGAAGTTCATGGATGCCAACCCGGACGTCTCCGTCTCCGGCTCGGGCAACGGTTCGGGCAAGGGCCTGACCGCTGTCGCCGCCGGCACCGTTACCATCGGTAATTCCGACGTCTTCGCCGAGACCAAGCTCGAGGCCGACCAGGTCAAGAACCTCGTCGACCATGAGGTTGCTGTCGTGGGCATGGGTCCCGTCGTCTCCAAGAACGTGACGGTCGACGACCTGTCCCTCGAGCAGCTCAAGGGCATCTTCTCCGGCCAGATCACCAACTGGAAGGAGGTCGGCGGCGACGACGCCACCATCGTCGTTCTCAACCGCAAGGCCGGCTCCGGCACTCGCGCCACCTTCGAGGCCGCCGTCTTTGGCGACGAGGTTGTCGACTTTAAGGGCGACGCCGAGCTCGACAAGTCCGGCGACGTCCAGACTCAGATGGGCAGCACCGACAACGCCATCTCCTACCTCGATTTCTCGCACTTTGATGACTCCAAGTTCAACGCCATCAAGGTCGAGGGCGTCGAGCCCAAGAGCAAGAATGTCACCGACGACTCCTTCAAGATCTGGGCTACCGAGCACATGTACTGCGCTAAGGATGCCGACGAGGCCACCAAGGCCTTCCTGGAGTTCATGCTTTCCGATGACGTCCAGGGCAAGCTCGTCGAGGAGCAGGGCTTTATCCCCGTCTCTGCCATGAAGGTCGTCAAGGACGCCAGCGGCAAGGTCTCCGCTAAATAAGTAATCGCCCCGGAAAGGTTTGCAATGGCAAAACAGCTGCCAAAGCGCGACCTTGAGAACGTGGGCCTGGGCGTCACGGGCGCGTGCGTTGCGCTCGTGACGCTTGTCGTTGCCGCGCTCATCTTTATGGTCGCCCAAAAGGGCCTCTCGGCTTTTCTCAAGGACGGCGTTTCGGTCGTCGAGTTCTTCACCGGCACCAAGTGGGACCTGGCCAACACAGCCGAAAGCGGCCTGCCCTACACCGGCGCCCTGCCCCTGATTGTCACCTCGTTTGCGGTCATGGTGCTCTCCACGCTCATCGCGCTGCCCATCGCCATCGGCTCTGCCATCTTTGCGGTCGAGATTCGGCCTAAGTTTGGCTCCAAGGTCTTTCAGCCGCTTATTGAGCTTTTGACCGGCATTCCCTCGGTCGTCTTTGGCCTGATCGGCTTTCACGTTGTCGTCGGCCTTATGAAGAGCGTTTTCCACGTGAGCACGGGCCTGGGCATCTTGCCCGGCGCCATCGTGCTGGCCGTCATGATCCTGCCGACCATGACCACGCTTTCGGTCGATGGCCTGCGCGCCGTGCCCGACAGCTACCGACAGGGCTCGCTCGCGCTGGGCTATACCCGCTGGCAGACCATCTGGCACGTGGTGCTCAAGAGCGCCATGCCGTCGCTCATGACCGCGGTCATCCTTGGTATGACCCGCGCCTTTGGCGAAACGCTTGCCGTGCGCATGGTTATCGGCGGTATCGAGGCCATGCCGACGTCACTGCTGTCGCCGGCGTCCACCATCACCACCACGCTCACCACGTCTATGGCGGTCTATGCCGAGGGCTCGGCCCAGGACGATGTTCTGTGGGCGCTCGGTCTGCTGCTGATGGGCATGAGCCTCATCTTCATCCTGATCATCCACCTTATCGGCCGCAAGGGGGCGAAGGCTCGTGGCTAGCACGCGTATCCACATCGACGAGGCGAGGCTCGGGCGTGTCCAAAAGCAGGACCGCTTCGCCACGGGCGTGTTGACGGCGATCGTCGCCATCGTCATGCTCATCGTCGTCTCCATGGTGGCCTATATCCTGTTCGAGGGCATCTCGACGCTGTTCCAGCCGGGCTTTCTCACGGAGCCGTCGCGCGCCAACGGAACGCAGGGCGGCGTGCTCTACCAGCTGTTCGACTCGTTCTACCTGCTGCTGATCACCCTGATCATCTCGGTGCCCATCAGCCTGGGCGGAGCGGTCTTTTTGGTTGAGTACGCGCCGGACGGACCCATCCGCGACATCGCCTCCACCGCCATCGAGACGTTGTCCTCGCTGCCTTCCATCGTCGTCGGCATGTTCGGTTTTCTGGTGTTCTCGGTGCAGCTGGGCTGGAAGTACTCCATCATCTCCGGCGCCGTCGCGCTCACCATGTTCAACATCCCCATCCTGGTGCGCGTGATCCAGCAGGCGCTCGAGGACGTGCCGCAGGCCCAGCGCGATGCGTGCCTGGCCATGGGCCTCACTCGCTGGGAGGCCACGCTGCACATCCTGATCCCCGAGGCCATGCCTGCCATCGTGACTGGCATCGTGCTTTCGGCCGGTCGCGTGTTTGGCGAGGCCGCAGCACTGCTTTTTACCTCGGGTATGAGCTCGCCGGTTCGCCTGAACTTCTTGAGCTTTAACCTGTCGAGCCCCACCTGCGCTTGGAACGTGTTCCGTCCCGGCGAGTCGCTCGCCGTGCACATCTACAAGATCTATGGCGAGGGCAGCCCCGAGGCCCAGCAGATTGTTTGGGGCACCGCGGCGCTGCTGATGATTTGCGTGCTGCTGTTTAACGTAGTCGCCCGTATCGTGGGCAAGCAACTGGCAAGAAGGATGACGGCCGAATGAGCGAGATGAATGCAACGCCCGCAACCGAAGCGGCATCGTCCGAGACCCAGGACTTCCTGTCGAGCGTGGGGGAGAGCGAGAAGCGCGTGCGCGTGAGCGGCAAGGCCGTGAGCGACGAGGTCGTGCTCTCCACCAAGGACGTCAACGTGTACTATGGCGACCACCATGCACTACACAATACGTCGCTCGACTTCCACAAGGGCGAGATCACGGCGCTCATTGGGCCTTCGGGCTGCGGTAAGTCGACCTTCTTGCGTAGCCTCAACCTCATGAATCGCGAGATTCGCGGCTGCCGCGTGGAGGGCGAGATCAACTATCGCGGGCGCAACGTGAACACCAAGACCGAAAACACCTACGAGCTGCGCCGTTCCATTGGCATGGTGTTCCAGCAGCCCAACCCGTTCCGCAAGTCCATTCGCGACAACATCACGTTTGCGCCCAAGCGCCACGGCATCACCGACCGTGACGAGCTCGACCGCATGGTCGAGGAAAGCTTACGCGGCGCGGCGCTGTGGGACGAGGTCAAAGACAAGCTCGATAAGAGCGCCTATGCGCTTTCGGGCGGTCAGCAGCAGCGTCTGTGCATCGCGCGCACGCTGGCGCTCAACCCCGACGTGATTCTGTTCGACGAGCCCTGCTCGGCGCTCGACCCCATCTCGACGCTGGCGATCGAGGACCTCATGTCATCGATCGTGGCCGACCGCGCCATCGTTATCGTGACGCACAACATGGAGCAGGCGTCGCGCGTGTCCAACCGCACGGCGTTCTTCTACATGGGCGATATGGTCGAGTACGACGAGACTGACAAGATTTTCCAACGGCCCAAGGATAAGCGGCTGAATGATTACCTCACCGGCATGTTCTCCTAGTCCGGGACATGCTTGAGGCCTGCAGCGCCCACGGTTGCCGCAGGACTGATTGGAGAGGCGGGTCATCTCTTGCGGGAGATGGCCCGCCTTTTGCTCTGCGACCGAAACGACCACCACAAAGGGGACAGGCGCCTTCGTGGTGGTTTGGGGTGGGGCTCGCTGCTATCATGGACAACGTTGAATTTCTACGAAGGAGCAGGGCATATGGCGATTCTTTTGGGATGCGATTCCGTCAGCCTAGAGTTTCCCACCAAGCATATTTTCGATAGCGTGACGCTCGGCGTGGGCGAGGGCGACCGCATTGGTATTGTCGGTAAAAACGGCGACGGCAAGTCGACGCTGCTGAGCGTGCTCGCTGGCACGCTGGAGCCCGACGACGGACGCGTGACGCACCGCCGCGGCACGACGATCGGTCTGCTCGGCCAAAAGGACAACCTGGTCGATACTGATACCGTGCATCATGCCGTTGTGGGCGACGCCCCCGAGTACGAGTGGGCGTCGAGCCCCCGCACGCGCCAGATCCTCGCCGGCCTCATCAGCGATGTGCCCTGGGAGGGCACGGTGGGCGAGCTTTCGGGCGGTCAGCGCCGTCGCGTGGACCTCGCGCGCTTGCTGATCGGCGATTACGACGTGCTCATGCTCGACGAGCCCACCAACCACCTGGATATGCGCACCATCAACTGGCTCGCGCGTCACTTAAAGGCCCGCTGGCAGCGCGGCCAGGGTGCCATGCTCGTGGTCACGCACGACCGCTGGTTCTTGGACGAGGTCTGCACCAGCATGTGGGAGGTCCACGACGGCCAGGTCGATCCCTTCGAGGGCGGCTATTCGGCATACATCCTGCAGCGCGTGGAGCGCGACCGCATGGCCGCCGTTACCGAGGAGCGCCGTCGCAACATGGCGCGCAAGGAGCTCGCGTGGCTGAGCCGCGGTGCCCAGGCTCGTTCCACCAAGCCCAAGTTTCGCGTGGATGCCGCTCGTGAGCTGATCGCCGACGTGCCGCCCGTGCGTGACGAGCTGGAGCTCAAGCGCTTGGCCGTGAGCCGCTTGGGCAAGCAGGTTATCGATGTGGTCGACGTGGATGCCGGCTATGCCGATACCGACGGCGCGCCCAAGCAGGTGCTCACCGATGTGACCTGGCTCATTGGTGCGGGCGACCGCTATGGCCTTTTGGGCGAGAACGGCGCCGGTAAGTCGACGCTGCTCGACGTGATCCAGGGCAAGATTGAACCCACGCGCGGCCGCGTGAAGATTGGCCAGACAGTGCGCTTTGGCGTGCTGTCGCAGCAGCTCGAGGAGCTCAAGCCCTACATGGGCGACACGATCCGCGAGGTGCTCGGCAACTATAAGAAGTACTACGTCATCGACGGCAAGGAGACTTCGCCCGAGAAGCTCTGCGAGCGTCTGGGCTTTACGACGCAGCAGCTCTGGAGCCGCATCGGCGATCTTTCGGGCGGCCAGCGCCGTCGCCTGTCGCTGTTGCTGACGATTCTGGACGAGCCCAACGTGCTCATCCTGGACGAGCCGGGCAACGACCTGGATACCGACATGCTCGCGATTGTCGAGGACCTGCTGGACGGCTGGCCCGGCACGCTGATCCTGGTGACGCACGACCGCTTTTTGATGGAGCGCGTGACCGACCAGCAGTGGGCGCTGCTCGACGGCCACCTGACGCATATGCCCGGTGGCGTGGACCAGTACCTGCGCCTGTGCAACGCCACCGCCGAGGGCGAGCCCGTGGGCGCGCCGAGCGCCAAGACCGGCACGTTTGACACCGGTGCCGCGGCAGCTGCGGCCGAAAAGCCCAAGTCGAGCGGTCAGCCCAACGGCCTGTCCAACGCCGAGCGCCAGAAGCTCCGCCGCGAGGTGAGTTCGCTCGAGCGCAAGATGGAGACGCAGCGCGCCCGCGTTGAGGAGGCCGAGGCAGCAATGGCCCAAGTCGATCCCACCAACTACACGGCGCTCGGCGAGCAGCAGGCAAAGATCGACGAGGCTCACGCCGCCATGGACGAGCTGGAGATGGCGTGGCTCGAGGCGAGCGAAAAGCTCGAGGGCGAGGAGTAGACGAGGATGATCAAAGCCGCGTTTTTCGATATCGACGGCACGCTGCTGAGCTTTAAGACCCACCGGATTCCGGCGTCGGCGCAGCAGGTGCTCGACAGCTTTCACGAGCAGGGGATCGCATGCGTGATCGCCACGGGTCGCCCGACCTACCAGATGCCGGACTGGCTGTTCGACCTGGGCTGGGATGCGTACATTACGCTCTCGGGTCAGCACTGTTTTGATGCCGAGGGGATTTACCGCAGCTGTCCGATCGATCCGGACGACGTTGCGGTGATTGTGGACCAGGTGGCGCAGGGGCGCTATGACTCGCTGTGCATGCAGGGCGAGAACTCGTTTGTGAACCGCCTGTCCGAGCGCGTGGTGACGGCTGGCAGCAACGCGGGAATCGTCTACCACGAGGAGCCGTTTGAGCACGCCTTTGACGCACCGGTCTACCAGTTCTGCGCCTTTGTGGACCCGGCCGACGAACATATCGTGACCGACGCCGTGTCGCATTCGCTCACCACGCGCTGGTGCGACCTGTTCTGCGACATTATTCCCGCTAACGGCGGTAAGGACCTGGGCGTGGCGGCGACGCTCGAGCGGCTTGGTATCGACGCGAGCGAGGCGATTGCCTTTGGCGACGGCGAGAACGACCTGTCGATGTTTGCCGCCGTGGGCACGAGTGTGGCCATGGGCAACGCACAGGACACGGTGAAAGCTGCGGCGACCTATGTGACGACTGCCGTGGACGACGACGGCATCTACAACGCCGCGAAGCACTTTGGACTGTTATAGCTGCGGCTCGGCACCTGGGGACGTTCCTTTTCTGCCGGCAGCTGGGGACACTCCTTGCGGGGCGTCCCCATTTTGTTTTCGTCCCGCACGTTTTGTGAAACACGGCTAACTTTTAGACAAAGTAGTAAGACATGGGCAACTTTTGCGGTAAAGTTAGCCGTGGAAAGTATCCAAAGGCTAACTAGCAATCATCGCGAAAGGCGGCCCATGGCCCTACGTGAATCCGGAGAAGACTATCTCGAATCGATCTACGTTCTGTCGGAACGTCAGGGCATCGTGCGCTCGATCGACGTTGCGGAGTACCTCGGCGTAACCAAGGCGAGCGTTTCCAAGGCCATGGCGACGCTGGAAAGCAACGGCTATGTCGAAATGGGCAAACGAGATGTTCATCTGACAGAGCGCGGTCTGGAGGTCGCGCGCCAAATGTGGGAGCGCCACTGCTTTTTCGTGGGGCTGCTAGAGGATGCGGGTGTTTCGGCTGAGGTCGCGTCGCAAGAGGGCTGCCACATGGAGCACTGCCTAAGCGAGGAAAGCTTCGAGAAGCTGAGGGCGATGCTGGGACGGGAAGATGCGGCGGGCCCAACAACGGAAGCCTAACTGACTTACAGTGGCGCGGAGTTCGCGCAAAGCGCGAACCAGCGACCGGGACCAGTAGCCCCGCCAACCAAGTCCAACTCAGACAAGGAACCCCGCCAGCAAGCGATGCCCAAGAACCTTCAGCTGTGTCAATGCAGGCCGGGACCGGGTTTGGTTTTGAAAACACTCCGCAGCGCGAGGCCCGCCTTTCCGTTGCTCCGCAGGAGCAGGAAAGACGGGCCTCATGCGCGAGGACGTTTTCAAAGCCAAGCCCGACCCCGGCTGGAGGGGCCACGAGTGCTACAGGTTCTTGACACCCATCGCGCGCATGGCGTTCAGGATGGCGATGATCGCCACGCCTACGTCGCCGAACACGGCAAGCCACATGTTGGCGATGCCCAGCGCTGCCAGCACAAGGATCAGCAGCTTAATGCCCAGCGCAAAGATGATGTTCTGCCAAACAATCGCCATGGTCTTGCGTGCCACGCGGATCGCGCGGGAAATGTTGGACGGCTTGTCATCCATCAGCACGACGTCCGCCGCCTCGATCGCAGCGTCAGAACCCATAGCGCCCATGGCAATGCCCACATCGGCGCGCGTAAGCACGGGCGCATCGTTGATGCCGTCGCCCACAAAGGCGAGCTTGCCCTTGCCACTCTCGGTTGCAAGCAGCGCCTCGACGCGCTCGACCTTATCGCCCGGCAGCAGCTGCGCGTGGAACTCGTCGAGACTGAGTTGCTTGGCCACAGACGCCGCAACCTCCTCGCGGTCGCCCGTGAGCATGACGGTGCGCTTGACACCGGCGGCGTGCAGGTCGCGAATCGTTTGCTCAGCATCGGCCTTGACGGTGTCTGCAATCACGATGTGGCCGGCGTACACGCCATCAACGAGCACATGCAGAATCGTTCCGATGACCTCGCAATCGGGCGCTTCGACTCCGGCCGCGGCGAGCATCTTTGCGTTGCCAACGACGACGTGCTTGCCGTCGATGGTTGCCGTCACGCCATGGCCCGCGTCGTTGGTGGAGTCGCTTACGCGCTTGGGGTCGACCTCGCCCTGGTAGGCGACACGTACGGACTGCGCGATGGGGTGATCGGAGAACGACTCAGCAAGGGCTGCGACTTCGAGCAACGACTGCTCGGTATAGCCGGCCTCGGGGTGTACCGCGACCACCGAGAACGTGCCGTTGGTGAGGGTGCCCGTCTTGTCAAAGACGACGGTGTCCACGTCGGCGAGCGTCTCGAGGTAGTTAGAACCTTTGATGAGAACGCCCAGCTTGGACGCGCCGCCGATGCCGCCAAAAAAACTGAGCGGCACGCTGATCACCAACGCGCACGGGCAGCTGACGACCAAGAAGGTCAGGCCGCGCAGAATCCAGTCGGACCAGGCACCGGTGACCAGGCCACCGCCGAGCGCGAGCACCGCGGCAGCGCCGGTGACGGCGGGCGTGTAGATGCGGGCAAAGCGCGTGATGAAGTTCTCGGTGCGTGCCTTCTTTTCGCTGGCATTCTCCACGAGTTCCAGGACGCGTGCGACGGTGGACTCGCCAAAGGGCTTGGTGGTGCGCACGTGGATGAGCCCCGTCATGTTGATGCAGCCGCTGATGATATCGTCTCCGGTTTTGGCCGGGCGGGGGACCGACTCACCGGTAAGGGCGGCGGTGTCGAGCTGGGTTTCGCCCTCGACGATGACGCCGTCGATAGGCACGCGCTCACCGGGCTTGACCACGATCACGGTGCCGACGGCGATGTCATCGGGGAAGACCTGCTCGAGTGTGCCGTCGGGCTGCTCGACGTTAGCGTAGTCGGGCGCGATGTCCATCATGGCACTGATCGACTTGCGGCTCTTGCCCACGGCGTACGCCTGAAACAGCTCGCCGACCTGGTAGAACAGCATGACGGCGGCGCCTTCGGCCATGTGCGGGTCGGTATCGGGGAAGAGCACCATGGCAAACGCGCCGATGGTCGCGACGGCCATGAGGAAGCTCTCGTCGAAGGCCTTGCCGCGGCGGATGTTATTGAATGCCTTTTGCAGTACGTCGTAGCCGGCAATCAAAAACGGCACGAGGAACAGCACAAAGCTGGCGTAGATGTCGCCCGGGGTGCCGAATGCGGCAGTGAGGGTGCCGAGCTCATCGAGGACGTACACCACGGCAAAAATGCCCAGCGCTACCAGGATGCGGTTGCGCTTATGTTCGAGTGATTCTTTTTTCTTGCGCTTCTTCTTTTTCTTTTTGGGGTCGGCGGTGGCCATGACTCGTATCCTCCCATTTGAATGAATGAACACTCGCTCATATAATTTCGCGAGCAAAGGCCGCGGCAAGCGCGGCCTTGCAGGTTGGCGTAAACCTGGGCTAGAGAATGATCTCGCAGTCCGGCTCGGCGTCGGCCGTAAACTCAACAACGCGGTTGAGCACCTCGTCGAACTCAGCATCATCGGCCTCGAGCGTCAGCTTCTGGGTCATAAAGTTGACGGACACGGATTTGACGCCCTCGAGCTTGGCCAGCTCGTCCTGAAGCTCGCGCGCACAGTTGGCGCAATCGATCTCATCGAGCTTGTACTGCTTTTTCATGGTGGGTTCCTTTCCCGTTTTTGCGGCTTGGGTGCAGGCCGCGCTGGTACCGTGGTTGGTTGCTATTCGCAGATATGGCTCATGCCCTGGTTGAGCATGGTGTAGACGTGGTCGTCGGCGAGCGAGTATAGGATATTGCGCCCGTCGCGCCGGAATTTAACCAGGTGCGACTGCTTGAGTGTGCGCAGCTGGTGCGACACTGCCGACTGCGAGGTTGCGGTCGCCTCGGCGATGTCGGCCACGCAGAGCTCGCGGCCCATGAGGGCATAGAGAATCTTGATGCGCGTGGTGTCGCTGAAGACCTTGAACAGGTCAGCGAGGTCGTAGAGAAGCTCCTCGTCGGGAAGGTCCTCGGGTGAGCAGGTGGTGGGGATCACGGGCTCGGTGGCCTCGGTGTCGGGTTTCGTTTCATCAACGCGGATGCTCATTGCAATATCCTTTCATATGAACATGCGCTCATATAACTTGCTTCCGATTATATGAGTGTATGTTCATATGTCAATGACGTTCAGGTAATTCGTTGCACAAAATGATGGGGAATAGTGGACGAGATTCCGGACTGAGCGGTTTTGATAGCCGATGCCGGGGTGGGTGCCCCTGAGCCGTGCAAAAATTGGAGTATTCTGCAACGATAGGGGGTCTGTTAATTTATTGCAGGACATATAATGCAGTTCAAGAGTTATCTTAGGGTGTTAATCCGATGAGTTCTTCCTCAAATGCTGCCTAACGCTCTCACGCAAGAGTGATTTCGCTTCACATTTGGATCCACTCGAGGGTGATAGACACCCGGCTCTGCTGAATACTCGCAATTTTGCACGTCGCTAGGGTACCCACCTTGTTAGCCGGCCTAGTTTCCGGCACCGAAGATCCTGCCCTCGGGCGCGAGGCTGCTTGTTTGGGCAAATGATGGGCTGTCGGATTCGACTGTCTGCATGTCATCGATTGCCGGAACTTCATTAATTGTCGGGTCATCCAGCGTGATGCCTTCGAGTGTTGCTTTTTCGAGGTCGATTCGTTGACGATCTTCGGAATCCTGGCGGAGCTGCTTCTGAATTCGCTTTTTCTCTTCTATAAGCCTTCTGAGTACAAACTGTCTCAGGTCCTCTTGCATGATTTGAAAGTCTTTTGGCAGACGCGAGGGGCGTACGCCCTCTTTCCGCTGGATTGCTTCCATGACCCTAACAAAAGCGCTGGCATGCATAAAGGAATAACGACTGACGGTGATGATTCCGTATCCCATGGACGCAAGCGCATTCTTGCGCTCCTCATCGATGGCGCGGTCTTCTTCCGCGTCATGATAAAAACCGTTGTATTCAATGTCTGTGCGAGATTTCTTTAGATATGCATCCATAAAGAACTTTTTGCGTCTCGTGAGATTCTTTGCGGCAGCGGTGACCTGCACCTCGTAATCGGTCTCAATTCCCTTAATACCAAGTCCTCCTTCGCTTTTAGGCAGCGTTAGCATCATGACAAAGGCCGTTTCCATAGGAGACCGGCATCCATCGCGTACACATTGGATCGCCTTTCGGGCAAGGGCCAAACCGTCGCATCTGGTAATGGAATTAAAGAACTGCTTTAACCTTTCGGTCGAGGTGAGCGCGAAACGCTCGGTATAGGAGGTGGAAGAGTCGGTTCCAAGGGAATAAGCGCCGCACAGTTCAAAGTAGTACTCCACTAGTTCGCGAAAAGAAAGATAGGTGGCGGCCTGAAGTGCGCAAAGCTCAACGCCAACAATGAAGATGCCATCTTTGAGCTCTATAAAGCGTGAGTTCGAGAATCGTTTTGAAGAAACGTGGCACTGACAGTTCATTGCATAGCGCGCATTCCTGCGATCAAACACCATCACCTCGAGGGAATCATTTGCGTCGAGGGAAACATCATTTTTGGTGAGCCATTCTGTGGCTGCGTCAAGGAGCGTTCCGGTGGGACATGATCCGTAAATCGCGGCAGGACTACAGGATTCGATGCCTTTCGCAGACACCGAATGCGCGGCCTGGTAGACCGCTTTTGCAGTGGTATGTGACAATACGATACTCATGGTATATATCGTGTCAGCTAATGCCGTGTTGATGGCACTGAGTGGAAAAGCCGTTTTAGAGGTCTAACCAAATGCTGTCCAAAAGCTTGACGCAATTATGAGTTGGTATGCCCTAAATAAAAGTTTTCGCAGCTTAGCTATAGCATATAAATACTCAATTGCTGCACATTTGATATCGATGTATCACCATCCGACAACGAATTGCGTGTTGGGAATTGGTCGAAATCGTTCAAAATGAGGGTTCAGAATTTGTGATGGCAGATCTATCTGTGGAACGTAGGGCGGCCCCGCTGCGGGGTTTCCCGCTGCGAGGCCGCTCGTGATCTACGTCGGAGTTTGTCGTAGACGTTTCTACTTGGCAAACAGGTTCTTGAGGTTGAACTCGGCTTGGACGGTGCGGAGCATGAGGTCGGTGTCGTCGAGGCCCAGGTGCTGCTCGTTGGCGTCGGCGGCGAGGGTGCCGCGGCGGCGGGCCCAGTTCTCGAGCGCGGCGGGCGCGGACTCGCGGGGGAGCGAGCGGACGTCGGCATCCAGGCTGCGGCAGATCTGGCGCGAGTCGATGACGATAATCTTGCCGGCGCGGCGTGCCTCGGCGTAACCGTCCAGATGAATTTTGAACCAGCTGTCCTCGAACGCGGCGTTATGCGCCATGTACGGGTATTTCTTCATAAGCTTGAGCAGCTGCTTCTGCAGTTCCTTGTTCTCGCGGAACGGCGTTTTGCCGTCGATGTCGTCCCAGGTAATGTGATGGATGTTCGATAGCGGCACATCCTCGCCGCGGTAGATGTCGGGCAGGCCGCAGTAGTGTGCCTCGGCGTCATGCGGGACGGCGTCGCTGGTGAGCTCCATGATCTCCCAGCCGACGTTGATGATGTAGCCGCGCTCGGGTGCACGGCCGGTGGTCTCGATGTCGATACCGAGCACGGTGCCCTGGATGGGCTTGCGGGCGTAGGCCACGCCGAGCGCGTCGCGGTCGCCGCGGATTTCGCGCATAACGGACGCGGCGGTGCGCTTTTGCATCTTGCCGATGGCGGCGCAGGTGTCGGCATCGGACAGGCCGCGCGAAAGCGTCGCGGGCGTCACGTTGCGCAGGCGTGCCTCGCCAATCTGGTCGCACAGGTCGCGGTTGCGGTCAGCCAGGTCGCGCGCGGTGGCAAAGTCGAAGCTGGGGTCGCCCTCGGCGGTAAAGTACTCGGTTTCGAGCACTTTAAGGGCCTCCTCGCCCTTCTGGCGCTCGGATTCCATGGCGCCGTGATCGCCATAGATAAACATGGGAATAAACGGCTGGCGCTCGTATTCGAGTGCTTGTGAAACGTTCATATAACTGCTCCTTGGACGGGCCGCACCGCGCGGCTCGGGTTCATTGAGATGTGGCGAGATGATAGTTTACCATGGGCAACTATTGGCATCGCGCCTAGGACAACTACAATACCCTAGTTGACCGCTAGGACTTTTACAATGCTGCCGAAAGACATGAAAGGTTCCATCCGTCATGGATTTGCTGATTGATATTCTGCTCGACGCCGGCAAGGACACGCTCTCGCTGGCGCCGTTTTTGTTGGTGACGTATCTTGCTCTCGAGACACTTGAGCACGTTGCGGGCGACCGCGTCAACGGCGCTATCAAGCGCGCCGGCGCTGCGGGTCCCGTGGCTGGCTCGCTGCTGGGCATTGTGCCGCAGTGCGGATTTTCGGCCATGGCAGCAACGCTGTACGCCGGCCGTGTCGTGACGCTGGGCACGCTGGTCGCCGTGTTCCTCTCGACCTCCGATGAGATGCTGCCGCTGTTGCTCGCCGAGCAGGTGCCCGTGCAGACCATGGCGATGCTTTTGGCTTCGAAGGCACTGATCGCGCTGGTCACGGGCTTTATCGTGGACGCGGCTATCCGCGGCCTTCGTCGTAATGCCCGCGCGCATGCGGCGATTCGCCGTACCGTGCTGGGGACCGCTGCCAATCCGGCTCATGTGAACTGCGCGCACGACGACCATACCGGGGGCGACATCATTGATGAAGTGGCCGAGGCGGGCGTGAGCGCCGACCACATCCACGAGTTGTGCGAGCGCGACCATTGCGGTTGCGATGATGATGAAGATGAACACGAGCGCGACCACGGACACAGCCATGACCACGGTCACGCAGGCGAGCATGAGCACCACCACGGCCATGGGCACGACCACGGTCACTCCCACGAAGGTGCGCCCGTCCTGTCGATTATCCGCAGCGCGATCTCGCACACCGTGCAGGTTTCGGTTTTTATTTTCCTGGTGACGCTGATTCTAGTTGCCGTGCTCGAGACCTTCGGAGAGTCCGCGATCGAGCAGTTCCTGCGTGGCAACGAGACGCTCGCCGTCTTGGGCTCGGCACTCGTCGGCCTGATCCCCAACTGCTCGGCCAGCGTGGTCATTACGCAGCTGTACCTGGAGGGCGCGCTACAGCTGGCGCCGATGCTCGCCGGCACGCTCATTTCCGCCGGCGTGGGCTATCTTGTCCTGTTCCGCACCAACCGCAGCGCTCGTGAAAACGCCGTGTTCCTGGTCATGATGTACGTCATCGGCGCCGGCTGGGGCCTTATCCTATCCGCCTTCGGCCTCTAAGTAGGCTTAAAAAATGGGCTTCAAATAGCCATGCTCGGCGCCTGCGCAATGCGGCGACGCATGGCATTTTGAAGCCCGTTTTTTTTGTTGAGCCATGGATTCCGAGCGCTCACACCGCTCAAAACAAAAAGGTAGATTTCCGGGCATGTCCCGAAAATCTACCTTGGTTAGCGCAGCAGCTCGGTGAGGTTGCGCTTAAAGCGGGCCCGGTCTTCGCTGGTAAATGCCGCCGGACCGCGAGTGCGACCGCCGGCGCGGCGCACCTTCTTTTCCTCGTGGCGAATAAACAGTTGCATGTCGATGGTCGCCTTATCGTAGACGCGCCCGCGTACGCCGATGGCGGCGGCATCGCGCCCGAGCACCATGCTCGCCAAGCCAATGTCCTGCGTCACGACTACGTCGCCCGCCTGCAGGCGTTCGACAATGGCAAAGTCGGCGCTGTCGGCGCCCACGCTCACATCGAGCGTCGTGACCCAAAATCCGCGTCGCGCATGCTCGACGTCGCGCGGATCGTCGCGGCGAATGTGGCGTTCCAGGTTCTGTGTGCTGTTGCCGGCGATAACGACGGCGACGCCCGCCCGCCGCGCGCAGTCAATCGACTCGCGCGTGACCGGGCAGGCGTCTGCATCAATAAAGAGCGTTCGCGGCATCTAGTGCACCAGTTTGCCAAATTGAATAGCGCGAACAATCAGCGTTACGCCAAACACCAGCAGTGCGGCGCCGCTAAAGATGACGAGCATCTTGGCCGACCACAGCGGATAGATAAACACGAACATGCCGGCGATGATGGAGAGCGCGCCGCTCAGGATGGCGAGGGCACGGTTGGACGAAAGCTCGGACTCCAGAATGGACATGACACCTTCGACGATCCAGCCAAAGCCGGCCACGATAACCACCATCGTGGTGAGCGTCGCGGTCGAGAAGGCCTGGTTGCGCAGGATTATGACGCCGCCCAAGATAATGAGTAGGTTGGAGATGATGCTCGTCACGCGCCAGCCGGTGGGCAGCAGTGGCTCGAAAACAGCGGTAAACAGCCTGATCGCGGCCGTGATCACAAAGTAGAAGCCCAAGACGGTCGTTAGGAAGACGAGGGACTTGGCGGGCGCAAACAGCAGTGCGATGCCGGCGACGAGCGCCAAGACGCCCGTGATGGCGTAAATCCAGCGTACGGCCTTGACGGCTTTGCCCGCCATGCTTTTCTCGTCAAATCCAAACTGGCTCGATTTTTGGTCATCGTTCTTAAAGATGCCCATAATGTCTCCTTTCCGTGCGGCGTAAGCCTTGATCATTACAACCAGTATCGCCTAAAGGCGCTGGCGTATGGGTCGGGGAGGGCGAAACGTAACCCAAAGGCCCCGAATTGTTTCCGTTGTTCCCCACGTCGCGATTTTCTATTCAACAGGTGTAGAACATTGCAGCCCTGTTCGTTATTGCCTACGTTTTAGGTTAGATTTTCCTAAGAACAATTGCCCGAAATTGGGGGTCCCTATGAACGAAGCAGTTCCCGCAGCGCCGGCAAGCGCTGAGTCGATGGCAAAGCAGGGTTGCGAAAAGCTCGGCTTGGACGCGTTTGATGCGTTGGTTCGCTGCGCCCGCACGTGCCGTCGCTTTGACGAGTCCATGCGCGTGCCGCGTGAGCTTTTGCTTGAGCTGGCGGAGCTGGCGCACCTGACTCCCTGTGGTGCCAATGCTCAGCGTCTGCGTTTTCATGTGGTAAGCGGTGCAGAGGACTGCGCGCGTGTATTTGACGAGCTTGCATGGGCCGGTGCGCTCAAGGATTGGCCGGGTCCCGATGAGGGCGAGCGCCCGACCGGCTACATCGCGATTCTTGCTGAGCGCGCCGTTCCGGGCAAGCCCGCCGCTCCCATTACCGATGTCGACACGGGCATTGCCGCGCAGACGATGATGCTCGCCGCCCGCAGCGCCACGCCCGAGGTGGCAGCCTGCATGTTCAAGGCCTTTACGCCCCACGCGATCGATGCCATGGGGCTCGATAACGACAAATATGAGCTCAAGCTGATCATGGCGTTTGGCGTTCCGGCCGAGACACAGGTGATCGATGCGATCGATTCCAACCCCGACGGCTCCATCAATTATTGGCGCGACGAGGCGCGGGTGCACCACGTACCCAAGCGTTCGCTCGCCGACGTGCTGGTGTAGTTGAGTGTCACCGCGGTGTGATCCGGCGGTAAACCACCACAAAGGTGCCTGTCCCCTTTGTGGTGGTACGAGGGGAGGGTGTGTGGCAGATCTGTATTTGGTTCGGCATGGGCAGACTGAGCTCAATGTGCAGAGCATTTTGCAGGGCTGGCACGATTCGTCGCTTACGGCGCGCGGGCGCGAGCAGGCGCTGACGGCGCGTACGGCGTTTGCGGCGCGTGGCGTGGCCTTTGATCATGTGTATTCCTCGCCGTTGGGCCGGGCGCGGCATACGGCCGAGCTTATCGTTGGCGAGGGCCGTTCCATAGAGCTGGTCGATGACCTGCGTGAGTGGCATTTTGGCTCGCTGGAGGGCACATCAAATCGCGAGATGCCGCCGCAGCCCTGGGGTGATTATCCGGTTGCCTTTGGTGGCGAGTCGGAAAGTGAGCTTCAGTCGCGCATGGTCGCGGCGCTGTCCCGCATCATGGCCAGGCCGCGGCACGACTGCGTGCTGGCGGTTTCCCACGGCTCAGCCTGCCAGGAGTTTCTTGAGTATGTGACTGGCGAGGGGGATTTACCCGACAACGGCGCCGTGCTTCATTTTGGCTATTGCGACGGGGCGTTTTCGCTCCTTGATTGGTAACGAACGAAAGGACCCCTATGAATAAAGATCTGTATCTGGTCCGTCATGGACAGACGATATTCAACCTTAAGCGTATCATTCAGGGGTGGAGTGACTCGCCGCTTACGCAGTTGGGCTGCGACCAGGCGGCGCGCGCCGGCATGTTTTTACGTGCGCGCGGCATTGAGCCCGATCATGCCTACACCTCCACGCTTCATCGCACCGAGCAGACTATCGCCAACTTGTGGCCGGGCTTGGCGTACGAGCGCCTGGACGGCCTGCGTGAGTGGTTCTTTGGTGACTTTGAGGCCGAGCGCGTGATGCTCATGCCCGAGCGCCCGTGGCGCGACTTCTATCGCCAGTTTGGCGGCGAGGGCCAGATGCAGGTGCGCGAGCGCATGGTGGCGACGCTGACCGAGCTTATGCAGCGTCCGGACCATACGTGCGTGCTCGCGGTAAGCCATGGCTCGGCCATCAAGGAGTTCATGGACCACGTGAGGGGTGCGGCGGCCGACGAGCGCGGTCGCGTGCCGGGCAACTGCTCAGTGCTGCATTTTGCGTTTGACGATGCGGCCGGTACGTTTGAACTGGTCGAAGTCTTTATGCAGGAAGACTACGCGCGCGAGCTGGGGCTTGAACCGCTCGTGGCTACTGCGGGTCCGCAGCGCGGATAACGCGAGCACGGCGGCACGGGTCGCCGGCATAACTTCTCGACGCAAAAGGGGCGGAGATGCATGTACCTGCTGCATCTCCGCCCCCTGTTTGTTGGGCTGCCGATTTTTGTGCTGGACGGTCTGGTCTTGCTAGAACCGCGCGACCTGGTGCGTGAGCAGACCCGTCGGAACCTGCGCCGCGCCGCCGCTGACCTGCGCGGCGGGGAAGAGCGCAGCTACGGCAAAGTTGAACGGCTCTTTGCCCGTGTAAGTGCCGGCGGCACGTGCATCGTCGGCCAGGAGCTGTGATGCCTCGACTAGTGCGACAGCGTAGGCAGGGTCGTCGGCCAGTGCCGGCTCCGGCGCCTGGTCGAGCATGGCGCGGATGGCCCCGACGGCGTCCTCGCGCTTGACCTCCCACACGCGGTGCGTAATGCCGGCGGGGTCGGTGACGGCATAGAGTGAAGCGCCCTCTTTTGCGGCGCCGAGGATGATATCCATGACGGGAGAGGCTTCGTAGACAAGCGTTACGGGACGGGGCTGTACCTTGAGGTCGGTGATCGCGCGCGCGGCGGCGAGTGCGTCGACGCTCTCGGCGGCAGCCTCGTCGCTACCCGTCAGCACGTTAACCGGGCAGATCGCCACGACACCCGTCACACGTCCCGGCTCGCCCGAGCATTCGTACACGTAATACGCCGCACCCGGGTCCTTGAGCATCAGACCATCGGCAATGGCTCTGCGCAAAGCATCGTTGCCGCTCAGGACGCTGCCCATTGCAGGCAGCGCCTCGAGCACGCGGTCCTGAGCCGGGCGGATGCAGGGAAACGGAAGTGCTTTCATGGGCGGTCCTAACGCACGATTCGGTTTGTTCGCGGCTTATTATGCCCCAACTTGGCAGCTCTCGTCCCAGAGCACGTTATCGGCGAGCGCGATTAGCACCTGCTGACAACGAACGATATCGGCGTGGGGCACATATTCGTTGGGCTTGTGCGCGAGCGCGAGCGACCCGGGACCGTAGCTCATGCAATTGCGGTTACCTGTCTTGCCGGCAATGACGGCGGTGTCGGTGTAGCCGGTAAAGAAGCCGACGGTCGTGTCCGCGTCCGTCACGTCATCGGCGGCACGCTTGAGCGCTGCTAGAAGGGGAGAGGTCGGATCGCGCTCGATAGCGGGGCGGTCGCCTGTCACGGTATAGCTTCCATGGCAACCGGGGACCGCGGCTTCGGCGCCGGCGATGGCCTGCTCTACCATGCGCTTCGCGGCGGCCGTATCGGTCGGAGGCGTCAGACGCATGTCGACCCAGACCTTGGCGTGGTCGGGCACGACATAGGGACGGTAGCCACCTTCGATCTGCCCAAACGTGATGGTCGAAGACCCCAGTTCATCGTGCGCGGGCAGCGCCACAAACGCGCGACGGAGCGAACACACGACCTCGGCCATGGCGGCGACGGCATCCGCGCCCTTCCACGGCTGGCTCGCATGCGCTGTCACGCCAGCCATTTCAATCTCGAACCACGTACGCCCCTTGTGCGCCACCTGGATCTGTCCGTCAGTGGGCTCGGTGTCCAGCACCCATTCACGCGAGCCGACCCAGCCAGCATCGATCGCGGTCTCTGAGCCGCGCATAAAATCTTCCTCGTCGACTGAGCAGATGAGCGAAAAGCCGCGTCGGGGCAGCTCGCCCTCTGCCGCTACGCGCTCGAGTGCATGGACCAGTGCGGCAATGGCGCAGGCCAGGCCACTCTTCATATCGCAGGCACCGCGGCCGTAGAGCTTGCCGTCGCGCACGACCGCCCCGAGCGGCGGCGTGTTTGCGTCCCAGCCATCGCCCAAGGTAACGGTATCCATGTGGCAGATATAGACGAGCCGTGGCTCGTCGCTCAAACCGGGCACGGTGACCATGAGATTGCGGCGTCCGGTCAGCACCTCGAGTTCCTCAACCTGCACGGCATGGAGCACCGGATGGCTCAACCGCCCCAGTTGAGCCTCAACCAACGCTTTGATATAGCGTTCAATCTCGTCCTCATTCGCACCTGGGTCGGAACTGTCGATCCGCACGAGCCCTTGCGTAAGCCGCCAAGCAAAATCTGTATCAACCATAGGCACCTCACAGATAGTTAGGTCAACATACAGATTGTATGCCAAGAAGCGGCTCGGTGCATTTAATGGAGCGCTCACAAAAACGGGGGCGCCTCTCGTGCGAAAGGCACCCCCGCGGGCATTCAATGTCAGTGACGGGCAGGCCACATGGGGAGCTGCCCGTCAGGTCAGTCGGCGCTACTTGATCACGCGCACGCGATACATCGACGGAATCTGCTTGAGCGCCTCGATGGTGCTGCTGTCCAGGTGCTCGTCGGTGTCGAACATGGTGTAGGCGTTCTCGCCGGCGGACTCGTTGGTCATACGCTGCACGTTGGCGTTGTCTTTGGCCAGGATTGCCGTGATCTGGCCGATCATGTTGGGCACGTTGGCGTGCAGGCAGGCGATGCGGCTTGCGGCGCGCGCCTTGCCCATGCTGCAGGCAGGATAGTTGACGCTGTGCGCGATATTGCCGTTCTCCAGGTAATCCTTGAGCTCGCTGATGGCCATGTCGGCGCAGTTGGCCTCGGCTTCGCCGGTGCCGGCGCCCGAGTGCGTGGTGATAAACGTATTGGGCATCTTGACCGTCTTGGGCGTGGCGAAGTCGCAGCTAAACCAGCTGAGCTTGCCCTCGCGCAGGGCGGCGTCGACGGCGTCCTCGTCAATGATGGTTTCGCGTGCGTAGTTGATGAGCACGGCGTCGGGTGCCAGCAGGTTAATCTGCTCGGTGCTGATCATGCCGATGGTGTCGGCCTTGCTGGGCACGTGCACCGTGAGGTAATCGCAGCCGCGGCAGAGATCCTCGAGCGTGCCCACGCGCTGCACCTCGCGGCTCAGCACCCACGCGTGCTCGACGGAAATGAACGGATCGTAACCGTAGACGTCCATGCCCAGGTCGACGCAGGCGTTGGCGACCTTGGAGCCTACGTTGCCCAGACCGATGACGCCGATGCGCTTGCCCTTGAGCTCGCGGCCCACAAAGGCCTTCTTGGCCTTTTCGGCATCGACCTGAATCTCGGGATCATCGGCGTTGTCGCGCACCCAGTTCATCGACTGCACCACGCCGCGGCTCGAAAGCACCAGCATGCCCAGGACGAGCTCCTTGACGGCGTTGCTGTTGGCGCCGGGGGAGTTAAAGACGACGACGCCCTTCTTGGCGTACTCCTCGACGGGAATGTTGTTGACGCCGGCGCCGCAGCGGGCGATAGCGCGGATGCCCTCGGGCAGCTTGTAGCCGTGCAGGTCGGTGGAGCGCATCAGAATGGCGTCGGCCTCCTCGGTGGTGCTTACAAACTCGTAGCCCTCGCCAAACTCGACTTTGCCGTCCTTGGTGATGTCGTCGATGGTTTTGATCTTGCGCATGAAAAACTCCTTAGCAGGTTTGGTTTAAACAGGTGGTTTGAAGTGGCTGGTCGGCCCGCGGGTTGCGGGCTAGTTAGATCGCGGGCTCAAACTATGCTGCGCTTCGAAGTCCTTCATGTACGAGGCCAGTGCCTGCACGTCTTCCATGGTCACGGCGTTGTAGACGCTTGCGCGCATGCCGCCCACCAGGCGATGGCCCTTGACGTTTTGAATCTGGTGCTCGGCCGCGCCTGCGACAAAGGCCGCGTCGAGTTCGGTGTCGCCGGAGCGGAAGGTAACGTTGGCGATGGAGTGGCTGTCGGCCTGCGTGGTGCCATGGAACAGCTCGCTGTGCTCGAGCAGGTCATAGAGCAGGTTGGCCTTGGCCCAGTTGCGTTCGGCCATGGCGGCAAGTCCGCCGGTCTCCTCGACCCACCGGAACACCTTGCCGCATACGTAGATGCCAAAGGTGTTGGGCGTGTTGAGCATGGAGCCCTTGGCGGCCTGGGTCTTAAGGTCCATGTACTGCGGCGTCTGCGCAAAGGCGGGGCCATCTGTGATGAGGTCGTCGCGCACGATGACCACGGTCACGCCCGCGGCGCCGGCGTTTTTCTGCGCGCCGGCGTAGATGAGTCCGTAGCGTTCGACGTCGAGCGGCTGCGACAAAAAGCAGCTCGAGACATCGGCGACCAGCGGTACGTCGCCACAGTTGGGCAGCTCGTGGTACATGGTACCAAAGATGGTGTTGTTCTGGCAGATGTAGACGTAGTCGAGCCCGTCGCCTGCGGCCTCGGCGGCAATGCGCGCGTTGATGTCGGCCATGTTGGGAATGCGGTCGAAATTGGTGTCCTCGGAGCTCGCGAGCAGCACGGCCTCGCCGTACTTGGCGGCCTCCTTGTATGCCTTGTTGGCAAAGTTGCCGGTCACGATGTAGCCGGCGCGGCCGCGGCGCATGAGGTTCATGGGGATGCCCGCAAACTGCAGCGTGGCGCCGCCCTGCAAAAACAGGACGCGGTAGTTGTTGGGGATGCTCAGCAGGCGACGCAGGGTTGCCTCGGCGTCGTCGATGATCTGCTGGTACATGCTAGATCGATGGCTCATCTCGAGCACGGACATGCCGCAACCGCGGTAGTCCATCATCTCGTCGGCGATCTCGGCGAGCACGCTTGTAGGCAGTGCGGCCGGGCCAGCTGAGAAGTTGTGCACACGTGCCATCTTCTGGTTCCCCTCGTAGTCGTTTGAACGTTCGGGATACTTTAGCACAGTGGAGCGGTAGGCGCGACCGCATCACGGTAAAACTCGACTACGCCGCTATGATTTACAGGATGGTTACATGGGGGAGGGGCGCTTTACTCCTCAGGCAAATCCAAATCAGCGAGCGAAGACATAAGGTTCTCTAGGCGCTTGATCTCTTCGTCGCAAATTAGCCACCCCCTGGCCGCTACGACGCCAGCGTGGCGATGACGGCTTCGTCGCCGGCGTATATGAGGGTGTTTCCGTCGGGGATGATCGTCTGGCCGTCGCGCTTGAGCATCACCACAATAAACGGATGCTTGCCCTGCGGCACATCGCGCAGGCGCTGGCCGGCCAGGCGACCGTGGGGGGTTACGGTGACCTCGCGCAGCTTAACCTCGGCACGCTCTTCAAACGTCGGCGCGGCCATCACCAGCAGGTCACCTTCCTCGATGACGGTATCGCCGTTGGGCAGCACCGGGTGCGCCCCGTCGCGCAGCACCAGGACCACGAGCATGTCTGTGGCGCTGCCAATGTCCGCGAGCGAGCGTCCGGCAAACGGATGTCCAGCGCCCACCTTGAGCTTTACAAACGACATGCCGTCCTCGTCGCGGTAGTCGTTAAAGGTGCGGCGCACGTCACCGGTCGCATCGATCATATCGAGCTTCTTCGCCACCGCCGGCAGCAGCGAGCCCTGCACCACAATGCTCGACACGGCAATCACAAATACCAGGTCAAACAGGTCGTGCCCGCCGGGAACGCCGGCCACCACGGCAAAGAGACTAAAGACGACCGAAGCTGCTCCGCGCAGGCCCGCCCAGGTTACGAGCGCGACCTGGCGGGGGTTTGTCTTAAAGGGCGCCAACAGCAGACCGACAGCGATGGGGCGGCTCGCAAAGAGCATAAACGCCATGAGCGCCAGGCCCGGCAGCAGCATCTGCGGCAGGCGCGCGGGCGTTACGAGCAGGCCGAGCAAGAAGAAGATGGTCATCTCTGCCATCTCGGTGAGGGTGTCAAAGAAGTGCGCCATCTCGACCTTGCCGGTGATGTCGCTGGCACCCAGCACAATGCCTGCCAGGTATACGGCCAAAAAGCCGTTGCCGCCCAGATAGCTTGGTAACGCGTAGGCGACGATGGCCACGGCGAACAAAAAGATGGTCTGCGCGTCCTTGGCCGTTGCGTGCGCGCGTTCAATCAGGCGGCCCGCCGCCCAGCCGATGGCAAGGCCCAGGCCCACGCCTAGGATAATCTGCTTGGTCAGCAGTGCGGGAATGTTGATGTCGCCGCCGGCCGCTAGTGTGGCGAGCACGGCGGTGAGCATGTAGGCGACGGGGTCGTTGGAGCCCGATTCGACCTCGAGCAGCGAGTCGGTGCCACCTCTCAGCGACAGGCTGTGCTCACGCAGTACGCTAAAGACGCTTGCCGCGTCGGTGGATGCCACGACCGATCCCAGCAGCAGGCCACCGATCCAGTCGAACCCCAGCGCGAAGTGGGCGAACACGCCGGTGATGCCGGCAGTGATGACGACGCCGAGCGTGCTCAGCAGCACCGCCGGCGCAGCGACGGGCTTGGCGCGGTCGATATTGGTGTTAAAGCCGCCGTAGAACATGATGAACAGCAGCGCCGTGCTGCAGACGGTTTCGGTGAGTGCGTAGTCGCTAAAGTCGATATGCGTCGGGCCGTTGACGCCCAACAGCATGCCCAGCGCGATAAAGATGAGCAGGGTGGGGAAGGGGAGTTTTTTGCCGACGGGTTTGATGGTCAGGCACAAAATGATGACGAGGCCGATAAAGAGAAGGATCTGGTTCATGGATAGTGTCCGCTCCTGGGTGGTTGGCGTGGCACGGTCAGTTGTCTGCGGTTATTTGTACCCAAAGATGGTGGGTTTATGGGGTTGGATTGCGGGCGTGCGCGATATCGTCATAGATGGCTGCCGTCTTTGCCTCTGCTCGGAAACCCTTTCCAGCTTTATTGCAACGGAGTACAATGGGTAACGTTTAAGTTCAACTTGAAGTTTTAGTTGCGGCACCGGGCTTCTGCCGCAATGCAAGGAGAGGCGTACCATGGCGATCTATGTGACATCTGATGCTCACGGGCACGTGCGTGCGCTTGACGAGGCCCTGTCTAAGATCTCTTTGACGTCCGACGACACGCTGTACGTGCTGGGCGACATGATCGATCGCGGGCCCGATCCGGTCGGCGTTATTAAGCTCGTGCGCTCGCTGCCCAACGCCCACGTGCTCAAGGGTAATCACGAGCAGATCATGCTCGATGCCATCATTGGCCAGGATCCGCTCGATGCCGAGACCTGGGATATCAACGGTGGCTGGACGACGCGTGAGCAGCTCAACGACATGGAATTTGAGGCATACGAGGAGCTCGTGCGATGGATGGCCGCGCTGCCGCTCTACGCGGTGGTCGAGACCGAGGAGCGCCCGTATCTGCTGGTACATGCTGGAATCGAGATGAAGGCGGCGCGCGCGTTTTTGCTTGAGCATGGTGTCGATTGTGCCGATGGCGTCGGAGCGGTGGGTGCCGATCGCGAGCTGCTGCAGCAGATGCTCGCGGTGCAGTCGTCCGATGACCTGCTGTGGATTCGTCACGGCTATTGGGATGTGCCGACTGGGCTGCTTTCTGCCGAGGGCAAGGGTCCGGTCGTGGTGAGTGGCCACACGCCAACGGTGTCGCTCGGGCGTTATTGCGAGGTCGGTGGTCTTGCGGGGCTCGATGAGGAGTCGGGCCGCGGGCAGATTGTGCGCCTGGGCGGCGAGGATGCCGCCGGTGTGCCCGATCGCATCGACATCGACTGCGCTGCCGCCACCGGCTCCGAGTTCGGTCGCGTGGGCATCCTGCGCCTGGACGACGGGGCGGAGTTCTACGCGAACATCAACCCGGGCGAATAATCGGTGCAAGGGGTAGCTAATTTGGGACGGGGCTTATTTGACTACTTTTGCCCTTCTGCCCGCTAATTGATTTCTCTGGGACGGGGATTAAATAATCATTTGGCTGCCCGCCGGCTAAGTGAGTAGACTTTTTTGGAAATGCCGAGCACCCAACATATTTGCCTCAATAAAACCGCAGGTCACAGACTTGTGCTCTGTCGGTGTGGTCGGGGATTCGGTAAAAGTCTACTCACTTAGTTTTGCGTGATGAATATTGTCCGCAACGAGACCCCAGCCGGGGTGATTCCATCGCAAATTCCGGTGACCGGGCAGCTAATTAGGCGCCGTATGGGTTGCGGTCGCGTTCTATGCGTTGGCGGATGTGGGCGTACTCGATAATCAGTAGCACCAGGAGTAGGGCCATGATGGCTAGGTAGCTCACCACAGCGCCCATCAGACCCAGCAGCTTAATCAAGATCACAGGCAGCACCACGCTTACGGCGAAGCAGATCAGGTAGATCTTGGTGACGTCTCCAGCGTGGCGTAGCACCGTGATGATGGCGTAGATAAAGTCGATGGCCGCGGTGACGCCGCCGGCGACGACCATCAGCAACGCCAGCGTACGGTAGCGCTCAAAGCTGAGGCCGTACATAAAGCTCATGAGGGGAATACCGGGACCTGCCATAAATGCGGCGCACACGCCGGTGATGGCCACGATCAGCGCCATAACGGCAACAATAATCAGGTCAAAGCGACGACGCTTGCGAGGATTAGCCCAAATGCTCGACAAGCGCAGGAACTGCGGTTTATAGATAAATCCAATGCTCAACAGAATAGCCTGCGCCGGAAAGAACAGGGCATTAAAGTACAGCTGATATTTGTATGCCAGCGTGCCTTCCATCACAAACTTGGGCATGCTCTCAATTAGGTTGAACAGGAACAGTGCACCAAAGAGCGGGGCGCACTGGACAAACAGGTGACCGACCTCGCGCAGGCTCACGCGGCGCGATTTTTCGGTCTCGAGCAGGGCGAGCGGCGCGGTGACCAGCACGAGCGAGGCGATCGCGGTGACACCCATGGCCATGGCCGCGATGGGCATGCTGCGCGTGAGGAACAGCGCCACGCTGAAGACCGCGATGACGCCGACGGAGCGCAGCGTTTGGCTCATTCCAGCCAAGTAGAGTTTGTCGGCCTGCTGCAGGCGGCCTTCGTACACGTCGGCGACGCCATCGATGACCTTATACAGGTAGACGCCCAGGCCGATCGTCGCCATCTGCGCATCATAGCCGCGGGCGCTGCTGTACATGAGGCCGCAGCCTAGGGCGAGCGCTCCACAAAGCCAGCGGTTGAGCTGGTAGGAGGCAAAGGACGTCTTTTCGTCGATGTCTGAGACCTGGAAATTGCACACGCCGTAGTTGCACGCGATCATGATGAGCGTGCCGGTGACAAAGGCGATGGAGAATTTGCCTGCTTCTTCGGCGCCCACGAGCTGCGTAGACACGATGGTGAGCAACGGAAACGCCAGGCCCCATACGGCGGTGCCGAGGGTGTTCCAAAGATAGTCGCGGCTGGTGGCGTGCTCCTCGTATTCCGCTTCCTGCATGGAGAAGCCGCCGCCGTAGACGGCGCCGAGCAGACGGTTCCACCAAGCGTTGACCATGCGGCGGACGGGGCCGGGCTCCCGATCGCGTTCGCGCCGGCGACGTGTGGCTTGGCTGCTATCGGGTCCGCCGGCGTTGCGCTGGCTCAGCTCCTGGATGCGCGCGAGCTCTTCGGCCGTGTGGGAGGCGGGGAACAGGCCGTTCTCGATGCGGCCGCCCTGGGCCTTCGCGGCGCCGTCTTTCGATGCAGCGGGGTTGGAGATGCCGTTACGGCGGGCGATGGCGCGGCGAATGCTATCGAGGGGCGTGATGCTCAAAGCGGGGTCCTTTCTATTGCTGCGCTCTAGTATAGACACCGCGGTGTCCGCTCGTGTTTTTGAACAGGTTGTTCGATAATTTCGGCGGCGCCATTCGGTAGTCGGCACTTAGGGACGTTCCTTATGTGCAGGCACTTTGGGAACGTCCCTAAGTGCCGGCATCTGGGGACACTCCTTGGCTGTTGCCTGTTCAAGAGTGTCCCCAACGACTAGTCGTTTAAGAACGTCCCCAATGACTAGGCCGCTTGCGTGCGATTTTTGACCGTTGGGCGGGCGCTTCGCCGTTGCCGCAAAAACGTTTTTGCATATCGGGTACAACGGGCTTTACGTGAGTAAAGTGCGCGCCGCGTCCACGTGTCGCGCTTTTAAAGGAGGCCCCATGCCAGGTGTTACCCCCGCAGAAGTTCTGTCCAACTTTGGCATTACGCTGGTCGAAGATCCCGCCGAGAACCAGCCCCGCCTGCTGGTCGACCTGCCGGCAGCCGAGCTCGTCGAGCATGCGATTCGCCGCGAAGAGGGCCGTATGGCCTCCAACGGTGCACTCGTGATCGAGACGGGGGAGCGTACCGGACGTTCGCCCAACGACCGCTTTATCGTTGATACGCCCGACGTGCACGACAAGATTGCCTGGGGTGCCGTCAACCGCCCGCTGTCCGTCGAAAGCTACGAGGTCATCAAAGCCGGCATCGTCGACTATCTCAACGAGCGCGATGTGTTCGTCACGCGCGGTATGGCCGGCGCCGATCGTAACCATACGCGTCGCCTGCTTGTCGCCTGCGAGCGTGCCAACCAGGCGCTCTTTATTAAGCAGATGCTCGCCCGCCCGCTTGCCCGCGAAATCGCGCGCACCGGCGAGCCGGACTTCTGCGTCCTTGCCGCGCCAGGTTACCAGTGTGACCCCGCCATCAAGGGCCTCAACTCCAGCGCCGCGGTTGTCATCAACTTCCAGGAGCGCGTGATTCTGGTCGCGGGCACCGGCTACTCCGGTGAGATCAAAAAGTCCATCTTCAGCGTCATGAATTACCTGCTGCCCGTCGAGGATGACGTACTGCCCATGCATTGCTCGGCCAGCATGGATCCCGTCACGCACGAGACCGCGATTTTCTTTGGCCTGTCGGGCACCGGCAAGACCACGCTTTCGGCCAACCCCACGCGCCTGCTGATCGGCGACGACGAGCACGGTTGGTCCGACATGGGCATCTTTAACGTCGAGGGCGGCTGCTACGCCAAGTGCGAGGGCCTGGACGTGTTCCACGAGCCCGAGATCTTCAACGCCGTCCGCTTTGGCGCCATCTGCGAAAACGTGGTGCTCGACGAGAATCGCAAGCCCAACTACGACGACGTCTCGATCACGCACAATACGCGCGTGGCCTACCCTGTGGAGCACATTCCCAACGCGTGGACCAAGGGCATGGGCACCACCCCGAGCGTCGTGCTGTTTTTGACCTGCGATGCCTTTGGCGTGCTGCCGCCCATCTCGCGCCTGACGGCCGACGCCGCCATGTATCACTTTGTGACGGGCTTTACGGCTAAGATTCCCGGCACCGAGGTCGGCGTCACCGAGCCCACGCCCACGTTCTCCTCGCTGTTCGGCGAGCCGTTTATGCCGCTCGATCCTATGGTCTACGCCAAGATGCTCGGTGAGCGTATCGCCGACGGCCGCACGCGCGTCTATCTGGTCAACACCGGCTGGATTGGCGGCGGCTACGGCGTGGGTCATCGCATCGAGCTGGCCTACACGCGCTCACTGGTCGCTCGCGCCCTCGACGGCACCATCGAGGACAGCGAGTTTGTGCACGACGATATCTTTAATGTCGACATTCCCACTACGTGCCACGGTGTGCCCGATGGCATCCTGGTGCCGCGCCAGTACTGGCAGAGCACCGCGCGCTACGACGAGGCAGCGCACAACCTGGCGGTGATGTTCGAGGAGAACTTCGAGAAGAAGTACTCGCACCTGCCCGAGTCCGTCAAGGCTGCCGGTCCGCACGCCCAGGTGTCCGCCGACGCCCGCCATCGCGGCCGCGGCTTGCTGGGGCTCCGCCACTAGCGTCGCCTCAGACCCAAAACCACCACAAAGGGGACAGGCACCTTTGTGGTGGTTTTGCTCGCGCGGATGACTCAGGTTACAATACGCCTGACATATCGCCCCCTTCTCCGGATGGGGGCAGCGTAAGCGCTCTTGTGGCGGCACCGTAGGACTTTGAAGGTGGCCGTCGTAAGGGCGCTTTTTAGGTGCCCTCGCTCGGGCGCGCACAATGAAGGGAGAGCGTATGAAGAGCTTTATTGCCGAGGATTCATTCTGGGAGCTGTTTCCGCGGGCAGCGGTCGGCGTTGTGGTTGTGAAGGGCATGAAGCCCGCGGCTCAGATTCCTCAAGAGGACGTGGACGCGATTGCGGCGCTGCTCGATCGCGCCAACATCGATGCGGAACGCCACCTGACGAGTGATACCATCAGCGAGAATGCGCCGGTTAAGGCTTGGCGTGACGCGTACCGGCTGTTCAAGACCAAGAAGGGCGCGCGTTGCTCAGTTGAGAACCTGCTCAAACGCGTGCTCAAAGGGAAGCCGGTGGGCCACATCACGCCGGCGGTGGACATCTATAACACGGTGTCGCTGTCCTACGCGCTGCCCGTTGGCGGCGAGGACCTGCATGCGATTGAGGGAGATCTTCGCTTGAAGGTGACCGACGGTGGCGATGCGTTCTTGCCACTTGGCGAGGAAGCGGATGACCCGACGCTGCCCGGCGAGCTCGCCTACATTGACGATGCGGGCGCCGTGTGCCGCTGCTGGAACTGGCGCGATGGCGTTCGAACGGCTCTATCCGACGATTCGGCCGACGCATTCCTGGCGATTGAGTGCGTAGAGCCCGAGCGAATGGGGGACTGCCAGGCTGCCATCGATCGCTTGGCCGAGCTGCTTGAGCGCTATCTGGGAGCGACGGTTGTCGTTAAGACGCTTGTGACCCGCGACAATCCCTGTGTGGAGCTGTAGCGGCGCCTAGAACCTATTGATGCCCAAAACCACCACAAAGGCGCCTGTCCTTTGTGGTGGTTTTTATGTTGATGGGTCAACAAATGAGGCACGCAGGGCTGGCGTCCGCTGGGTACGGTTAAGATGTTAACCCGTTAGCATCATGCAAGCGAAAGGCGGTCGTCTCCCATGCAGCAGAACGACGAGACACGTTTTGAGGATTTTGTCGGACTGATCAGCGGGCTCTACAAGGAGATTCAGCGCATCAAGACGTCCGAAGGCGCAAGGCTCGGCCTTAAGGGCTCCGACGTCATGTGCCTGTACTATCTTGAGCGCAGCAAGGACGGCCTGACCGGCGCCGACCTCGCCCGCATGGCCGGCGTTACCCGTGCCGCCGTTTCGCGCACGCTGGCACATCTGGAGGAGGGCGGCTACGTCGAGGTCGATGATTCGGGTGATGCGGCCGTCAAGTACCGTGCCCCGGTGCGCCTGACTGCCCTGGGCGGCGAGAGCATGAGCGAGGCCGATCGCATCATTCGCGAAGTGCTCGACACCACCGGTAAGGCCATGGGCGTGGAGCAACGCGAGCAGATGTACGCGTCGCTGCGTACGATTCTCAACACCCTGCGCGAGATCTAAGGCCGCCAAGGCATTTGCTTCCAATTAACAACTGCATCGTCCCGTTTGAGCGCGCACGCCGTGTCGGGACATTGTTGTCAAAATTCCCTGCGCGAGATCTGCGCAAGAAAGGATTCGCTATGTCCGTCCGCATTATTACCGATTCCGCCAGCGATATGTCTCCGGCGGAGCACCCCGCTCTACGTGTTCTGCCGCTGTCCGTCACCTTTGGCTCCGACGTGTATATGGATGGCGTCGACATCGATCACCAGCGCTTTTACGAGATGCTCGTGGAGCGCGATGAGCTGCCCAAGACCGGTCAGGTCAACCCGTATGCCTTTTCACAGGCAATTGCCGAAGCGCGTGAGGCCGGCGACGAGGCCGTGATTATTACCGTGGGCGCCAAGCTTTCGGGCACCAATCAGAGCGCCCGTACCGCACTTGCCGAGGCGCCGGGCGGCGACGTGTTCGTTGTGGACAGCAATAACGTGACCTTGGGCGAGCGCGTGCTGGTTGAGTATGCGCTGCGCCTGGTGGACGAGGGCCGTAGTGCGGCCCAGATTGCGGCGGCCGTCGAGGCCGTTCGTGACCGCGTGGTCGTCATCGGCCTGCTCGAGACGCTGGAATACCTGGTGCGCGGCGGCCGCCTGTCTGCTGCGGCGGGCGCTGTGGGTACGCTGCTCAACGTGAAGCCGGTCGTGGCCGCCGAGGACGGCCTCATCGTGCAGTTGGGCAAGGCGCGCGGTTCCAAGAACGGTCGAAACCTGTTGAACCAGAAGGTTGAGCAGGCTGGCGGCGTCGACTTCTCCATGCCGCTGGCGCTTGGTTATACGGGTCTTTCGGACGCGGTGCTCAAGAAGTATATCGAGGACAGCGCCGCGCTGTGGGCCGGCCATGCCGAGAACGAGCTGCCCATCCACACCATTGGCGCCACCATCGGCACCCACGTGGGTCCCGGCGCCGTAGCCGTAGCCTTCTTCCGCCCCGCCAACTAACTATCCGGTCAAAACCACCACAAAGGGGACAGGCACCTTTGTGGGGGTTTATGCTGGTTCCGGTTGAAAGGAGCGCATGTTGGCGTCTGAGGGCTTTTTTGAACGGGTGTACGAGGTGGTCGAGCAGATTCCCGAGGGGATGGTCGCCACGTACGGCCAGGTGGCGCTGCTCGCCGGCCGTCCGCGAAGCGCGCGCTATGTGGGCTATGCGCTGCACGGCAATCCGCGCCCTGGTCAGATTCCCTGCCATCGTGTGGTGTTTGCCGATGGCCGTATTTGCGAGGGCTTTGCGTTTGGCGGCCCCGATGCTCAACGTGAGCTTTTGCTAGGGGAGGGTGTGGCGTTTAAGGACGACATGCACGTCGACTTGGCCGCCTGTCGCTGGCCAGCAGGGCTCTAGCGGCTCTACCGTGGCTAAAACCACCACAAAGGTGCCTGTCCCCTTTGTGGTGGTTTTCCGCTGCAGGTTTACCGGGGCTAACTTATGGAGAAGCTATGGCGGCGCATATTGACGCTAGAAAGTAAACCATAGTGAACTATATTGGTTTCAGCAACGGAGCAGACAATAGGCGATGAAATAGCCTGCCCTGTTGAGTTTGATTCGCATCCCTCCCCTCTGTGCGATTCAACGGTGTACTTCGGGAACAGGCCCGCTGGCAGTTAGTTGCCAGCGGGCCTGTTCCTGTTTCGGTGAGGGGTCAGCCTCACCGTCTATGTTGTGCGAAAGCGCTTTGCCTAGTACACCATGCCCATGGCGTCCTGAACCTCGGCCAGGGTCTGCTCGGCGATCTCGTTAGCGCGGCGATTGCCCTCGTGCAGCACGTCCTTGACGTAATCCAGATCGTTCTCGTAGCGCTGGCGACGCTCGCGGATCGGCGCGAAGTACTCGTTGACGGCCTCGGTCACGTACTTCTTGAGCTGGCCGGAGCCGCCCATGCCGATCTCCTCGGCAATCTCGACCTCGGAACGACCGGTACAGATGGCAGCCGTCGAAAGCAGGCCGGACACGCCGGGGCGGTTCTCGGGGTCGAACGTGATCATGCGCTCGGAGTCGGTCTGGCTCTTTTTGATGCGCTTGGCCGTTTCCTCGGCGGTCATCGAAATATTGATGGCGTTGCCGTAGCTCTTGCTCATCTTGCGACCGTCAAGGCCGGGCAGCAGCGGGGTCTCGGACAGCAGTGCGTCGACCTCGGGAAATACCTTGCCGTAGCGGTTGTTAAAGCGGCGTGCGATGGTGCGGGTGAGCTCGATGTGCGGCAGCTGGTCGCGACCGACGGGCACCACGTTGCCCTTGCAGAACAGAATGTCGCAGGCCTGGTGCACCGGGTAGGTGAGCAGAAGGCCGGTAAGCTCGTGGCCCGAGGCCTCCATCTCGGCCTTGACCGTGGGGTTGCGCGCCAGCTCGGCCTCGGACACCAGCGACAGGAACGGCAGCATGAGCTGGTTTGCGGCGGGCACGGCGGAGTGCGCGTAGATCATGGTTTTGTCGGGGTCGATGCCGCAGGCAAGGTAGTCCATGACCATGTTGTACACGTTGTCCTGGATATGCTCGGTGGTGTCGCGGTCGGTGATGACCTGGTAGTCGGCGATGAGCACGTTGGTCTTGGCGCCCATGTTCTGCAGTTCAACACGGCCCTTGAGGGTGCCGAAGTAGTGACCCAGGTGCAAGCGTCCGGTCGGGCGGTCGCCGGTGAGCATGGTGAACTTCTCGGGCGTCTTTGCCAGGCCCTCGCGAATGGCGTTGCTCTTTTGCAGCGCGACTTCGTAGCTGTTCTCGTTTGGCATGATTGCTCCTAACGTATGTGTATTGGTCAAGATGATAACGCGTTTATTGAAAGGGGTAGGGCGTAAGTAGGCGAGGTGCCGGTGGGGCGAGGGCTATGCGGCGGTCGCGGCTCGGTCGCGAGCGGTCAGCGGCAATGAGTTGCTTTCTCGGCAATAAAACCTAGCGCCTGTGGTGGCGCTCTTCTTTACGTTCCTCGGCTGCTTGCTCCTCCTGCTTAAAAGCAGGGTCGTCGGGGGTTACCAGCTCGTCCTCGTGTGTGCGCTTGTTGTAATGGTGGCGCAGGACGGGTTCAAACAGGTGCAGGTGCTTGGCGAAGGCCGTCGAGCCAATGGCGAGCACGACAAAGATGAGCACGCGCGTGGGCACCTCGACCTGATTGATTGCGGCGGCGCCGGCCGAAAGCATGATGCACCAGGCGTAAATGAGCAGCACGGCCTGCTTTTGGTTGTAGCCCTCTTGGATCAGGCGGTGGTGGATGTGGCCCTTGTCGGCCTGTCCGATGCTAATGTGGGCGCGCTTGCGACGCACGATGGCGCTGAACGTGTCGATTATAGGCACGCCTGCCACGATGAGCGGGATGATGAGCGAGGTGAGCGCGGCGGTGCGGCTCACGTTGAGCAGCGAGATGGAGCCCAAAGCGAAGCCCAGCAGCAGCGACCCCGAGTCGCCCAAGAAGATACTCGCGGGGTTGAAGTTGTAATGCAGAAAAGCCACGCACGAGCCAAAGAGCGCGATGGAGAGCGCGGCGGCGTCGATGCGGCCCGAAAGCATGGCCATCGTGAACATGGTGAACGATGCGATGCCGCAAATGCCCGTGGCCAGGCCGTCGAGGCCGTCGATGAGGTTGATGATGTTGGTGAACGCCACTAGGTAGATCACGGTGATGGGGTAGGCGAGCCAGCCAAGCATGATCTCGCCGGGGGCAAACGGGTTGATGATGACGCCGATTTTTAAGCCGCCGATGCAGGCGATGAGCGCGGCGAGCACCTGGCCGGCCAGCTTTTGCTTGGGCTTGAGCTGGAAGACATCATCGATCGCGCCGGTCGCAAAGATCACGGTAAAGGAGAGTGCCAGCACGGGGTAGCTGATGTGAAGGCGCGGGTGCGGTACCAAAACGGGCGGCCAGCCCAGGTACCAGGTGCCCAGGATCTGCACAATACAGGCGACGACGAGGCCCAAAAAGACCGCGGTGCCGCCCATGCGTGGGATGGGCTTAGTGTTGATACGGCGCTTGGAGGGATAGTCGACGGCGTCGAGCTTGATTGCCAGGCGCTTGACCAGGGGTACCGTGAGAAAGGTCGTGATAAAGGCAGCGGCCGCCACGCATAAGTACGGTATGAAGCTCGTGGATGAAGCCATGAATCAAAAAACCGCCAAGCGTCGAAGGAAAAGGTCAAAGGGCGCTACGCGCAAAAGGGCATAGCTG
Source organism: Collinsella aerofaciens (assembly GCA_048502435.1). Lineage (GTDB taxonomy): Bacteria > Actinomycetota > Coriobacteriia > Coriobacteriales > Coriobacteriaceae > Collinsella > Collinsella aerofaciens_CL. The sequence goes on from DBFRXD010000069.1 coordinate 35,286, forward strand.
ACCCATGATACTCGACCGAGGGGGTGCGGGGGTTTACGCCGTGCGATTATCACGCGCTTACCAGATATTGGGATGTTGGCGGGGGTTCTGCCGAGTGCCGTTGGGTGTCATACGAGATCTGCGATGGCAATTTTTGGCAAAATCGGCAAAAGAAAACCACCCCCCACGTTACGAAAATGAACCCACCTAAAACAGGTGGGTGCCCTCATCGACTGTTCCAGCGTCCTTAACAACGAAGGATACCTGTACTAAGTACGACTGTGTGGGCTCCCTAAATAAACGCGACGGTTCACCCAGTTGCTCCGCGGGGGGCGGAATACCTACATCATAAAGCGGCACTTTGTTGATTCCAGTCTTGACATTACAAAAATCGTGTCGGACGATTACGGCGCCTTGGGCTTGGAGCCGTCTGTGCGATCCGGGCCTTTACGTTTGAGCTGCTGAATCGTTGTTTTGGAGCATGTTTTTATGCCGACGTCGTTGACCGAACTTTTTTCGCCCGCCTGCCATTTGTGTCCGCGCCGTTGCGGCGCGGCGCGCGACGAGGGCGCGCGTGGCGTGTGCGGCGCCGACGACACGCTTAAGGTCGCCCGCGCGGCGCTCCATATGTGGGAGGAGCCGCCCATCTCGGGCGAGGCCGGCTCGGGCACGATTTTCTTTAGCGGTTGCTCGCTCAAATGCGTCTACTGCCAAAACCACGAGATCTCGACGGGCAATTTCGGTCTTGAGATTACGCCCGAGCGCTTGGTCGAGATTATGCTGGAGCTGCAGGACCAGGGCGCCAACAACATCAATCTGGTGACGGCGACACACTACTCGCACCTGCTGCCGACTGCTATTGCCTCGGCACGGGCGCGCGGGCTGGTCATTCCAATCGTCTACAACACGAGCGGCTATGAACGGGCGAGTGCCGTGGCTGCGCTCGGCGATCTGGTCGATGTGTGGCTCACCGACTTTAAATATGCCGATGCCGGGCTTGCGCAGTCGCTCTCTCATATTCAGGACTACCCGCGTGTGGCCGTGTCAGGCCTGGCACAGATGGCGCGCGAGATTGAGCGTCGCGGGGGAGAGCTGGTGGACGAGGACGGGCTCATGAAGCGCGGCATCATCGTGCGTCACCTGGTGCTGCCGGGTCATGCGGACGATTCGTGCCGCGTGCTGGACCTGGTGTGGCAGACGGTGGGTGACGTGCCGATTTCGGTCATGAACCAGTACACGCCCAATGCGCTCATGCGCGAGCAAGGCGGCGAGTTGGCGCGCGCCGTGACGCGCGAGGAGTACGAGCAGGTGCTCGATCATGCCGACGACTTGGGCTTTACGACGATGTTCTGGCAAGAAGGCGGAGCGGTAGACGAGAGCTTTACCCCGGCGTTCGACACCACCGGCGTCCTCACCAGCGCAAAGTAGCGCGTTCGCCGATGATTATTCTGGGACGGGGATGAAAATATCATCGGGTGGTTCGGACGTTCGAAAAGTAGCCAAAACAGCCCCGCCCCAAAAAGACTGGGTATTGGGCGTTGACAGTTGGCGAGCCGTAGGTAAAATATCAACTTGTCCTGGGGACGTAGCTCAGTTGGGAGAGCGCTGCCGTCGCATGGCAGAGGCCGAGGGTTCGACTCCCTTCGTCTCCACCCTTGGATTTGATAAGCCGCTGACATTGTGTCGGCGGCTTTTTTTAAAA
>DBFRXD010000007.1:0-39653 GCA_048502435.1 Collinsella aerofaciens
CCCCTTCGACTCGAATTCTTGACGGCCTGAACAATCGTCAATATCGGTCGGAGGGGTGGCTTTGTAAAGCCGTTTGTCTCCACCCGCGTAGCGGGTGGTTCAAAGCTGGCCGCTGCGCGGCCAGCAGACTAAAGTCTTGAACTGAAACAGGGGCGCTCTCCAAGAGAGCGCCCCTGCCGGGTTTCCATAGTTCTGGCGAAGCAGTCCTTGAGATCCGCCTTGCCTTATGCCAAGAACTCCTTGGTGGTCGCCACGATGTTGGCGGCGTCCAGGCCATACTTGTGCAAGAGCTCGGCACCCGGGCCGGACTCGCCAAAGGTGTCGTTGACGCCGATCTTCTTGAGGGGCGTCGGGCACTGCTCGCACAGGACGTCGGCAACGGCGCTGCCCAGGCCACCGATTACAGAATGCTCCTCGACGGTCACGACGTGGCCGGTCTTGGTGGCGCTCTTGACGATCAGGTCGGCATCGATGGGCTTGATGGTGTGCATGTTGATGACCTCGGCGTCGATGCCCTCGGCAGCGAGCTGCTCGGCGGCCTCGAGAGCCTCGCCGACCATCAGGCCGCAGGCGATGATGGTGACGTCGGCGCCCTCGCGCATGACAATGCCCTTACCCAACTCGAAGTTGTAGGTCTCGGGGTCGTTGATAACCGGCGAGGCCAAACGAGCGAAGCGCATGTACACCGGACCGTCGCACTCGTAGGCGGCGCGCGTCACGGCGCGGGCCTCGACGTCGTCGGCAGGAACGATCACAGTCATGCCGGGGATGACGCGCATGAGGGCGATATCCTCGCAGCACTGGTGCGTGGCACCATCCTCGCCCACCGAGATACCGGCGTGCGTGGCACCAATCTTAACGTTGAGGTGCGGGTAGCCGATGGAGTTACGGACCTGCTCAAAAGCGCGGCCGGCTGCGAACATGGCAAAGGTGCTCGCGAAGGCAACGCGGCCGGTGGTCGCGATACCGGCGGCGACGCCCATCAGGTTGCTCTCGGCGATACCCACGTCGAAGAAGCGGTCGGGGCAGGCGGCCTTGAACTTGCCGGTCTGCGTGGCGGCGGCCAGGTCGGCGTCGAGGACCACAAAGTCATCGTGCTCGTTGGCGAGCTCGACGAGGGCCTCGCCGTAGCTTACGCGCGTGGCGATTTTTTTGACGTCTGCCATCCTAGAGCTCCTCTCCGACGGCCGTGAGCTCTGCCATGGCCTGCTCAAACTGTTCATCGTTGGGGGCCTTGCCGTGCCAACCAACCTGGTTCTCCATAAAGGACACGCCCTTGCCCTTCAGGGTCTCGGCGATAATGGCGGTCGGCTGCCCCTTGGTGGCGCGAGCCTCGGCAAAGGCGGCGCGGATCTGGTCGAAGTCGTTGCCGTCGGCGAGCTCCACCACGTGGAACTTGAACGCGCGGAACTTGTCGGCGAGCGGCATGGGGTCGTTGACCTCCTCGACGGGGCCGTCGATCTGCAGGCCGTTGTGGTCGACGATCACGCAGAGGTTATCGAGCTGCTGGTTGCCGGCAAACATGGCGGCCTCCCAGACCTGGCCCTCCTCGCTCTCGCCATCGCCCAGCAGGGCGTACGTGCGGTAAGTATCGCCCCAGTGCTTGGCGGCAACGGCCATACCCACGGCGGCGGAGATACCCTGGCCGAGCGAGCCGGTGGACATGTCGACGCCCGGGGTGTCGTTCATGTTGGGATGACCCTGCAGGTGGCTGCCGATATGGCGCAGCGTCTCGAGATCCTCCTTGGGGAAGAACCCACGCTCGGCGAGCACGGCGTACAGGCCCGGAGCGCAATGGCCCTTGGAGAGCACAAAACGGTCGCGATCGGCCTTGCGGGGATCGGCCGGGTCGACGTTCATTTCCTCAAAGTACAGATAGATCATGATGTCGGCAGCGCCGAGCGAACCGCCCGGATGGCCGGACTTGGCAGCGTGCACGCCGGTGACGATGCCCTTCCTTACCTCGTTGGCAACCTTTTTGAGCTCTTCGTCGCTCATTGTGCCTTCCTTTCATCCTCATTAGACAAAATGCGCACGGCACCGAAGGTAATCCCAACACAGCCGCAATGCACGTACGTCATTCATTATGCTGGAAACTGATGGCTTTACCAGAGTTTTTATCATTATTTGAACAATTTAGCAGGCAGAACCGCTGATGAAACGGTTTATCAATGTGAACGTCTTTTGGATGGAACGCAGTCGACCCTACGCGCTAATGTCCTTGAATCCCTCGCCGAAGGCTTCCGTAACGTCAGCGACCGTCACAATGGCGTGAGGATCGCGCTCGCGCACGATCGTCTTGAGGGTATTGAGCTCTCGACGGCTCACGATGACCATAATCACCGGCTTCTCGGCACCCGAATACATGCCAGTCGCCTTAAACTTGGTACAACCACGACCCAGGCCATACATGATATCGGCAGCGATATCAGGGAACTTATCCGAGATGATGAGTACCATACGGCGTTTGTTGCCGCCATCGACCACGGCATCGATCACATAGCCGCTAATGACCATCGAAAGGCCTGCATATAGTGCGTTTTCGATTGAAAAGACCGGAGCCGACAGCGCACACACGGCAACGTCGATTGCCATGACGGTCGAGCCCACCGGCAGCGAGGTGTTACGCGAAATGATTTGGCCAATCGTGTCCGAGCCGCCGGTGTTGGCGCCGGCACGCAACACCATGCCGTAACCGATGCCCGTAATAATGCCGCCCCACATGGCGGGAAGCATCAGGTCCGCATCCGCCAGAGGTGCTACAAACGGGGCGAACAGATCGGTAAAGAAGCCCAGCAGCACAAAGCCCGTCGCGGTCTGCACCACGTAGAACATGCCGCCCTCGCGCATAACGACCAGCAGCAGCAAGGCGTTCATCACGATGGTCTGGATACCGACGGGAAGCGACACGCCTCGCGCCGCGCCGACCGCCTGGATAATGGTGGCAAGGCCCGTAACGCCACCGGCGGCAAGACCATTGGGAATCAAAAACAGGTCGGTCGCGATGGCGGCCAAGGCACACCCCAACATGATCTGGGGCAGGTCGTGAAAGAAGTTCATCGAAAGAATGCGCTTGATGTCCAGACGATATGCCATGCTGCCTCCCTCAAAAAAGCGCACCTAAACGGATGCGCTTTGAACTTCTTCTTGTATTCGATTCTACCGATTCGCCGGACAAAAACCACCCCTGCGCAGGGTTTATTCTGGATACAAACCCGTCCAACCGTTGGGCTTGGCATCGGTTTGAAGCCGCCCGATGTTTTAGACCTCCGAGCCTTCTGCACCGGCGTTGCCGGTGGCCCAGCGATGGTAGCCAATAACAAACGGGTCCAGGTCGCCATCGTCAAGAACGGCCTCGACATTGCTGGTCTCCACGCCCGTGCGTAGGTCCTTGACCATCTGGTACGGGTAGAGCACGTAGCTGCGGATCTGGTTGCCAAAACCAATCGTGGTCTTGGGTCCGCGAATCTCATCGAGCGCCTCGGCACGCTTCTCGAGCTCAATCTCGTACAGGCGAGCCTTGAGGATCTGCATGCACGCGGCCTTGTTCTGGATCTGGCTGCGCTCGTTTTGGCAGGTGACCACAATGCCGCTGGGGAAATGCGTCACGCGCACGGCGGAGTCGGTGGTGTTGACGCCCTGACCGCCCGGGCCGCTCGCGTGGTATACGTCCACGCGGATGTCGTCGGGACTGATCTCGATGTCGATATCATCGGGTAGCACGGGGATGACCTCGACGCCGGCAAACGTGGTCTGGCGGCGCTTCTTGTCGTCGGTGGGGCTAATGCGAACCAAGCGGTGGACGCCGGCCTCGGCGCGCAGCATGCCAAATGCGTCCTTGCCCTCGACGGTAAAGGTCGCGCGGTCGATGCCGATGACCTCGGCCGCGGGACAGTCGTTGATGGTGACCTTCCAGCCGCGACGCTGGCAGTACTTCATGTACATCTTAAAGAGCATGAAGGTCCAGTCCTGGGCCTCCAGACCACCCTGTCCGGGCTTGATAGTCACGATGGCATCGCCGTGATCGAACTCACCGGTAAACCAGCTCGAAAGCTCAAGCTCATCGATAGCACGGGCCAGGCGCTCAGCCGTGGCTGTAGCCTCCTCGCGAAGGGCGACGGCGTCGGGGTCATCCCCCATCTCCTCGACAAGCTCCAGCGCGGCGCGGGCATCGGAAAGCTCGCCGCGCGCGGTGTCCACGGCAGCGATATCTTCCTTGGTACGCGCGATCTCCTCCATGGTGGCACGGGCGGCGTCGGCGTCATCCCAAAAGCCAGGGGCAACGCTTTTGGCCTCGAGCTCGGTCACACGGGTACGCTTCTCGTCCAGGTGGAGATACGACTCGACCTCGCCGAGCCGGTCCGCGAACGCGTCCAGCTCGGCGGGCGTTATCTCTAAAGCCTCAGCCATTAACGATTCCTGCCGTGGCAGTACTTAAACTTCTTGCCGCTACCGCAGGGGCACGGGTCGTTACGACCCACGTTGACGTACGGATCGTCGCTCTCGGACTTGCGATAAGTGGTCACCTTGCCACCGTTGTTGACGGCAGCCGGACCACCCTGGACAGCCGTGCGGGCCTGCACCTGCGCCTGCTTGCGCAGCACCGAGTCGCCGTTATCACCATCGACCTCGGCAGGACCGGAGAAGCGCGCGCCCTCGAGCGCGGGCTCCTCCTTGTGCTCCACGGCACGCGGGGCAGCCTTGATCTCGATGCGCAGAACCGTGCGCAGGTAATCCTCATACATGGTATCGACGAGCATCTGGAACGCGCCGTAGGCCTCGGTCTTGTACTCGACCAGCGGGTCGCGCTGGCCAAAGCCGCGCAGGCCGATGCCGGTCTTGAGGTAATCCATCTCCTGCAGGTAGTTCATCCAGCGGGTATCGATGACGCGCAGCATGACCTGGGTGTTGAGCTCGCGCATCAGGTCCTCGCCCAAGCGCTCGGCCTTCATGTTGTAGCACTTCTCTACGTAAGCCAGGACATCGGCAGCCAGGGCCTCATAATCCTCGTCGGGGAACTTCGGCGTATCGATGTGGCCGGTGAGCTCCACAACCCACTTGCGCAGGCCCTCCAAGTCGCGCTCGCCATCGTGACTGTCCTTGGTGCAGAACTCCTGCACGCAGCGGTACACGGTGTCGTGCATAACCTCGGTGATGTGGTCGGTCAGGTCCTTGCCGTCAAGAATCTTATTGCGCTCGGCGTAGATGACCTGGCGCTGCTTGTTCATGACGTCGTCGTACTCAAGGACGCTCTTACGCATGGAGAAATTGATGCTCTCGACCTTGTGCTGGGCGCTCTCGACGGCCTTGGAGATGATCTTGTGCTGGATGGGCATGTCGTCGCCCATGTCGGCCGTGACCATCATCTTGGAGACGCGGTCCATCTTGTCGCCACCGAACAGGCGCATGAGGTCGTCCTCGAGCGACAGGTAGAACTGGGTCTCGCCCGGATCGCCCTGACGGCCGGAGCGGCCGCGCAGCTGGTTGTCGATACGGCGGGACTCGTGGCGCTCGGTGCCGATAACGGTCAGGCCACCGGCGGCAAGCACGCGCTCGCGCTCGGCCTTGCAAGTCTCCTTGGCCTCGGCGTTAAACTGCTCGAGCTGCTCGGGCGTCACGTCCTCCATGGTCAGGCCCTCGTACTCCAGGCGCTCGCGCACCAACTCGTCGGGGTTGCCGCCCAGCAGGATGTCGGTACCACGACCGGCCATGTTGGTGGCGATGGTCACGGCGCCGTAGCGTCCGGCCTGGGCCACGATGTGGGCCTCGCGTTCATGGTGCTTGGCGTTGAGGACCTCGTGTGCGATGCCGCGCTTGGTAAGGGCGGCGGACAGCTTCTCGGAGCTCTCGATGGAGACGGTGCCCACCAGGACCGGCTGGCCCTTGGCGTGACGACGCTCAACGTCGTCGGCAACGGCGTTGTACTTGGCCTGAATGGTGCGGTACACCAGGTCCTCGTGGTCCACGCGCTGCACGGGCTTGTTGGAGGGGATGACCTCGACGGGCAGCTTGTAGATCTCGCGGAACTCGGCATCCTCGGTAAGTGCCGTGCCGGTCATGCCGGAGAGCTTGTCGTACAGACGGAAGTAGTTCTGCAGGGTGATGGTGGCCAGGGTCTGGTTCTCCTCGCGTACGAGCACGCCCTCTTTGGCCTCGATGGCCTGGTGCAGGCCCTCGGAATAACGGCGGCCTTCCATAATGCGGCCGGTGAACTCGTCGACGATCTTGACCTCGCCGTTGGTGACCACGTACTGCTTATCGCGGTGGAACATGTACTGGGCCTTCAGCGCCTGCTGCAGGTGGTTGACCAGCTGGCCAGAGAGATCGGCGTAGATGTCCTCGATGCCCAGGCGGCGCTCGATCTTCTTAAGACCGCGCTCGGTAGCGGCAATGGTGTGCTTGGCCTCATCCATGACATAGTCGCCCGTGGGCTCCACGTCCTCGGTGGCGGTGAGCATGTCGTGCGACACGTCCTCGCCGCGCTCAAGGCCACGCACGGCACGCGCGAAGTCCTTGTAGGTGCTGGCGGACTTGGTGCCGGCGCCCGAGATGATGAGCGGGGTACGCGCCTCGTCGATTAGGATGGAGTCAACCTCGTCGACGATGGCGTAGTTGTGGCCGCGCTGCACACGCTGCTCGGGGCGGGTGACCATGTTATCGCGCAGGTAATCGAAACCGAACTCGGAGTTGGTGCCGTACGTGACGTCGGCCTGGTAGGCCGGGCGCTTGAGCTCGAGCGGCATGTTGTTCTGGAGCAGACCGACGGTCATGCCCAGGTACTTGTAGATGCGGCCCATCCACTCGGAGTCGCGCTTGGCAAGGTAATCATTGACAGTAACGACGTGCACGCCCTTGCCGGCAATAGCGTTAAGATAGCCGGCCAACGTGGAGACGAGGGTCTTACCTTCGCCAGTCTTCATCTCGGCGATGTGGCCCTCGTGCAGTGCCATGGCGCCAATGAGCTGCACGTCAAAGTGGCGCATACCCATGGTGCGCTTGGAAGCCTCACGCACGGTGGCAAAGGCCTCGGGGAGCATGTCGTCGAGCGACTCGCCGTTGGCGTAACGCTCGCGGAACTTATCGGTCTGGGCGCGGAGTTCCTCCTCGGTCATCTTCTCAAACTGGGGCTCAAGACCGTTGATCTGGTCGACGATCTTGTAGTAGCGCTTAAGGTCCTTATCGGATCCAAAGGACAACAGCTTTGACATGAATCCCATGTGGTTTTCCTTTTTGGCCATCGCCCACGCCGTGCAGCTGCGGACGAGTTAAACACAGATGATTGTACTTTAGCCAAACAAGGCGCGGCCTATACGGTCGAGCTCGACCGCCACGTAATAACTACGACCAACCTGCCACAATGGGACAGGTTAATTTTGGCAGGTCTATCTGGGCAAACGCCGCCTCTCTGCCATGTGGTGCCATGGGGACAGGTTAGTTCGCACTAATTTAAAAAGAAAAGGGCCGCGCACCCAATTGGATGCACGGCCCTTTTGCCATGAATGCGAGCGATTCCTCGGCGAGCTATTTACTCAGCAGCCTCGGTGGTCTCGGCCTCGGCAGCGGCCTCCTCGACGGGAGCCTCTGCGGGAGCCTCGGCGGCCTGCTTGGCAGCCTCCTCGGCAAACTTAGCAGCACGCTTGGCCTTCTCGGCAGCCTTAGCCTCAGCGGCGGCCTTGCGAGCGGCCTCGGCCTCAGCAGCCTTGGCAGCCTTGGCAGCCTTGGCCTCCTCGGCCTTCTTAAGCTGGGCGGCAGCGGCGCCACCGAACTTGTCGGCGAAGCGCTGGACGCGTCCACCGGTGTCGACGAACTTCTGCTGGCCGGTGTAGAACGGGTGGCACTCGTTGCAAAGCTCAACCTTCATCTCGGACACGGTAGCGTGCGTCTTGAAGGTGTTGCCGCAGGAGCACGTCACCGTGCACTCGACATACTGGGGATGGATACCCTGCTTCATGGTAGGACTCCTTATTGGTCAGGCGCTGGTTACCGATCAGCGCATAAGGCGTCTTGGTTTCCGACCAAGACAACAAACTCGGCTATGGTACCACGGCGCCGCGTGTCCCACAAAAGGTTCACGGTCTTTGCGCAATGCGGCGTGGCCAACCGCAGCGAGCACGCACCCCATCGAACCTTCACCCATGTTGCAGACGTGTAACGCCGCAGTAAGCACACCCCTTTTGGCGCCAGACAGGTACAATGATGAACACTGTACCGTAGCGGAGCGCCCCCGCGCGCCGCAACCACGCGAAAGGGTTTCCCATGGCCGAGATCTCGTCCTCCCGCATCGTCATCACCGTCCTTGGCAAGAACCGCCCCGGTATCGTCGCCGGCGTCACCCGTGTTCTGGGCGAGGCCAACGTCGACATCCGCGACATTACGCAGTCCATTATCGGGGACATCTTCACCATGACCATGCTGGCCGACACCGCCGAGTCCAAGCTCGACTTCGCCGAGCTGCAGAAGGCCCTGGCCGAGGCAGGCGAGCTTTCGGGCGTCAACGTGTCCATTCAGCGCGAGGACGTCTTTAACTTTATGTACCGCCTGTAGCGAACAAGCCGCTCGGGGCAGCTTGACGTCATATCGTCCAAGCGCGCGGCCCCAAAGCGAACCGGAGAGGAGCGCGTATGGCCTACGACGCCAAGAAAATCTACTACCGCTTCGACGATCACCTGAGCCGCCTGGTTCTGGATTACGAGGCGAGCCGTCAGATTTCGCCCGAAAGCGAAAACCTCTACCACGGCCTGCCGACCGACCCGTACGACGAGGGCCTGTTCGTAGAGCACAACGTCAAGCGCGGCCTGCGCAATGCCGACGGCTCGGGCGTGGTCGCGGGTCTCACTCGTATCTCGGATGTGCACGGCTACAACAAGGTCGACGGCAAAGTCGTGCCCGACCAGGGCAAGCTTACGCTGCGCGGCTATAGCATCGAGGACCTGGTCAACAACGCCCAGGCCGAGGATCGCTATGGCTACGAAGAGGTCGCCTATCTGCTCATCACGGGCTCTCTGCCCACCAAGGAAGAGCTTGACGGTTTTTGCGAACGACTGGGCGCTTTTAGGCACCTGAGCGACGAATACGTCCGCGAGTTCCCCATGACCACGGTGTCGTCGAGCATCATGAATGTGCTTCAGCGCGCCGTGCTGCTGCTCTACGCCTTCGACGCCGAGCCCGACGCCATTACACCCGAGCACGAAATCGACGTCGCCATCTCCATGCTCGCCCGTCTCCCCCGCATCGCCGCCTTCGCGCATATGGCGTCGGTCGCCAAGCGCCGCGGCTCCGAGGTTCATGTACCGCACCCCACGCCCGGCCTCTCCACCGCCGAGACCATCCTGCAGGTGCTCCGCGGCGGCATGGCATTCACCCGCGACGAAGCCATGCTGCTCGACGTGATGCTCATGCTGCATGCCGAGCACGGCGGCGGCAACAACTCCACGTTTGCCTGCCGCGTGCTGTCCTCCTCGGCCACCGACCCGTATTCCGCCTACGCCGCGGCTATCGGCTCGCTCAAGGGCCCGCGCCACGGCGGCGCCAACGCCAAGGTCGTGTCCATGCACGAGGACATCCGTGCGCATGTTTCCAATTGGGAGGACGAGGACGAGGTCGCAGCCTACCTGGGCAAGATCCTCGACAAACAGGCCTTCGACGGCACGGGCCTCATCTACGGTATGGGCCACGCCGTCTACACGCTGAGCGACCCGCGCGCCGAGGTGTGCCGCCGTTACGCGCGCACGCTTGCCGCCAAGAAGGACCTGGGCGATGAGTTCGCACTCATCGAGCGCATCGAGCGCCTGGCACCGCAGGTGATGCGCGACCACGGCATGACCAAGCCCATCTGCGCCAACATCGACCTGTACACGGGCTTTATCTACAAGATGCTCGGCGTGCCCGAGACGCTCTTTACGCCGCTGTTCGCCGTCGCCCGCATGGCCGGCTGGTCGGCGCACCGCATGGAAGAGCTCTTCTGCGCGCATCGCATCATCCGTCCCGCGTATCGCCCGGTTATCGAGCCGCTGGAGTACAAGCCGCTCGCCGATCGCTAGGACGCGGACCGTTATAGAACCCAAGCGTGGCCAGGGCATCACCGCCCTCGGCCACGCTTTTTATGCCAGTAGAAAGGATCGCAGCGAATGATTGTGTTTTCCGATATGGATGGAACGCTGCTGACGAGTGATAAGCAGATGAGCGACGCCACCTGGGCGATGCTCGACGAACTCGCTCGACGCGGGATTGAATTTGTGCCCTGCACGGGACGTCCGCTGTCGGGCGTCTTTGAGCCCATCCTCGCCCATCCCGCCGTGCACTATGCCGTCTGCGCCAACGGTGCCAGCGTCTGGCAGCTCGACGACGATGTGCCCACCGATACCTCACGTGCTACGCGCATTTTGAGCCGACCACTCGACCGCGCCATCGCCCACCGCGTCCATAGCATTGCCGCCGGCCATGACGTCACCTTCGATATCTTCGCGGACGGGCAGTGCTTCCTCCCCCGCTCGCTCTACACGCGCCTGGACGAATTCTGCGGCGGCGACCCCCACATCGCGGCTTCGCTCAAGCGCACACGAACACCGATCGACATAGATATCGACAGCAAGATCGACGAGGTCGAGACGCTCGAACGCATCGCCATGTACTGGCACGACCCAGCCGATCGCGACGCCATCGCGGCGGAGCTCGACACGCTCGGAGGCATTGAGGTCACGCGTTCGTACGCCATGAATATCGAGGTTATGGGCGAGGGCGCCACCAAGGGAACGGCCCTCACGTGGCTATGTGAGCACCTGGGCGAGCGTCTCGCCGACGCCTGGGCGTTCGGCGACAACATCAACGACATTCCCATGCTGCAGGCAGCGGGACACGGCATGGCCATGATCAACGCCGAGCCCGAGGACCGCGACGCCGCCGACGCCATCACCGAGTTCGACAACGACCACGACGGCGTCGCCCGCACCATCATGGCAACCCTCGCCTAGTCATCGGCTAGTCATTGGGGACGTTCTTAAACGACTAGTCGTTGGGGACACTCTTCGCGAAAAAGTTGCAAGGACTGTCCCCCACTGCCGGCGGAAAAGGAACGTCCCCAACTGCCGGATCAGGCGAGGCTCTCCAAAACGTGGCGGAGCTCCTGCTGGACGGCGTGGTCGCGGTTGCGCCCCACCACGCGATCGGCAACGGCCTTGAGCGCGGGGCGTGCATTTTCCATCGCACAACCCGTGCCGACAAAGCGAATGATCTCGTAGTCGTTCATCGAGTCGCCAAACGCCATAACCTCATCGCGCCCAATGCCATAATGCTCCGCGAGCTGTGCGATACCCGAAGCCTTCGACACGCCGGGCTGCATAGCATCGATCCACGCGTTACCCGAAGGCGCAAAAGTAAAGAGCTGACCGAGTTCGCGCTGCAGCACGTACGCACTGTCCATAACGGCACCGTCGTCGCAAAAGATACTCGCTTTGATGATATTTACGCTGGGATCGGGCAGCTCCCAAATGCGCTCGGCATTGGGAAGGTCCTTATCGACCTCACGCACGAACTTGCACTCGTCATCGAGCAGGAAGGACTTGGTTCGGTCAAAAAGCGCAAGATGCAGATTGGGAAACGTCGCGACAGCCTGGGCGAGCCTTCGAATCGCCAGGTGTGAATACACCTCACGGTCTACCATTTTGCCGTCGGCGAAGACCTGGGCGCCGTTGGCGGCGACAAAGTCCATCTTGTCGCGAACGGGCGCAAAGAACTCGCACAGGCGATCGTAGCGACGACCTGACGATGCGGCGAAATGCACGCCATGCTCGTGTAGCGCCAGAATCAGTTCGTAGGTCTCGGGAGGCACCTGGCCGTTTTCGTCAAGCAACGTGCCGTCCATATCGGATGCAATCAGTTTAAACATAGAAAAGCTCCCTTCGGGCTTGATGGAATCGGACGTATATCCGATTCCAACGTACCCAAAGGGAGCTCAGATAAGACTCCGCGGGCGCAAACGTTACAAGGACCTAGCAAATAGCTCACACATGCCAGAGGCCTCATGGTCGCGGCGTCAGGCGACACGTCAAAGAGTGTCCCCAACGACTAATCGTTGAAGAACATCCCCGATAACTAGTCGGCGTAGGTGAAGGTCGTGACGTCGAACATGCCCTCGGGGCGAATGCGGAGCGTCGGGATGACCGGTAGGGGCAGGAAGATGATGCCCATGATGGGGTCGAGCGGCGGCTCAATACCCATGGCGCGTGCCTTAACCATAAAGTCGTCGTGCTGCGCGGCAACGTCCTCGGCCGTGCCTTCGCTCATCAGGCCACCGAGCGCCAGCGGAATGCGCGCCACGACCTCGCCGTTGCGCACCAGCACGTGACCGCCCTGGCCCACGGCCTCGACAGCAGCCATCATATCGGCGGCGTTGTCGCCCACCACGCACACGTTGTGCGAGTCGTGTCCGATCGTCGAGGCGATGGCACCACCCGTGATGGTAAAGCCGCGCACCCAGCCGCGACCGATATGCTTGCCGACAAGACCCAGGCCAGCGGGACCGTCGCCGTCGACGCCCTCGGCCTGCAGCGACACGCCGCGGCCATGGCGCTCGATCAGCATAATGCGGCGCAGGCCCTCGGCGCTCTCGGGGCGAGCCATGCCCGTGATGGCCTTACCCGGCACCACGTCAATCACAGCCTCGCCCGGCTTAAAGGCATAGTCGAACACGTCGAGCGAAAGCTTCGGCAGCTTAACGGAGGCGCGCAGCTCATCGGCAAGGGCCGCAACCTCGGCCATCTCGGGTGCGATCTCGCCCACAAAGGTGCCGTCCTGCGCCACCAGAGCACCGGCGGCATATACGCGATGCGGGGCCGTGGCAAAGGTCAGGTCATCGAGCACCAGCAGGTCGGCGCGCTTGCCCGGAGCGATCGCACCGCGCAGCTCGTGCGGGTCGCGGCAGCCGTGATCCAGGCCAAACGCCTCGGCCGTGGAGAGGGACGCCATGGAGATAGCGACCACGGGGTCGATACCGGCCTCAATCGCCACGCGGCAGGCATTGTCGATCATGCCGGTCGCAAGCGCATCGGAAGGGGCACGGTCGTCAGTCGCAAAGCAGCAGCGGCGGGCGCGAGCGGGATTCTCCAGCAGCATCGGCGACAGGTTGGCCAGGTCGTGGCTGCACGTGCCCTCACGCAGCATCACATACATGCCGCGGGACAGCTTGTCGAGTGCCTCCTCGGGAATCGTCGACTCGTGGTCGGCGATAATGCCCGCTGCGGCATAGGCGTTGAGGTCCTTACCGGCAACGAGCGGCGCGTGGCCGTCAACCTGCTTGGACGGCGTCTGGTTGGCAGCATCGATGCGAGCACAGGTCTCGGGGTCGGCCATAAAGACGCCCGGCAGGTTCATCATTTCGCCCAGACCAAAGACATCGCCCGGATGCTCGGCAAAAAACGCCTGCATATCGGCAGCCGAAATAACGGCACCGGCCTGCTCGTCGGGCAGCGCGGGCACGCACGAAGGCATCATGTACTTGATGGAGATGGGTGCGCGGCGGCCGTCCTCGATCATAAAGCGCAAGCCGTCGAGACCGGCAACATTGGCAATCTCGTGGCTGTCGGCAATGGCGGTGGTAGTACCGCGCGTCGCGGCCATGCGAGCATACTCGGTGGGACGGATGTTCGAAGACTCGATATGCAGATGCCCGTCAATAAAACCGGGAGCGAGATAGCGACCTTGGCAGTCGATGACCTCAGTTGCCTCGTAGGTGCCAGCGGCATCGTCGCGACCATCGTAGAGCACGCCGACGATCACACCGTCCTTGACAGCAACGCTACCGGGCGCCACACGCTGGCCATACACGTCGACGATCTGCGCATTGGTAAACAGCGTGTCGACGGGCACGCGCCCCTCGGCGGCATCGATCACAGTCCTCATGACCTCAACGGACATACATACTCCTTTAACCGTAGAAAAAAGCTGCGGAGCGGACAAACCTTCACCGCAGCAAACCAATAGCCATTGTATGCCCAAACGATGGGTCAACAATACGCCTCTCCGCTTAACGGCACACGTCGCTTGGCGCAATGAGGAGAGGTTGCTTTGCACCAATGACAAGGAGTGTCCCAAAGTGCCGGCACAAAAGGAACGTCCCTAACTGCCGCATCCGGAGCAAGACAATGCCGCGGGTAGAGGGCGGACAGCGAGCGGGCTCCAGAGCGAACAAATTGACATGAAAAGAGGGCGGCATAGACCTTCTGGTCATGCCGCCCTCTTTGAATGGCAAGTTGTCGCTCTGGAGCCCGCGCAGCGTCGACCGGTTACGCGGTTTGGTAAAACCGCGTAACTAAATAAGCTTGAAGCCCTTGCGCTTGCCCACGGAGAGGGTGTCACCCAGTTTGAGGGCGCTGGGATCGATGTTATAGCTCTTGGGAGCCACGGCCTTGCCGTTGATTTTGACGCCGCCGCCGTCGATATCGCGGCGGGCCTGGCCGGCGCTGGCCGAAAGACCCAGGTCCTTGAGCAGGCCGGCGAGGTAAATCTGGCCCTCGTCATTGACAGTCAGCTCGGCATGCTTCTCGGGGAAGTCGGCGAGCTGGCCCTCCTTGAACACGCGGTCGAACTCGGCCTGAGCCTCGTCGCCGGCGCCGGCACCGTGGTAGGTGTCGCACAGGTCGCGGCCCAGAGCGCGCTTGAGCTCGTAGGGGTCGGCGGAGCCATCGGCCAGGGCGGCGTCGATCTTGTCGACCTCGGCAGGGGTGAGCGAGCTGGCCAGACGATAGTACTTGCCGATCATCTCGTCGGGGATGGACATGGTCTTGCCGAACATGTCCTTGGGAGCGTCGGTCAGGCCGATGTAGTTACCATAGGACTTGGACATCTTGCGGACGCCATCGGTGCCCTCGAGCAGCGGCATGGTGAGCGCGATCTGCGGCTCCATGCCCATCTTCTCCATGAGCTCACGGCCAGCGAGCAGGTTGAAGAGCTGATCGGTGCCGCCCATCTCGACGTCGGCCTTGATCTGCACGGAGTCGAAAGCCTGCATCACGGGATACAGGAACTCATGCAGGGCGATCGGCGTCTGAGACTGGTAGCGCTTGGTAAAGTCGTCGCGCTCGAGGATGCGGGCGACGGTGAACTTGGAGCACACCTGCAGCAGACCGGCCAGATCCATCGAAAGGATCCAGTCACCGTTGTGCACGATGGTAGTCTTCTCGGGATCCAGGATCTTCATGGCCTGGCTCACGTAGGTCTCGGCATTGGCCTCAATCTGCTCCTGCGAAAGCTGCGGACGGGTGGAATTCTTGCCCGAAGGGTCGCCGATCAGCGCGGTGCCGTTGCCGATGATGAGGGTGACGTTGTGGCCCAGGTCCTGGAACTGACGCATCTTGCGCAGGGGCACGGCGTGGCCCAGGTGCAGGTCGGGGCTGGTGGGATCGACGCCGAGCTTGATGTTGAGGGGCTCGCCCTTCTCAAGCTTCTTGCGAAGGTCGGCCTCGGGAACGATCTGCGCGGCGCCCGAGGTGATGATACGCATTTGCTCGTCAACAGACAGCATTGGGTATCCTCCTTTTTCTATAGCACCCTCGCCGAAAACGGCGGTGCTGGAAGTCCATAAACTCTCTTATGATAACAAACTGACGCGACGCGGCACCTACGACAGGAAAATCCTCGTCCTGCCGCATGCGTCAATGGCAACTGGCAGACGTGTACCGTCACGCTCGACCAGATAGCGCACCTGCCGACGACGCAAGCAGTCGCGGCAACGAACCTGTCCCGTCGCATCGGTGGCGCAGACGCCCTCGGCGGTCAGCAGGCAGTGCTCGCACACCATAAGCTCGGGACGGTCGGCGTCGACCGGACCCAAGACGCCGGGTTCAGCAGCCAGCTCGGCAATACGCTCCGCATCATTGCCGAGCAACTCGGCCGGCAAGTACACCCGCCCCGCACCGAATCCGCGCAGCCAGGTAAGCGCGGCCCGATTCGCGCAGAACACCGGCGCCGCCACGTCAAACGTCACGCCCAGCTCGCGAGCGATCGCCACCTGCCCCAGGTTGCGGCAGACGATGCGCCCGGCACGCTGCATCAGTGAGCGGGTCCAGTCAGCGTCACTCGCGCGGCACACCTCGTCAAGCACCACAACGGCGTCGGACAAATCGAGTTCTCCGCGCGGGTCGGCATCCATCAGCTGCCAAGCAAAAACCATGCGAGTGGGAACCGCGCACTCCACCAACTCCGTCGATGCACCGCCATCCACCGCAACGCCCTCAAAGGGCAGCACTTCAACGGCACGCTCAACGGGCGCAATCGCATCCGCCTCGGCCCGCATGCGCTCCAACACCGCCGCCGTCTGATCCAACACGCCGGCGCTGCGAATCAGGTACACCTCGCAGCCCGCGTCCACCTTACGCTTGCAATGCACGACGATGCGCTTCCCCGCTGCTGCATCCACCGGGCAGGGCACCTGCGGCCAGCGCTTGGGCACATCGGGACGCGCGTCGACACCCGGATAGAACCGAATCTCGAGCGTGTCACCCGCCGCCACGGCGGCGTCGAGCTCAACGGTCACCTCTTCGTGGCCCACAGCGACCAAACGCCCCACGCGCACGCCCTGGTTAATTGCGCGTTCAAAACTCATAAGCTCCGCACCCGAGCGGCCTCGCAAATACGCGTCGGTAAACCCGCGGTTAAACGACCTTCCCAGCTCGCGCTCAAGCTCTTCCACGGCATCGGGGTCCCACGCGCCGTCGCACAGCATATCGAGTGCCCGGCGCCACACCCGCACCACGTTGAATACGTAATCGGGGTTCTTCATGCGCCCCTCGATCTTGAGCGACGCCACGCCGGCATCTACAAGCTCGGGCAGATGCGCAATACCCAGATAGTCGCGCGGACACAGCAGGCGATCTCCCTCGACGGCGGCAACACTCTGCCCAGCCTCGTCCACCAAGTCATAGGATAGACGGCACGGCTGTGTGCAATCACCGCGCATCGCAGAGCGGCCACGTCGAAGGGCAGAGAACTCGCACGCCCCCGAATAGCCGATGCAAATCGCACCGTGGCAGAATACCTCGATGGGCACACCCGTGGCACATAGCGCCGCAATCTCGTCGACCGTCAGCTCGCGTGCCGTCGTCACGCGCTCGACCCCCAGCTCATCGGCGGCAAGCCGCACGGCGCCTTCGCTATGAACGCCCGCCTGCGTAGACAGGTGAATCTCGACCCCGGGAATCGCCGCGCGCAGCGCGCAGGCCAACCCGGCATCGGCGACAATCAGAGCATCGGCGCCCAGCTCCAGTGCATGAGCTCCCAACACCACCGCGTCGGACAACTCATCGTCAAACACGAACACGTTGAGCGTTACGTACACACGCACGCCATGGGCATGCGCCACGGCGCAGCCGCGCGCAAACTCGTTATCCGTAAAGCCATGGGCGCTCACACGGGCGTTAAAGCCGCCCAACCCCGCATAGATGGCATCGGCACCCGCGGCGATGGCCGCAAGCATCTGGTCGAGCCCGCCCGCCGGCGCCAGCAACTCGGGCAGCGCCGCACCAGCAGCATCCAATCCAGTCTCGTATTGTCCGCTCGGCCCCATCGTCCGAATCGCCATCGACAAACTCCTTACCAAGGTATGCATTCACTCTGAAAAATGCCGTCTTCCAGCATACACGAGGCATCGCGCGCCCCGTTTGGTTTATCGTGTAATAACTTATGTCCATCCTGCCCCGACGGCACATCCACCGTCCGGCACGACATACCTGGAGGTCAATATATGGGTCCTCGCCAACGACAGGGACGCAGCCGTTCAAAGACGCATGCCCTGCCCATAATCCTGCTCTCGTTTTTGGGCTTTCTGCTTATCGCGGGCGTGGCGTTTGGCATCGGCATGGTCGGCAACGTCAACCGCTGGCTGTCCGATCTGCCCGACTACACCGACGCCAACGCGTATCTGGTGAGCGAGCCCACCGAGATCGTCGACTGCAACGGCAACAAGATCGCGAGCTTCTACACGCAAAACCGCAAGTCCATCACCAAGGACGAGGTCTCCCCCTACGTGCTGCAGGGCACCGTTGACGTCGAGGACGAGCGCTTCTACGAGCACGGCGGTATCGACCTGTGGGGTATCGCGCGTGCTGCGGTGGCAACCCTCGGCGGCGGACACGAAGGCGCCTCGACTATCACCCAGCAGCTGGTGCGCAACACCATCCTGCAGGAGGAGCAGTTCGACTCGACCATCGAGCGTAAAGTGCGCGAGGCCTACATCGCCGTCAAGATGGAGGATATGTACTCCAAAGACGAGATCCTCATGATGTACCTCAACACCATCTATTACGGTCACGGCGCCTACGGTATTGAGGCCGCCGCCGAGACCTACCTGTCCAAGAGCGCCGCAGACCTCACCCTGAGCGAGGCCGCGCTGTTGATCGGCCTTCCCAACTCGCCCTCGCAGTACGACCCCACGGTCAACCCCGACCTGGCGCTGTCCCGTCGCAACAAGGTCCTCGACAACATGCTGCGCCTGGGCCACATTACGCAGGAGGAGCACGATGCCGCACAGGCCGAGCCCATCACCCTCAACGTGACCGAAATCTCGGGCAGCGGCGTCGACGTATACTCGCAGCCCTACTTTGTCGCCTATGTTAAGCAGCTGCTGGAGCAGGAGTTCTCGACCGACGTGCTCTTTAAGGGCGGCCTGACCGTCAAGACCACCATCGACCCCACGATGCAGCAGGTGGCAGAGAATGCCGTCCGCGAGCAGCTCGACACGCTCTCGCTCGACGGCCTGGACATGGGCATGGTCGTCGTCGACCCCAAGACCGGCTACATCAAGTGCATGGTGGGCGGCTATGACTACAACGCCGACGAGAACCACGTAAACCATGCCACGGCCAAGCGTCCCGTCGGCTCCACCTTTAAGGCCTTTACGCTGGCAACTGCCATCCAAAACGGCATGAACCCCAACGTCACCCTCAACTGCAACTCGCCGCTCAAGGCCAAGGGCACCACGACCGAGGTCCAAAACTACGCCAACCATAGCTATGGCAACATCACGCTTAAGCAGGCGACGGCATACTCCTCCAACACCGGCTACATCCAGGTGGCGGAAGCCGTCGGCAACAGCAAGATCATCTCGCTCGTCAAAAAGCTCGGCATCGATCCCGCCAAGGACAACATCGAGGACGTTCCCGTCATGACGCTCGGCACCGGCTCGATCTCGCCGCTCGAGATGGCCGCCGCCTACGCGACGTTTGCCAACGGCGGCTACTATCGCCAGCCGATCGCCATCACCGAGATTGACTCTCGTACCGGTTCGGTGCTGTACCAGCACACGGACAATCCCTCACAGGTGCTTACCGAGGGCGAGGCCGCCGCGGTCACCGATGTTCTGTCCGGCGTCATGCAGGGCAGCGGTACGGGTGCTGCCGGCGCCTTGAGCGTCAACCAGCCCTATGCCGGCAAAACGGGCACCACCGACAACACCACCAACCTGTGGTTCTGCGGCTATACCCCGCAGCTGGCGTGCGCCCTGTGGACCGGCTATTCCGCAGGTGAGATCCCCATCCAAAAATACGGCACGGACCTGCTGGGCGACAGCACCAACCTGCCTGTCTTTAAGCGGTTTATGAACACCGTTCTGACCGGTACCGAGCGCGAGGAGTTTGCGACCGGAACGGCGCCCACCTACAAGAACAACAGCGTCTGGAAGTTCTACGGCACCAACAACGCCAAGAAGACGGAGAACGACGACAAGGACGAGAACGAGGACGAAGAGGAAACTACCACAACGACTACCACGACGACCACGACCACCGAGACCACGGGTGGCGACACCACCGGCGGCACCGGTACGACCGGTGGCTCGACGGGCGGCTCAACTGGTGGTTCGACCGGCGGCGATGGCGGCACGCCTACGCCTACGCCCACTCCCGACCCCTCGCCCACGCCTGACGATACGGTCGGCTAGAAATCATCCGGCCATAAGCAACAAGGCCCCCGAGCAGCTTATTAAACTGCTCGGGGGCCTTTTAGTTTAAAGCGACCTGGTGGGCGGTCTTTATACCGGCAAACAAAAAAGGGGGTACCGACCAACGTCGATACCCCTTACAAGCCACTATGTCACGCACACAGTGCCGAGCGCACGACCCGCACGCCTACTTGCGAGAATTGCTCAGCTTATTGATCAGCGCCTCAAGACGCTCGCCGTCCTCGGCCGTCTGGGCAATAACCAAAATCGTATCGTTGCCGGCAAGCGAGCCAAGCACATCGGGCAGCCCTGCCGCATCAACGGCGGCGGCGATGCCGGAAGCCGTGCCAGGCTGAGCCTTGATCATAACCAGATTATCGGTGCGCAGAACGCCCGTTACGAGCTCGGAAACCATACGCTGCAGGTGCAGGTCCTCTGCCAGAACATAGATGCCCTCAGGGAGCTTACGCAGCCCCATATCGCCAATATCGCGAGAGACAGTCGCCTGCGTGCAATCAAAGCCCATAGCGCGGAGCTCATCGACCAGCACGCGCTGCGTGCGGACGTCCTTATTGCGCACAATATCTCTAATGGCATCCTGGCGCCCATTGCGTTTTTTAGCCATACAAACCCTCTCTCCAAAAGATGGCGGAGACAATCAATCAGTGATTGAATAGTTTAACGCTATTTGAAGGCTTTTGTGTATAAGAACGCATTTCGAAACAATTCTATGCAAATTTGTTTCGAGATGAGCCGTTTAGGCGGTTTTTGCGCCCGTCCGGTTAAGAAAAGCTGCCAGATGCGTACACATCACGCAGCGCGCGGGCTTGGCGCTGGCGATCGGCCCAAACAACAGACCGAGCCCCCGATGGTTATCCTTGAGCGCGGCGACCATCTGACGGGTTCGAGGCGCCTCGAGCATATCACGCATACGGGCGGAACGCTCGATTGACGACACCCCATGCGGGCTCAGACACAAATTCTCGATGCAGGCGACCAGTCCGGCAAAGTAGAACTTTTGGGTTGCCAGCTTGAGCCGACCACCGCTATCTGCTTCCGAGAGTGAGTCCGTAAGCTCGTCGAGCGCCCGGGTGTCATCGGATACCTTGGCATACATGGTGGGATCAAAGGCATCTGTAAGCTTAGGTGCCGCCGCGTGGAAACAAGCGTCGCCGCATCCGGAGACGCGCTGCGCCCGCGAGAGCGAGCACGCCATAAACCCAACTGTGCGAAACGCCTTGTCGTACAAAAGGCATGCCTCAAACAGCGGACGGCTATACATCACGCCAGAGGTCTGAACGACTAGGCCGCCTAAAATCAACTGGGACAGCCCGGTCACCATCGAAGATTTGCTATCAATGGAAATATGAGCAGCATCCAAGACGCGCGAATGGCGCTCTCGATGTGCATCATAGCGGTCGAGCGACACCGTGGGGAGCACTATGTCTGCCGTAGTATCGCACGCGATATCGACCATCTTGGAAAGAGACTGCGGAGCAAACCACTCATCGGCGTTCATGGCGATGATTTGAGAGCCGCGCGAGGCAGCAAAACCGGCACGAAGACAAGCGCCGCGCTTCGCGTCCTCGACGTCAATCAAATCAATATGGATGTCCCTGTCGGCAGCAACTTGAAGCGAATGGCGCACACCGGGCGCAGCATCGCGGCAGACAACGACAATCTGCAAATCGTAGAGGTCTTGGTTCTGGATACTCTCGAGCGCACGCATCGCATAGCTGGGCGAACCTTCTACCACAAGGATCACCGAAAGTCGCGGATGCGAGCCACGTCGAACCAAGTTATCCGTCCTCTCGACAGCAGTGAATCAAACTGTCGTTCATGGTACACCCCGGCAATAAAAGCAATGAGACACCGGTTGTATTGCACGCCAAGAACAGATGTTGCACACGCGCAGCCCACAGATGACAGGTGCCGACGCACGACGCGCCGAGCCCTCCCCTAGTCGAGCACGACAAGCTCGGCGGGATCGTAATCCACGCCCATAAACGTAAGGCCGCAGGCAGGAGCCGTGGGGCCCGCAGCGGTACGGTCGCAAGCATCGATGACCTCGCGCATCCACTCGGGTTCACGGCGATGCATGCCAATCTCGACAAGCGTGCCCACGATCGTGCGGACCATCGAATGCAGAAACGCATTGCCCTCGATGGTAAACGTCAGGATGTCCTCGCCAAACGCAACCTCATGGCCAAACTCGGCACGCATCACGCAGCGGTGCGTGGGCTTGCCCACGGCAGACGCCACCTTGCAAAAGCTCTTGAAGTCCTGCTCGCCCAGCAGCGCGGGACAGGCCGCAGACATCGCCTCAACATCCAATGGGTAGCGATGCCACCACACCGCACCGCGCGAAAGCACAGGGCGCGCGTCGCGATCGGCAATACGGTACGTATACGTACGGGAACGCGCATCAAAGCGTGCAGAAAAGCCTTTACGGGCCTTGTAGACCTCGTTTATGGCGATATCTTTGGGCAGGAGGGCATCCATAGCCCTCAGCCACCTACGGCGCGTCAAAGCCAACTCAGCGTCCGTTACGGGCACGCTGATAAACTGTGCCACCGCATGCACGCCGGCATCGGTACGTCCCGCACACGTCAGGTCGATCGGACGGCGCAGGAGCGTCTCAATAGCTCGACGTAGCTCACCCGCAACCGTCGTCTGTCCCGGCTGCACGGCAAATCCGCTATACGACGAGCCATCATAGGCCACGCGAAATACGAGCGTGGCGTCAAGCTCGAAAATCGAATTGAAATCAGACGGCGCAGTCATGGGCGCTCCCAACAAACAAGCAACGGTATCGCGACAAAAAAAGAGGGGTACGCGAACGTACCCCTCGAATATAGCCTATGCAGACGGATTGTCTACTCAGCGGTCTCCTCAGCAGGAGCCTCCTCGGCAGCCTCGACCTTCTTGGGAGCAGCGGCCTTCTTGGGGGCCGGAGCAGCCTTCTTAGCCTTAGGCGTGCAAGGCTCGGTGACGAGCTCCATGATAACGATGGGAGCGTTGTCGCCCTTGCGGTTACCGAGCTTCATGATGCGGGTGTAACCGCCGTTGCGGTCCTGCCACATGCCCTGAGCAGCCTTGTCGAAGATCTCGGCAACGAGCTGCTTATCGCCGAGCTTGGCGATAGCCAGACGACGAGAGTGCAGGTCGCCCTTCTTGGCCCAGGTGATGATCGGATCGACGACCGAACGCAGCGCCTTAGCGCGGGTCTCGGTGGTCTTGATGCGGTCGTTCTCGAAGAGGGCCTTAGCAAGGCTCTTCTTCATGGCCTTGGTGTGGCTCGCATCGGTGCCGAGCTTCAGGCCCTTCTTAACGTTATGACGCATGGTCTAGTTTCTCCTCAAATATGCGAAGCATTAAGCCTTCAGGCTCAGGCCCATGGACTCAAGCTTGTCCTTCACTTCCTCGATCGACTTAACACCGAAGTTACGGATGTTGAGCAGATCGTTCTCCGAGAACTCAACGAGCTGACGGACCGAGTGAATGCTGGCGCGCTTAAGGCAGTTGTAGGAACGGACGGAAAGGTCCAGATCCTCGATCTGCTTGTCCAGCTCGGCGTTGTCGTTGGTGACCTCGGGAGCGAAGATCGAAGCCTCCTCCTCGACCTCGGGGGTCTCGGCAAGGTTCATAAAGGCGGCCATATGCTGGTTGATGATATTGGCAGCCTGGACCACGGCGTCGCGCGGGGCGATGGAGCCGTTGGTCTCGATCTCGAGGACAAGGCGGTCGTAGTCGGTGTGCTGACCGACACGGCAAGCCTCAACGAGCTTGGCGCAACGGGAAACCGGCGAGTACAGCGAGTCGACGTGGATCACACCGATGGGATCGTTGTCGCGCTTGTTGGCCTCGCCAGAAACATAGCCGCGGCCATAGCCGATGCGCATGCTCATGGTGAGATGGCCACCCTCGGTGAGCGTAGCAATGTGCTGCTCGGGGTTGACCAGCTCAAACTCGGACGGAATAAAGAAGTCCGCACCGGTGACCTCGCAGGGGCCGTCAACCGAGATGGTGGCGGTCGCCTCGTCGGTCGTGCCGAGAGCCCTGAAGACAAGACCCTTGACATTCAGGACGATGTCGGTGACATCCTCGACCATGTTAGGGATGGTCATGAACTCGTGCTGCGCACCATCGATCTGAATAGCCTCGACGGCGGCACCCTCGAGCGAGGACAGAAGAACGCGACGAAGGGAGTTACCCAGCGTATCGCCGTAACCACGCTCGAGCGGCTCGACGGAGACACGAGCAGACGTCTCGTTAATCTCTTCGACCTGAACCTGAGGCCTAATGAATTCTGACATGTATTACCTCCAGCCTCAGCAGCCCGGATGGACTACTTAGAGTAGAGCTCGACGATGAGCTGCTCGTTGATATCACCGCTGATCTGCTCACGCGTCGGCAGAGCGAGCACGTTACCAGACAGCTTCTCGATATCGACCTCGAGCCAGCCAGGGACCTCAAAGCGCTCGGAGGAAATCAGGGCCTCCTTGATGGGGAGGAGGTCACGGAACTTCTCGCCGACAGCGACGACGTCGCCGGCCTTGACGCGGTAGGACGGGATGTCCACGCGCTTGCCGTTCACGGTGAAGTGACCGTGACGGACGGACTGACGAGCCTCTTTGCGGGTGCGGGCGAAGCCAAGACGGAAGACGACGTTGTCGAGGCGAGACTCAAGAATGATCATGAGGTTCTCACCGGTGACGCCGTTCATCTTACGGGCCTTGTTGAAGTAGCCGTGGAACTGCTTCTCCAGAACGCCATAGATGAACTTGACCTTCTGCTTCTCGCGCAGCTGCATGCCGTACTCAGATTCCTTGCGACGGCGCTTGGGCTGACGGATAGATTCCTTCTTGCTGCTGTAACCGAGCTCAGCGGGATCGATCCCGAGCTGACGGCAGCGCTTAAGAACAGGAGTCCTGTCGATTGCCATATTGATACGATCCTTTCAGTTACACGCGGCGACGCTTCTTGGGGCGGCAGCCGTTGTGCGGAATGGGGGTCTTGTCCTGGATGCTCGAGACCTCGAGGCCAGCAGCCTGGAGGGAGCGGATGGCGGTCTCACGACCGGAGCCGGGGCCCTTGACGAAGACGGAAACCTTCTTCATACCGTGCTCCATGGCCTGCTTGGCAGCAGCCTCGGCAGCCATCTGGGCAGCGAACGGCGTGGACTTACGGGAGCCCTTGAAGCCCACCTGGCCAGCCGACTTCCAGGAAATGACGTTGCCCTGGGGATCGGTGATCGAAACGATCGTGTTGTTGAACGTAGAACGAATGTGAGCCTGGCCCACGGAAATGTTCTTACGGTCCGCGCGCTTCAGACGGGCAGCGCGAACGTTCTTCTTAGCAGTAGCCATCTATCTAGCGCTCCTTATTTCTTCTTCTTAGCACCGATCTGACGCTTCGGGCCCTTACGGGTACGAGCGTTAGTGTGGGTGCGCTGGCCGCGGACCGGGAGGCCCTTGCGGTGACGAAGGCCGCGGTTGCAGCCGATGTCCATAAGGCGCTTGACGTTCTGGTTGCGCTCACGGCGGAGGTCGCCCTCAACCATGATCTGGTTCTTATCGATATAATCGCGGATGGCGTTAACCTCATCCTCGGTGAGGTCCTTAACGCGCGTATCCACGTTAACGTTGCACTCGACGCAAATCTTCGTCGCAGTGGTGCGGCCGATGCCGTAAATGTAGGTCAGACCGATCTCAACGCGCTTCTCACGCGGAAGGTCGACACCATTAATACGGGCCAACGTAGTCTCCTCTCTTAACCCTGACGCTGCTTATGACGGGGGTTCTCGCAAATGACGAGGACCTTGCCATGGCGCCTAATGATTTTGCACTTATCGCACATCTTCTTGACCGAAGGACGTACCTTCATCGTTCTTCCTTTCGGTAGCGCTCAAACTACTTCCCTACTATCTACTCGCCCAGCCGCAGGCGTTTAAAACTATGGCTGGTCTTCACACACAATCCGACCGTAGGTTGAGCTAAGCCTGCAGTCGGAAATGGAGTGCGTGTATGCGTGCCGCTATTTGTAGCGATAGGTGATGCGGCCGCGGGTCAGGTCGTACGGGGAAAGCTCCACGACAACCCTGTCACCGGGGAGAATACGGATGTAATTCATTCGGATCTTGCCAGAAATGTTGCACAGAACCGAATGACCGTTCTCGAGCTCGACCTTAAACATGGCGTTGGGCAACGGTTCCTTTACCGTACCCTCGAGCTCAATTGCGTCTTCCTTCTTCACAAGCAATCATCTTTCTCTAGAAAACGACAGCGATTGAGTATTCTACAACACGTATGCACGCATCGTAATAACTTCGTAATGGCTCCACAACTAAATGGAACTTGTTACATTTCTCCGCCTTGGAGGGAGCACCAAGCACCTTGGGCATCCGTGGTGAGAATCACCGGACCGTCATTGGTAATGGCGACGGTGTTCTCGTAGTGCGCGGCGGGCAGGTGATCGTTGGTCGTAACAATCCAACCGTCGGAGCCCGTGCTCACATGGTTGGAACCCATCGTAACCATCGGCTCGATGGCAATGACCATGCCGGCCTGGAGGCGAACGCCCCTCCCCTTCTTTCCATAGTTAGGAACGTTGGGGTCCTCGTGCATCACGCGGCCAATGCCATGGCCTACATAATCACGAAGCACACCGTAACCGTGAGACTCGGCGAGGGACTGAACGGCATAACCGACGTCCCCGATATGGTTACCGGGAACAGCCTGCTCGATGGCTGCCTTAAGGCAATCGCGCGTGACCTCGCACAAAGCCTTGGCTTCGGGCGTGGGGGTGCCGACGAAAAACGTCCAAGCGTTATCGCCGACCCAACCGTCGACAACGGCTCCCGTATCGATGGAGATGATATCGCCATCGCGCAGGATCATGTCGGGGTTGGGAATACCGTGGACCACGGCATCGTTGATCGATGCGCAAATGGTCCCCGGGAACCCACCGTAACCCTTAAAGGCCGGGGTGCCGCCATGCATGCGGATAATCTGCTCCGCGAGCTGATCGAGCTCAAAGGTGGAAACGCCGGGGCGCACCATGGCTCCAACGTGGCGGAGCGCCATCTTAGATAGCGCTCCTGCCTTCTTCATCTGCTCGATTTGCGTTGCAGACTTAATCTTGATCATAGACCGAGAGCCTCTTTGACATCCCCGTACACGGTCTCGCGAGCCTGGTCACCGTTGACCGACTTGAGCAGACCCTGGCCACGATAGTAGTCGACGAGCGGGCTCGTGGACTTCTCGTAGACGTCGAGACGGTTCTTGATGGTCTCGGGCTTGTCGTCGTCGCGCTGATACATCTCGCCGCCACACTTGGGGCAGGTAGCATCGGCAGCGGTGCCGGTGTAACCGCATGCGCGGCAGGTGCGACGCGAAGACAGACGATCGATAATGACCTCGGGGGCCACATCGACCAGAAGGGCGCAGTCGATCTCGCGACCCATGGCGGAGAGCTCGGAATCGAGCGTCACAGCCTGGGCGGTGTTGCGCGGGAAGCCGTCGAGGATGAAGCCCTGCTGGGCGTCATCGGCGGCAAGGCGCTCCTTGACAAGGTCGATCACGAGCTGGTCGGGAACGAGCTCGCCAGCGTCCATGTACTTCTTAGCCTGAATACCAAGCTCGGTGCCACCCTTGACGGCAGCACGCAGCAGGTCGCCCGTGGAAATGTGGGCGACGACAAACTCGGCGACGAGCTCCTGTGCGACGGTGCCCTTACCGGCACCCGGAGCTCCGAGCAATACGAGGTTCATGAGCAATCCTCCTCTAGCCTATTTAAAGAATCCATCGTAATCATACATCTTGATCTGGCCTTCGAGCTTATCGACCGTGTCGAGCACGACGCCGACCATGATGAGGATGGACGTGCCGCCAAATGCCTGGATCAGATGGTTACCCGTGAAGGAGAAGATGATCGAAGGCACGATGGCGATGAGCGCCAAGAAGACAGCGCTGGGAAGCGTGATCTTGTTGAGCGCGTTCTTGATGTAGGCCGCGGTAGCCCTGCCCGGACGGACGCCCGGAATAAAGCCACCCTGCTTCTTGAGGTTGTCGGCCGTGTCATCGGGGTTGAACACCATGGAGGTGTAGAAGTACGCGAAGAACACGATGAGGACAACATTAAGCACCCAGTTGAGCCAACCGGTCGAAAGCGCAGAGGCAACTGCCTGGATCCAGCCGATGCCGGGGAAGAACACGGCAATCTGGGCCGGGAAGTACAGCAGCGCCGAAGCGAAGATGATCGGCACGACGCCCGCGGTGTTGACCTTGATGGGCAAGTAGGTGGTCTGGCCACCCATCATGCGACGGCCCACGACGCGCTTGGCGTAGGAGACCGGGATGCGGCGCTGCCCGCGCTCAAGGAAAACGATCAGCGGAATAACCAGCAGGATGATGGCGCAGATGATCACCATGGTGATGATGCCACCGGCGTTACCCTCGGTGCTGGAGAAGATCGCCTGCGGAAGACCGGCCATGATGTTCGCGAAGATGATCAACGACATGCCATTGCCGATACCGCGCTGGGTGATGAGCTCACCAATCCACATGATCAGCATGGCGCCCGCGGTGAGCGTACCGACAATCATGAGGTCAAAGATGATCTCGGGAGCACCGGCACCGTTGAAGCTAATGCCGAAGCTCTTAAAGAGGAAGAGGTAACCCACGGAGTTGAGGATAGCCAGAGCCAAGGTGAGGTAACGCGAATACTGCGTAATCTTAGTCTGACCGACCTCGCCCTCGCGGGCAAGCTCATGCAGGGAAGGCACGACGGCCTGGAGCATCTGGAGGATAATCGAGCTCGTGATGTACGGCATGATGCCCAAAGAGAACACCGAGACATAGCTCAACGCGCCACCAGAGAAAAGATTCAGGAGGGCCATAGCACCTGCGGCGACCGAGTTGCTCCCGGTCGAGAAAAGGCCCAGCATCCCCTGGAAGGGAATGCCGGGCACAGGAACGTGCGCACCAATGCGGTACACGACGAGCATAGCTATGGTAAAAAGAATCTTTTCGCGCAGTTCTTTGATGCGGAAAGCATTCTTAAGACCATTTAGCACGGCAGCTCGACCTTTCCGCCGGCGGCCTCGATCTTGGCCTGCGCAGAAGCGCTGACCTTGTCGACCTTGACCGTGAACTTCTTGGTGAGCTCACCATTGCCGAGCACCTTGACGGGCTCGAACTCGCTCTTGGTGATGCGAGCGGCCTTAAGAGCGGCACCGTCGATCACAGCGCCGTCCTCGAACTTACGCTCGAGACGCTCGACGTTGACAGCGGTGTACTCGATACGACGGGGGTTGCGGAAGCCCGGAAGCTTGGGCAGGCGCATAGCCAGCGGAGTCTGGCCACCCTCGAAGCCGGCACCCTTGGTGCCACCAGAGCGAGAACCCTGGCCCTTCTGGCCGCGGCCAGAAGTGGTGCCGTGACCCGAAGAATTGCCACGGCCGACGCGCTTGCGGTTCTTGGTGGAACCGGGCGCGGGAGTAAGATCGTGAAGCTGCATTTGCTACTCCTCTACAATCTCGACAAGGTGCTTGACCTTGAAGATCATGCCGCGGACGGACTCGTTGTCAGCAATCTCGCGAACCTCGCGGATCCTGTGGAGACCGAGGGCACGGACAGTACGGACCTGGTCCTGCTTGCAACCATTGGTGCTGCGGACCTGCTTGATCTTGATGGTGTCAGCCATGCTTAGTTCTCCTTACCGACGAACATCTCGGAGACCGTCAGGCCACGGCGAGCCGCGACGTCCTCAGGGCTGGAGAGCTCCTTGAGGCCCTCGACGGCAGCCTTGATGATGTTGAGGCCGTTGTCGGTACCGAGGGACTTGGACAGGACGTTCTTGATGCCAGCAAGCTCGAAGAGGGGACGCACAGCGCCGCCGGCGATAACGCCGGTACCCTCGACAGCGGGCTTGATGATGATGCGGCCGGCACCAAAGTGACCGAGAACCTCGTGCGGGATGGTGCCCTGATCGGTCACCGGCACGTGGAACATGTTCTTCTTGGCATCGAGAGACGCCTTGGAGATGGCCAGGGGCACCTCAGCGGACTTGCCCATGCCAACGCCGACGTTGCCCTTGCCGTCGCCAACGACGACGAGAGCGACGAGGCTCATGCGACGACCACCCTTGACGGTCTTCGACACGCGGTTGATGTAAACGACGCGCTCCTCGAACTCGGAGGCCTCGCGCTGCTGCTTCTGATTACGAGCCATGTGCTACATACCTCCTAGAACTCGAGACCGGCGGCACGAGCACCGTCGGCGAGGGCCTTGACGCGACCATGGTAGATACGGCCACCGCGATCGAAGGCGACCTTGGTGATGCCGGCCTCGATGGCGCGCTTGCCAACGAGCTGACCGACCTTCTCCGCAGCCTCCTTGTTCGAGGTGTGGGTGCCCTTGAACTCGGCCTCGAGGGTCGAGGCGGAGACGAGCGTCAGGCTGGAGCCCTTGCTGTCGTCGATGATCTGGGCATAGATGTTGGCATTAGTACGGGTCACGCGAAGACGCGGACGCTCGGCGGTACCCGAGACCTTGCCGCGAACACGACGCTGACGACGCTTGAGGCCTTCCAGCTTCGCCTTATGCTTGTTCATACGTAAACTCCTAAAAAGGTTGATCTTGCCAGCACCTGACGGGGTGCTGGTCTTATGCGAGTGAGTCGGTTACGACTACTTGGCGGCCTTACCCAGCTTGCGGCGGATGTGCTCGCCAACATAGTGGATACCCTTACCCTTGTAAGGCTCGGGAGGACGATGACCGCGGATCTCAGCGGCGATCTGACCGACCTGCTGCTTGTTGATACCCTTGACGTTCACGTGGGTGTTGTCGGGAACCTCGAAGGTGATGCCCTCGGGAGCCTCGACGATCACGGGGTGCGAGAAGCCCAGGGAGAACTCGAGGTTCTTGCCCTTCTGCTGCACGCGGTAACCGACGCCGGCGAGCTCGAGCTTCTTCTCGAAGCCCTCGGAAACGCCAACAACCATGTTGTGGATGAGGGCGCGGGTGAGGCCGTGGCGGGCACGGGTCTCACGCTCGTCGTCGGGACGGGAAACGGTGAGGACGTTGTCCTCGACGTTGATAGCGAGCTTCTCAAAGACATCGAGCTCGAGCTGGCCCTTGGGGCCCTTGACGACAACGTTGTTGCCGTTGACTGCCACTTCGACTCCGGCGGGAATCTGGACAGGCTTATTACCGATACGAGACACGGTGATCTCCTTTCCTTCTACCTACCGAGCGAATTACCAGACGTAAGCGATGATCTCGCCGCCGACGTTGTGCTTGCGAGCATCGCGGTCGGTCATGACGCCATGGCTGGTGGAAATAATGGCGGTACCAAGGCCACCGCGGACGCGGGGCATGTCGGCAACGCCGGTGTACTTACGCAGGCCCGGCTTGGAAATGCGGCGGATGCCGTTGATGACCTTAGCCTTCTTGGGACCATACTTAAGCGTGATGTGCAGAGTCTTCTGGGGAACGGTGTCCTCGACATCGTAGCCCTCGATGTAGCCCTCCTCGTGCAGAACACGAGCGATCTCGACGAGCTTCTTGCTGCTCGGCATGGAGACCGTGGCCTTGTTCACAGAGTTAGCGTTACGGATGCGCGTAAGCATATCTGCGATCGGGTCTGTAAGGTTCATACAGATTCTCCTTCGTTCTTGATGAACACGTGCTCTTGGTTCTTCGCCGCCCTTAACGGCAAAGCCTAACTAGCGCGTTTTCCCTGTTCCAAACGGATGCTTGAAACGCTGGTAGTGACTTACCAGCTGGCCTTCTTAACGCCGGGAAGCTCGCCCTTGAGTGCAAGCTCACGGAAGCAGACACGGCACAGGCCGAACTTGCGGTACACAGAGTGCGGACGGCCGCAGCGCTGGCAGCGCGTGTACTCACGAGTAGAGAACTTCTGCTTGCGATTGCACTTGACGATCATCGATGTCTTAGCCACTTATATCCTCCTCACATAGAGTATTGTTCGCCCCAAACGCCGCCCCCTTGTGGGAACGGCGCTATAGGGCAGGTGAACCTATTTCTTGAACGGGAAACCGAAGGCGTCCAGAAGGGCCTTGGCCTCCTCATCGGTGTTGGCGGTGGTCACGAAAGTGATGTCCATACCACGCTGGTGATCGACGGAGTCGAAGTCGATCTCGGGGAAGATGAGCTGCTCGGTAACGCCCATGGAGAAGTTACCACGGCCGTCGAAGCTCTTGGCGGAGATGCCGCGGAAGTCGCGGATACGGGGGATTGCGACGGAGGTCAGACGATCGAAGAACTCCCACATACGGTCGCCACGCAGGGTAACCTTGCAGCCGATCGGCATACCAGCGCGCAGGCGGAAGGTAGCGATAGACTTGCGGGCACGGGTGATCATCGGCTGCTGGCCGGTGATGGCGCGCAGGTCGCGCACGGCACCGTCGATGGCCTTGGAATCGGTAGCGGCCTCGCCGACACCCATGTTCACGACGAT
This sequence comes from Collinsella aerofaciens, assembly GCA_048502435.1. Taxonomy (GTDB): domain Bacteria; phylum Actinomycetota; class Coriobacteriia; order Coriobacteriales; family Coriobacteriaceae; genus Collinsella; species Collinsella aerofaciens_CL. The sequence continues at coordinate 32,411 of DBFRXD010000007.1, forward strand.
CTTCTCAAACTTGGGGATCATCATGACGTTCTCGTACTGGAACTTGTCCTGAAGCTGCTGCTTGACCTCGTTGTTGTACTTGGTCTTCAGACGCGGCACATACTTCTCTTCTGCCATTGTTCACTCCTTCTTGGGGTTTTAAGCACGGGGCGTGGCCACGGTGGGTTGTCCTCGTGCCTCCTGACTGCATCCGCGCCGCTCATGGCATTTCGCGGTTTGGACTCGACGCAGCAGGAGCCGACAAAACAATCGGTACTATACGCGCATCGGGAGCGTATTTCCAGAAAAACCTCGTCTGCCTGCACAACTCCACAACTCCCCCGCACATAGTGATCCCCAAAAAGCAGTTGCGGTGAAATAGGGACTGTTTGGCGGCCTAACAGGCTTAAACAATCCGTATTTCACCGCAACTTATTGGTGGGGATGCGATTAGCGCTTGCGGGGGACGAGTTTGGTGCGGCGCAGGTGGATCATCTCGGCGGCGATGGAGATGGCGATCTCCTTGGGGTCCTCGGCCTCGATGGCAACGCCGATCGGAAGGTGCAGCTCGTCGATCTGGTCCTGCGTAAAACCTTCCTGCTCCAGGCGGGCACGCACAAAGGCCGTCTTGCGGCGCGAACCCAGACAGCCCAGATAGGCAGGCTTGGCACGCATGGCCTGAATCACCACGTCGATATCGGACTTGTGACCCGCCGTGGCGACGACCACCAAGTCGCGCGGACCGATGGGACACAGCTCGCTCAGGTTCTTGTAATCGACCAGGCGACGATCGTAGACACCGGGCACCCATTCGGGCGTCAACGTGCCGGGGCGGTCATCGCAGGCCACGACGGCAAAGCCCGCCGCCGTGAGCACGCGCGCCGTCGCGGCGCCCACGTGTCCGCAGCCAAAGATGTAGGTCAGGCCCTCGGGGCAGAGCGTCTCGATGTGCGCCGCGGGAATCTCAGAGGCAGCGTTGGTGTAGGTGACGTTACTCCCCTCCTCCACCAGTGAAAGCCCGGGGCAGCCCGCAATGGTGCGGCGCGATGCCTCGCCATGGTACTCGGCCACATCGCCCTCGAGCGCGCTCGCGATAAACGGCTCAAAGTCGATGACGAAGTCGCCGATGCGCCGATAGACCAAGACGTCGGCAATTTCCTGGAACAACGGTGCCTGGGTCGCATCCAGATGCAGATAGCACAGGCAAATGGCTCCGCCGCAGATCATGCCGGTATCGGAGTTCTCGCCGCCCATGGTGTAGCGGACCAGACGCGACTGTCCCGCGCTCAGGAGTTCGCGCGCCTCATCCAGCGCAAAGAGCTCAATCTTGCCGCCGCCGATAGTGCCCGCCTGGCTGCCGTCGGCAAAGACGGCCATCCAGGCGCCCACGCCGCGCGGCGACGACCCCGCCGTGCCGGCCACGACCACGAGCTCGCACGTCTCGCCAGCACGCAGGGCGGCAAGCGCCGCATTCACAACATCGAGCTTTTCCATTGCCGCCTTCTATCCTCTAAAGATATCGGTGAGCATAGCGAGTGCCTCGAGCACGCCGCCGCCGACCGACGTCGCCTTGTCCGAAATGTAGTTGATATAGCTGGCGTCACCGCGCGGATCGACATCGGCGCATTTAAAGCCCTCGGTCACCTGCACGCCGTTCGCCAAAAGCCCGCGCAGGCAGCCATCGATCTGCGTGCGCATGGGCGTATCGCCCGCGTAGCCAATCACGTCTCCGGCGCGCACGATGTCGCCGATTGCGCGGTCGGACCGAAACACGCCGGCGGCGGGGCTGTGGATAACACGCTCTTTGCCATAGCCAGCGATAATGCCCGGCACGCCCGTGTTGGGCTGGGGTGAACCTTGGGTAATGACACGGCCCAGGAAATGCCCGCGCATGGTCTCGACCACGGCGTCGCAATCGACCGGCGCGGTAAAGCCCGGCCCCACGGCGATGACGGTAGGCGCCATGTCGCGCGTGGTGCCCAGGTTGCGCTTGGCCAGAATCGCGTCGACCACAGCCGCGGGTTTAAGCTCATCGAGCATCTTGGCCTGAGGGTCCACCACGACGGCAACATCCCCCGCTTGGGTAATCTCGAGCGCCTCTGCCGGCGTCTGCGCCAAGCGAGCGCGAATGCCCTCGACCTGGACCTCGCCCAGGCGAATAGCCTCGCAAAAACTGATTGTGCGGCGGATGCACGTGGGAACCGCGATATCGGCCATAACGACCGACACGCCGGCGCGCACCAAGCGAGCGGCGACACCCGTGGCGATATCGCCGGCGCCGCGAACATAAACGAGCATTCCCGGGGCACCTCCCTGTGCTACGGTTTGAGCAGAGCAAAAGCGGTTCGACCGCTACTCTGATGATTATTTATTATCACAGTATTATACGGCGGTGAACAGATGGAAACGGTTAGCGGCAATCTTGCCTCGGCGCTCAGGATCGAGCCGGGCATTACCGCGATTATCGGCAGCGGCGGCAAGTCGACGTTGCTCAAAACGCTGGGTCTTGAGCTCATGCGCGCTGGCGGCCGCGTGCTCCTCTGCACCACCACGCATATGCTTCCCGTTGCCGGCGTGCCATGGGACGGGTCGAATCGTCGCCTGGACGCCGCGCCTTGGAAGCCAGGTGCCCCACACGCCCCAGGCTGCACCTGCGAGGCCTGCGCGGGGCTTGCACGCGGAGGCATCTGCCAGGCAGGCATCTTGGACCCGGAGACAGGCAAGCTCTCCGCCCCCGCCGAGCCACTCGGCGAGCTGGCACAGCGCTTTGACTATGTGTTGGCCGAGGCAGACGGTAGCAAGCGACTCCCGCTCAAGGCGCATGCCGCCTGGGAGCCGGTAATTCCCGCCGCCACGGCAAACGTTGTCTGGGTCGTCGGCGCCTCGGGACTGGGCAAACCCGTCGCCGAGGTTGTCCACCGCCCCGAGCTCTTTTGCGAGCGTTGCGGCTGCGAGCTCACCGACACTGCCACCCCAGAGCGCGTCGCCCAGGTGCTCAATGCCGAGCTGCGGATGCTGAACCTCAACAATGCCCGCATCATGCTCAACCAAGTCGACACGCTCAGCGACCCCACGATGGCCGACCGCTTCGAGGCAGCTCTCGACCACCCCGTCGTCGCCAGCAGCCTCAAGTAGCCGGCCCCATCTCCTCAGTTGCGGTGAAATACGGACTGTTTGGCCGCCCGACGGCCGCAAACAGTCCGTATTTCACCGCAACTGAGGAGGGGACACGGCATCTTTGCTGCTAGCGGGGGACGTAGCGGCCGGGCTGGACTCCGGTGGGCTCGCCGTCGCGTGCCGCCAGCACGCCGTTCACAAACACGGCCTTGGCGCGGCCATGTGCCTCAAAGCCCTCGAGCGGCGTGTAGTCCACGGCCTGATGCTGTGTCGCGGCGCTGATCGTCCAACGCGCGCAAGGATCCCACACGCACACGTCGGCATCGGAGCCCTCGGCAAGACAGCCCTTGCGCGGATACATGCCAAAGACGCGCGCCGGGTTCTCGCTCATCAAGCGGCACAAATCCTCGGGTCCCAGCTGTCCCTCAAAGCTCGTGGCAATCGCGACGGGACGATGCTCCACGCCGGGCCCACCGTTGGGAATCGCGCGGAAATCGTCGCGCCCGCGGTCCTTTTGCCCGTGCAGGTTAAAGCTGCAATGATCGGTCGCAATAGTATCGATCTCGCCGGCCACAAGTGCCTCGCGCAGGGCTGCACGGTCGCCGGCATGGCGCAGCGGCGGGCTCATCACGTACTTGGCACCCGCAAAGCCGTCCTCGCCCTGCTCCAAGTAGCAAGTATCGTCGAGCATCAGATACTGAGGGCAGGTCTCGACATAGATGTTCTTCTGCCCGCGCGCTTTGGCAGCGCGAATGGCCTCGAGCCCCAGCCTGGTCGAAAGGTGCACCACGTTGACCGGAGCGTCCCCGGCCAAGTGCGCCAGATACAGCAGACGGCTCACGGCCTCGGCCTCGCACACATCCGGACGGCTGAGCGCATGGCCCTCGGGCCCGTGGATGCCCTGCTCAAACACGCGCTTCTGCAGCTCATTCACCAGCGTACCGTTCTCGCAATGCACGCACAGGATACCGCCCAGGTGCTTGAGCTCCTCCAGCACCTCGAGTGTCTCGGCATCGTCCAAGCGCAGGTGGTCGTAGGCAAAGTAGGTCTTAAACGACGAAACGCCCGCCTCGCGCATAGCCGTGAGATCGGCGCGGTTGCGCTCATTCCACTCGGCGAGTGCCATATGAAAAGCGTAGTTTGCCGTGCAGGTTCCGTCGGCGCGGCAATGCCACTCGGCCAAGGCATCGGGCATGGTCACGCCGCGATCGGCCGTCGCGTAGTCCACGATGGTCGTCGTACCGCCGCAGGCAGCCGCACGCGTGCCGGTTTCAAAGCTATCGGCTGTCCAATCCATGCCAGTCCAGCACTGCATGTGCGTGTGGCCGTCGATAAAGCCGGGAAACACCCAGCAGCCCGCGGCGTCCTCGACGGTATCGCCCTCGGCCGGTTCAATCGCCGCGGCAATCCGCACGATCTTGTCGCCCTCCATGGCAAGATCGGCGCGGCGAAGCCCCTGGGGCGTCACGAGCGCGCCGTTTTTGATGATGATCATGTTGCTCCTTATTGATTAATACAGTTGGCCACGCGATCAAAATACGAGCAGGCGGCAATATGCTCCGTTATGCGTCGCTGTCCCTTGACGGTGTCGACGTCCCACAGCTCGTAGGCACGCGCCTCGACCAGCGCAACGTCGACGCGACCTTTGAGAATCGAGCCCCCGCCGTCCTTGCCCTCAAGACACATAAGTGCATCGAACAGTTCCGCCGGAAAGAGCACCGGGCTCGAAGGCTCACCGTTGCACGCAAGACGCACCGGATGCTTGCGGCCACGCTCGTCAAATGCGCGAACCATGGCATCAAAAGAATCCGAACTCACGAGCGGCTGGTCGCCCGGCAAAAAGAGGCAACCTTTCCAGTTGCGTTCGACTCCCCATGAAAGGCCCGCACGGACGCTTTCGCTGCGCAGCCCGCCATCGTGCAGCACGCACGGGCAATGCTTGTCCTCGCAAATCTGGGCGACCTCGGGCCAACGCGTCGAAACCACGACGTCAAAGCCCCGGGGAACCGAATCGATGGTCCGGGCAATCAGCGGCTCGCCATAGATATCGGCAAGCATCTTGTTAGAGCCAAACCGCTTGCCCTCGCCCGAAGCCATAATGACGCATCCAAGTTTCATGGTGATACCCCCCCTGAAACCATCGTACCCATAACTCGCGCCGCGGGCATCCACATCGAAAGCGCTTATCCTGCACGCCCGCGATGCAAAAAGGGGGGCACCCCGCCGGTTGGCAGAGCGCCCCCTTTACATGGCTTACCTCAACCCGGCTTTAGGCCTGGAGCCAACGGGCGGTGTTGCGCTCGTCGAGGGCCTTGAGGGTAGCGGCGGGATCGGCAACCTTCTGCAGGAACATCATGGCAGCGATGGCGTACGGCTTGTAGCTGGCCTCCTTGTACATGCCCACGCGGTGCATGTCGAAGACGTCGGCGTTGACCTCGCCGTGCTCGCAGGAGACACCGGAGATGTCGGCGGGCAGCGGGTGCATAAAGATGGTGTCCTGGCCGTTGGCAGTCTTCTCCATGAGCTCGGTCGTGGAGCACCAGTCCTGATGGGTAGCGTTCTGGGCGAGCAGCTCCTTCTCGAGCGCTGCGATGCCGGCGTCGTCGCCCTCAGCGTACAGGTTGGTACGCTTCTCCATGGCGGCAAACGGAGCCCAGCTCTTGGGGATCACGATGTCGGCGCCCTCGAAGGCCTCGGCCATGGTGTTGACCTGCTTAAAGGTGGTGCCGGACTCGGCGGCATAGCCCTTGGCGCGCTCGACGACCTCGGGCATGAGGTCGTAGCCCTCGGGGTGGGCCAGGGTGACGTCCATGCCAAAGCGGGGCAGCAGGCTGATCAGCGACTGCGGGCAGGACAGCGGCTTGCCGTAAGAGGGCGAATAGGCCCAGGTAACGGCAACCTTCTTGCCCTTGAGGTTCTCGAGGCCGCCAAACTCGTTGATGAGGTAGAGCATGTCGGCAGAGGACTGCGTGGGGTGATCGGAGTCGGACTGCAGGGAGATGAGCGTGGGACGGTGATCCAGAACGCCGTCCTCGTAAGCCTGCTGGACAGACTCGGAGACCTCGGCCATGTAGGCGTCGCCCTTGCCGATGTACATGTCGTCGCGGATGCCGATGACGTCGGCCATGAAGGAGATCATGGTAGCGGTCTCGCGGACGGTCTCGCCGTGGGCGATCTGGGACTTCTTCTCGTCCAGGTCCTGCAGCTCAAGGCCGAGCAGGTTGGCGGCCTTAGAGAAGGAGAAGCGCGTACGGGTGGAGTTGTCGCGGAACAGGGAGACGGCCAGGCCCGAGTCGAAGATCTTGGACGAAACGTTGTTCTCACGCAGCTCGCGCAGGGCGTCGGCGACGATGTAGAGAGCCTTGAGCTCATCGGTGGTCTTGTCCCAGGTGTGCAGGAAGTCGCTGCCGTACATGCCCTTAAAATCGAGGCCGTTCAGCTGCTCGACGAGCTCGGTAAACTTAGCGTCCATGGAAATGTCCTTTCTAAAGATGAAACGATCGCAATGAGTAGATGTGCTCCGGCATGCGCGTGTGGCTAGAACATGCAGAGCACCATGACGAGGACCCGCCACCGTTGAGGAAGCATGGGAGATAACGACCGCGGGCCCCAAGTCAACAGGGGGTGCCGGGGACACAGGCTGTCCCCGGCTCAACAAAATCGAGGAATGGGACTAATCGATCTTGTTGTTGGTCAGACCGGCGCGGAACACGGTGGCGTCGCCATCGGCCTTGCTCGGATCGTAGAGGTTCAGGGCAGCCACGTACATGGCGGCAGCGGTGACCAGGTCGTCCTTGTAGGTGACCTCGTTGGGAGCATGAGCCTGAGACTCGGCACCCGGGCCAAAGCCCACGCAGGGGATGCCGTAGCGGCCCTGGATGGAGACGCAGTTCGTGGAGAAAGTCCACTTGTCGCACAGCGGGCGACCGGTGCGCTTGTCCATGCTGGGCTCACAGCCGATGCGCTCGCCACCAAACATGGCCTTGTGGGCGTCGACGAGGGCCTTGACGTGCGGAGCGGTCTCCTTGTTGATCCACGTGGGGAAGTAAGCCTCGGTCTCGTAGACCTCGCCGGTCCAGGACGGACGGTCGTACATGTACATGGAGACCTTCACGTCGTCGCCGTACTTCTTGGCGGCCGGCAGGTT
>DBFRXD010000070.1:0-25819 GCA_048502435.1 Collinsella aerofaciens
CGGGCCCTCTCGGGGGCAGGGACGTTCGGCCGTGCGCGGGCGCCCGGTCGGCGGCCCGTTCTGGGCGCGCCTCAATCGTAGCCCGAGACGGTCCCGGGCTGACAATTTCGACTGTAATGGACGTTCTTAAATGACTAGTCATTAGGGACACCCTTGGCATAGCCCGCCCCGGCAATAGATACCACTTCACAGCTCCGTCACAGGTGTAGCGGCTTTGTGTGGGCGCGGCACGCGCTGATTGAGCCGCCAGCCGAGGGGCATAAAGCAGTTGAGCGAAAACGGTTTGCCCCTTTGCCGTTCGCTCGAGGATCATGTCCCCCTTTTCCGCGGAAACCCCGGCAGTTGCGAAGAGCTGCCGGGGTTTCTGTCGTTTGAGGGGTTGGGCTGGCGGGCGGCGATCGAGCTGTCGAGCCGGTGGTCCGGCACGCGCAACGCGCGGCCTCGGCAACTTGCAGGCCACGGCAGCGTCTCCCCCACCGCGCCCCGCGCTATACTCGTCCGCATGGATATCAACGCACGCAACATAGCAACACACGCCGCGGACGCACCAGCAACGGCAGTGCCCACCCCCGTCGTGGGCCGTTTCGCCCCGTCGCCCTCGGGCCGCATGCACCTGGGCAACGTGTTCAGCTGCCTGTGCTCGTGGCTTTCGGCCCGCAGCCAGGGCGGCAGCATCGTGCTGCGCATCGAGGACCTGGACGATCGCTGCAAGCGCCCGGAACTTGCCGCTCAACTGATTGACGATCTGACCTGGCTGGGGCTCGAGTGGGACGAAGGCCCCTACTACCAGCACGATCGCCTGGATCTGTACGAGGACGCCCTGCGCCAGCTGCAAGACGCCGGCCTCACCTATCCCTGTTTTTGCACGCGTGCCGAACTCCACGCCGCGAGCGCACCGCACGCCAGCGACGGCACGCCCATCTACCGCGGCGCCTGCAGAGGTCTTTCTGCTGATGAAATCACCCGCCGCAGTGCCCTGCGTGCTCCGGCCACGCGCCTGCGCGTGCCCACCGTCGACGACCTCGCCAGCGACGTGATCGAATTCGTGGACCGCACGTACGGAGCCCAATGCGAAGCACTCGCCACCGAGTGCGGTGACTTTTTGGTGCGCCGCAGCGACGGCGTGTTTGCCTATCAGCTGGCCGTGGCGGTCGACGACGCTGCCATGGGCGTCACCGAGATCGTACGCGGATGCGACCTGCTTGGTTCCACGCCGCGCCAGATCTATCTGCAACATCTGCTGGGACTGCCCACGCCGCACTACGCGCACATTCCGCTGCTCATGTCACCGGACGGCCGCCGCCTTTCCAAGCGCGATCGCGATCTGGACCTGGGCGAGCTCCGCACCCGCTTTGGCACACCCGAGGCACTGTTGGGATGGCTCGCCGGGCAAACAGGCATCGCGCCGGACACCACGCCGCGTACCGCCGAGCAGCTGGTCGAGCACTTTAGCTGGGACGTCATCCGCGCGCATCGGGAGAACATCACTGTAACGGTCGAGTAGCCAGCCACCCCGCCTCTACGCAACATCCCAGGGCTGGAGTTCGTCGCCCAAGCGAACGATGCAGTCGTAGAGCACGGTGTGACGCTCGGCCGGGTTGGCGTCACGATGAAAATGCCCGTAGTACCAGCGCTTGTAGTCCAGGTGGTCCTCCAGCTCGTCGAAAAACGTGGTGAGTCGATCGACATCGGGATAATTCCAGCCAGGTGCCGGGTAAAGCGTGGGCGAAAGCATGCGCGTGGAGCAGGTATGGGTGATCGCATAGTCGACCTTCCAACCCACGCTGTCGAGCTTTGCCCGCGCCTCCTCAAAGTTGCGCTCGTCCGGCAGCTCCTGCGGCCACCAGCTGGAATACGGAATGCGGTATTCCTTATCCACGCTCGTGGCGCCGCCCATGGTAGAGATCGTTGGGCCGTCGAGCTCAAAAACCTCACCGCGCGTCAGGCGTCGGATGGGCGAGGTGTCCGACAGGCGCTGCGTCAGGCCGCCGTGCCACAGCTCCATGGGGCGCTCCGACCAGTGATCGAAACGCTCGTGGTTGCCGTCGACAAACAGCACGGTATAGGGGCGCGACTCCAGCCAGGCGATGTCGGCACATTCCTCGGCAGAGAAATCCCACGGAAAGCCAAAGTCGCCCGCGATGATGAGATAGTCGTCGCCCGTCAGGCTATCCCCAAGATCCCAGTCGCGCAGCTTTTGCATGTCGAGGCCGCTGTGAATATCGCCCGTCACATAGACCGTCATCGGATCACCACTTCCCTGCAAGTCGCTAGCCCACATCCTGCACGATTACTAAGCTAACCGTTCCAGCCCTTCCATCCCTTAGGGCTTACCCCTCGTTCTTCCATCCAAACGGGTCAAGCACCCAAAAAACCAGATCGAGCACGCCGCCGGTCATCATGGCGCCGGCAAGGGCCATGCAAACGTGCAGGGAACTGGTACTTCGGAGCACGTCGAATGGCCCCAGAACAGCCAGCAGCGCGACCGCTGCGCCGGCTACGCACAGCGCGAGGCACGGTCCCGCGTCCTTGGCGCACTTCTTTGCGAGATGCTTTGCGTTGTCACCCATCGATATCGAACTCCTTAGAGGGTCGTTGTTCAGATGCATGCCGCCGCGACAGAGCGGGGCGGCAGGGTAAGTGTCACATGCTGTGCGGACATCAATGGAGAAACCGCCTGCTCGACCAACCTTTGACGCCGTTTTGCACCGGCACCACATCCCCCGCTATCGAGGTCTAATACTTTTCCCACCGCTACCCAAAAACTCATCCAACGTTAATCTTGGCTCAAGAATCGCTTAATCTATAACCTGCACTATAGAGTTCGACCAAGGGCGGGGCGGCGCCGCGCAACGCAGACCGCCGAACGCAACGCTCGCGCCCGGGCAAATCGCCCGGCGTCGCGCCCATCGAACGAAAGGACAGGTCATGGACGACCTCGAAAAAGTTGAAACCATCCGCACCAAGTGCAACGTGAGCTACACCGATGCCAAGGCCGCGCTCGACGCCGCCGACGGCAACGTTTTGGACGCCATCATTTGGCTCGAGTCGCAGGGCAAGACGCAGACCACGTCGGCGCACGCCGCCACCGAGTCCGCGCCAGTCGATGAGCCCTCAGCCGAGATGGTCGCCGCGCAGGCCGCCTACGAGAAGTCGAGCGAAAAGACCGACTTCTCCAAGAAGATGGACAGCGTATGGGAGTACCTCAAAAAGCTCTTCCGCCTGAGCCTGGACACCAAGTTTATCGCCACGCGCCGCGATGCGATCATCCTCAACATCCCCATCCTGATCCCCATCATCGCCCTGTTTGCCTGGGGCGCTACGATTTGGCTGATGCTGATTGGCCTGTTCTTTGGCATGCGCTACCGCATCGACAGCGACGGCGACGTGCCCGGCAGTATCAACAACCTTATGAATCACGCCGCCGATGCCGCGGACGACATCAAGCAAAATCTGAACGACGACAAGTAATCGCAGACGGGGGCACGCATGGCACGGATCCTGATCGTAGAGGACGAGGAGAAAATCGCCCGCTTTGTGACGCTCGAGCTGGAGCACGAGGGCTACCAGGTGGAACACGCCGCCGATGGCCGCACCGCCGTGGACCTGGCGCTGGAGCGCAACTACGATCTTATTCTGCTCGATGTGCTGTTGCCGCAGCTCAACGGCATGGAGGTGCTGCGGCGTGTCCGCAAGCACAAGGATGTGCCGGTGATTATGGTCACCGCGCGAGATGCCGTGATGGACAAGGTGGCCGGGCTCGATGCCGGTGCTGACGATTACCTAACCAAGCCGTTTGCCATTGAGGAACTGTTCGCACGGATCCGCGTTGCGCTGAAGCGCTCGGAGGCCGTGCGGACGGCTTCGGGCGTTGGCGGCGCCGGGGCCAGAGCGGGTATGGCGGGCGGCGCGGGTGTCGGCGCCGCTGCTGAGCCCCCAGCTGGCGGCTCAGCCCAAGCCGCCGTGCCCTCCCCCGCCGCGCTCACCGTGGGTTCGGTCGCGCTCGATCCCGACCGCCGCGAAGTCACGGTCGGCGACTCGCCCATCGCGCTCACTGCCCGCGAGTTCGACGTCCTCGCCCTGCTTATGGCACATGCCGGCACCGTGCTCACGCGCGAGCGCATCGCGCATGAGGCGCTGGGCTACGACTACGTGGGCGACACCAACAACGTCGACGTGCACATCGCGCACCTGCGCGCCAAGATCGAAGACGCCGGCAGCGCCCGCATCATCCAGACCGTGCGCGGGGTGGGCTATGTCTGCCGTGCGTAACGCCGAGGCCAAACGCGTCACCTCCATCGCCCGTGCCATCAACTGGAGCTATATGTGGCGCCGCCTGATAAGCTACGTCTGGCTCGATCTGCTGCTGATGGTGATTGCGGCGGCGATCCTCGTCTATGGATACAACCAGACGCTGCCCGATGGCGCGTTTACCGCAGGCTGGATTCCCGGCGCCACCGTTCACGGCATGTCGCTGACGCCCGCGCGCGGCTGGGACCTGACAACGCTCACCTATACCGTCGAGCTTGCGCGCACCACCAAGACTTTCCCCCTCGCGCAGGACCTCGTCGCGCTATGGCCTCTCTACCTTGTCGTTGTGGGTTGGCAGGTCATCAGCGTGCTCAACATGCTCGGCGGTGCCCGCCGTGTGCGCCGTACCATGGCACCGCTCAACGACTTGGCACTGCGCGTGGACGAACTCGGCCGCATGCAACTCGCCGGCGGCAAAATGGAAACACTGGAGCAGGCCATCGAGCGCGCAAGCGTCGACTCGCCGAGCGTCACCACCGGCGACGCCGACCTGGCAAGCATCGAGGTCGCACTCAACCGCCTGCTGCGCCAGATGCAAGAGGCCAAGCTGCAGCAGATGCGCTTTGTCAACGACGCGAGCCACGAGCTGCGCACGCCCATCGCGGTGATTCAGGGCTACGTGAACATGCTCGACCGCTGGGGTAAGGACGACCCGGACGTGCTGGCGGAATCCATCGCGTCCCTTAAAGCCGAAAGCGAGCACATGCAAGAGCTTGTGGAGCAGCTGCTGTTTTTGGCGCGCGGCGATGCCGGGCGCACGGTCCTGCGGCGCGCGCATACCAACCTGGCAGCACTGGTCGGCGAGGTGTGCGAGGAATCGCAGATGATCGATACCGAGCACACGTATCGGCTGGCTTCTGACGCTGCGCTTGCCAGCGACCCGCGCTGCGACGCGCCCGTCGACGTGGCGCTCGTGAAGCAGGCTCTGCGCGTGATCGTGCAAAACGCCGCCAAGTACTCGGATGCGGGAACGACCGTCACATTTGGCATAACGCCGGATGCGGGCGCGGGCACGATCGACATAAGTGTTGAGGACGAGGGCATCGGCATGAACCAGGAATCCGCAGCTCACGCGTTCGAGCGGTTCTACCGTGCCGACAACGCGCGCGATGCCGGCGCACAGGGTTCGGGTCTGGGGCTTGCGATCGCCAAGTGGATCGTCGACAGCCACGGCGGCGTCATCGGTGTGACCTCGGTCGAAGGGGTCGGCAGCCGCTTTACGATTCGCCTGCCACGATAGGAAGCCCCTCGGCATAAATAAAGGGATAGGGCCACGCGGCCCTATCCCTTTTTGCCGCTATGGCAGCTTGTGCGCTACTCACGGCACAGGTGCACGGCGAAACCGGCGAACTCGCGCTTAAAGTACACGAGCTTGGTACCACCGTCGGGCAGCAGCGCGCGCGACTCTTCGTTGACCTCGAGCCCGCGCTCGGCAAACCACTTCTCAGCTGCATCGATGTCGTTAACGGCAAAGCCGATGTGGCCCTTGGTGCCACGACCGTTCTGCTTCATGATCTCGACCAGCGAATCGTTGAAGTACGAAACCGGGGTCTCGATGACGGGCAGGCCCATCATCGTCGAGAACAGCTCCGCGATCTCCAGGGCGTCTGCCGGGTCGGTGGCGTTAATGCCCACATGGGCAACGCGCATACCAAAGAGCTCTACCGGGTTGGCGTTCTGCTCACTCATGCAGTCAGCGCCTACTGAGCCATGACGTCGAGAACGGCCTTCTCGGCGGCAACGCGGTTCATGCCGGTCATGAAGGGCACGCCACTCACGTACGGGCAGGTGAGGCCCTCGGGGGCAACGGTGGTGGCGATCAGCAGGTCAGCGCCCTCGTCGCAGTAATCCTTGGCCTCGGAGATGGCGCACTGCACGATCTCGTACTTGTCGGCATAACCGTTGGCGTCGAGCAGAGTAGCGACCTTCTGGGCAACGAGCGTGGAAGTAGCAGCGCCAGCACCGCAAGCCAAAACGATCTTCTTCATAGGTAATGTCTCCCTTCATGGTTTACTTTAGGTAAGTGTACCGCAGCGAGCGATGGCACTCGGCCTCGATGAGCTTTTATGCCAGTTTGCTTGCGCGCTGCGTATAATACATCTAGTACGTGTTGTCATACCGCTCGCTTTATGAGCGACTAAGGACCCTAATATGCCCGATTCCCGCACACTCTGGACCGCCGTCGTTATCATCTGCATCGCCGTGTCGGTGTTCTTTAGCGTCAAAAAACGCACCACGTTCAAGCGCCTGCAGCAGCTTATGGCTGCCAAGCAGTGGGACGAGTTCGATCGTTTGCTCGACGGCAAACTCACCAGCATGCTGTACCCGCGCTACAACCGCGACTACCTGCGTCTGAACTCCTATCTGCTGCGCGAGGACCACGAGCGCGCCAGCGAGATGTTCGACCTGCTGCTGGGACTCAATCTCCCCAAGATGCAGCGCGTCGACCTGGTGATTAAGGCCTTTAACTACTATGTTGGCCAGGAGGACCGCAAAAAGTCCAAGGAGCTTCTGCACGAGATCAAGGGCTTTGAGGGCGGTCAGGCCGAGGCGGTCGCGCACGAGTGCCAGCTGATGTACGACACGATGATCCTCAAGCGCCACAACGACATTCCCGAGCTGGAGCGCATGCTCAAGGATGCCGGTGACGACAAGGTCAAGAGCTGCCGCCTGGAATACCTGTTGGCCCTGCAGTACAAGAACAAAGGCGACGAAGCCAAGTTCCAGGAGTTCCTGGAGAAGTCGGGCCAACACTCGATGGCCGTCAACGCGTAACGGACGGCTTGTGCTAGACTTCTAGTCTCACGGGGGCGTGGCGGAATTGGCATACGCAGGAGACTTAAAATCTCTCGCCGCAAGGATTGTGGGTTCGAGTCCCACCGCCCCTACCATATGGAGCTTTCGAGCCCGTGTCCCCAAGGGATGCGGGCTCGCCTCTTTTGGACGCCGTCAACTGCAGAGCAGCTCATTTGGGACGGGGCTTTTTTGACTACTTTTCCGCCCACCCAATGAGTTTCCTCCCACATTTTCCGATGGAAAAACGTGGTTGTCTCCCACATTTTCCGATGGAAAAACGTGGTTGTCTCTCACATTTTCCGATGGAAACGCCAAAATGGCCTTATACTAGCCGAGAGGGTTGGGAGGCAATATGCAGCGACAGCTTATGAGTGAACTTATCGCTTGGAAATCAAGGGCGAATCGCAAACCTCTCTTGCTTAAGGGAGCCCGCCAGACAGGAAAGACTTGGCTTCTTAACGAATTCGCAAGCCAGCAGTATCGAAACGTCATTCGTTTTGACTTTATGCTCGAGCCGAGCACACGCTCGCTGTTCGATGGGAACCTCGACCCCAAGCGCATCATCTCCCAGATAGAACTCCTACGTGGCCAAACCGTAACGCCGGAAGACACGCTCATCATCTTCGACGAGATCCAAGAGGCACCACGCGGAATCACCTCGCTCAAGTACTTCAACGAGCTTGCACCCGAATACCACATCGTAGCAGCCGGTTCCTATATGGGCCTCGCGCTCCGACGCGAAAACGAGTCATTTCCCGTCGGCAAAATCGACCAGCTCACCATGCGTCCCATGGGGTTTGCTGAGTTCGTTCGTGCCGTCGACGGCAACCCGCTCGCCGACGCCATCCTTGCCGCAGACATGAACCTTCTAGCAAACATTACCGAAAAGCTCGAGCACTTGCTCAAGGAATACCTTGTTGTCGGCGGTATGCCCGAAGTTGTCTCCACTTTCGCCGAGACACGCGACTTCATCGAAGCCCGAAGGCTTCAGCAGCAAATCATCGAGGCTTACGAATCCGATTTTGGCAAACATGCACCCGCCCGCATCGTCGAGCGCATGAGGTTGGTTTGGAAATCCCTTCCCGGCCAGCTTGCAAAGGAGAACAAGAAGTTTGTCTATGGCGCCCTTCGCCCCGGAGCGCGCGCACGCGATTTCGAGGAAAGCCTCCAGTGGCTCACGGACTACGGAATCGTTCATAAGGTGCCACGTGTCTCCGCTCTAAAGGCGCCGCTCTCGAGCTATGAAGACCTCTCGGGCTTCAAACTGTTCTGCATCGACACCGGCATCCTCGGAGCGCTCTCCGGTCTCTCTCCGGCCATCGTTCTTAACAGATCCGCTGTTTTTACCGAGTTCAAAGGTTCGCTGACCGAACAATACGTCGCGCAGGAGCTTTTGCTCCAGGACAAAACTCCCGCGTATTGGTCCTCTACCTCTGGCAATGCCGAAACCGACTTTGCCATCGACCATGCGGGAACTGTGCTTCCGCTTGAGGTCAAGGCGGCAGAGAACCTTAAAGCGAAGAGTCTGAAAATAGCCTGCGAAAAATTCAAACTCGAGCGTTGCGTGAGGAGCTCCCTGGCGGCATATAGAGACGAGGGCACGCTCGTCAATATTCCGCTTTGGGAAATTGGGCAAATCGACAAACTGGCATAAAGGCTGCGGAGGCGCTCAGCAAGGACTGTCCCCAGGTGCCTGCAGAAAAGAAACGTCCCTAGGTGCCGGCTGTTGAGTTGCGGTGGAATAGGGACTGTTTGGTGCCCGAAAGGGCGATTTTAGTCCGTATTTCACCGCAACGTAGGAGGGGATGGTTAAAGGGCGCTGAGGCTGGGGGTCCAGCCGATGGTGGGGGTCGCGCAGTCGAGGGTCTCGTTGATGGTTGCGGCCATACCGGCGAGCAGGCTGTTCTCGCTTACGGTGAGCGTGTCGTAGCGGCCGGCTCGCATGAGCTCGCGGATCACCACGGCGCCAGCCAAGATCACGCCCGCGCGTTTGGGCTGTACACCCGGTAGCGCGGCGATGCCTTCCGCATCCAACACAGACATGCGCTCGATAACGGCCGAGACCTGCTCCAGCGACAGCTCGCGTAGGTGAACAAAGCTCGAATCGTACGGTTCCAGCTCGTGGACCAGAGCCACCAGCGTAGTCACCGTGCCACCCACCGCGACCAGACGCTCGGCGCGCTCAAAGTCGCTGGGCAGGCCTTCAAAATAGGCGGCGAACTGCTCGCCTGCCCACGCGGCAGCGGCAGCAAGCTCGCCGCGTGCGGGTGGCAGCGTCGAGAAAAACCGCTCCGTCACGCGGCGGCAGCCAATGTCCAGCGAGCGCGTCCCTTCTAGCGCAAAGACGCCACGCTCCGGCGCATAGACGCCCGTCGCGAGCTCCGTGGATCCGCCGCCCGAATCGGCAACAATGATGCGCTCGCCGGCAAAGTCGTGCGCCACGCCAAAAAACGTCAGGCGTGCCTCGACCTCGCCCGGAATCACCTGTGGCTCAAGCCCCAGATCGCGCAGGCCGTCCAGCAGCAGTGCTGCGTTGGACGCATCACGCGCGGCGCTCGTGCAGGTGGTGCAGATGCACGCGGCCCCAAAGGCACGAGCCTCGTCCACAAACATCCGGCACGCAGCGAGCACGCGCTCGACGGCCGCCTCACAAAAGCGACCCGTCGCGTCCACGCCCTCACCCAGGTCGGTAATCTCGGTATGCTTGGACGATTCCACGATCGCCCCGCCCTCGACCTGCGCTAATACCAGTCGCGACGACACCGTTCCCAGATCGATCGCCGCCACCTTATATCGTTTGCAATCTGCCATTGCCGGCTCCCCTCCGGGCGCTATTTGCCGTTGGACACGACCGTCTGGCCCTCGACACCGTTAAACCCAAACAGCATGTCGAGCGCCTGGATGTACCACGGCGCGTCCTTACCGACTTCTTCGATCTCCTTGGCAACTTCGCTGGCCTTCTTGGCGTTCGAGGAATTTTTGCTCGACGAGGCATCCGAATCGTCGTCCAGGCCCTGCACTTCAATCCTCTTCTCGCCGGGCATCACCAGGCCCAGATCCTCGGATGCCGCGTCCTTGATACCCTCCTCCGAGAGCAGCTTGTCGACGCTTTTTTGCAGCTCATCATTGTATTGCTGGCGAATCTCGACCTGCTTGGCCAAGATATCGCTCGAGCGTTTGGCAACGTAAAGATCGCGCACGGGAAAGTACAGGCTCACGAGCACCAGGGCAACGACGATGGCAATGAATAGTCCTCGCTGGGGACCGTGGGTAAAGTCGTAAATTGCCTTGACCACCGCGTTATCGTTGGCGTAATGCATGAAGTCCGAGCCCGAAAGACGGTTCGAGGGCCTACTCGGCTTTTCATGCGTTTGAGCCGAGGAACGCTGAGCATGCTCCGAATGCGCCGGGCGCACCGAACGTGGCGGACGGTCCGTCGGCGTATTCATTCGAGCACGGGAGTGTGAGGCGCTTGTCGGTCGCTGCATGGAGCGGTCGGCACCGGCGTAATCGGACCCGCCGAGCTGCACCGTGCGCGCACGGCGAGGTGACGGCTCACGCGAACCGGCGGAATAGTACCTGTTGTCGTAAATCTGATCCATGTGCGCCTTGTGCGGTTGAGGTTTGTTTGCGCTAAGTATTCTAGTTATAGCACGAGCGCCCGAGCCGCCTTCGCCAGCCTTTGCTCGACATAAAAAAGGCGCTGAGTCATATGGCCCAGCGCCCAATGGTGCTCAACAGCGCCCGGCTGGAGCAAGGCAAATCCGAGTCTTCCCCGCCCCCGCGACCTCCGCGTGCCTAGCGAATGTTGTAGAACGCGGCCTTGCCGGCGTAGCGCGCACTGCCCTCGAGCTCGTCCTCGATGCGGATGAGCTGGTTGTACTTGGCGATGCGATCGCTGCGGCACGGGGCGCCCGACTTGATCTGGCCGGCGTTGACGCCCACGACCAGGTCGGCGATCGTGGAGTCCTCGGTCTCGCCGGAGCGGTGACTCACGATGCAGGCGTAGCCGGCCTCCTTGGCGGTCTCGATGGCCTCGAGCGACTCGGTGAGCGTACCGATCTGGTTGACCTTGACCAGGATCGCGTTGGCGGCAGCAAGCTCGATGCCCTTCTTGAGGCGCTCGGTGTTGGTGACGAACAGGTCGTCGCCTACGAGCTGCACCTTATTGCCAATGCGGCGGGTAAGCTCGACCCAGCCGTCCCAGTCCTCCTCGGCCATGCCGTCCTCGATGGAGATGATGGGATAAGTGTCGACGAGCTTCTCCCAGTAATCGACCATCTGGGCGCTCGTGTACTCAACGCCCTCGCCCTTGAGCTCGTACATACCGGTCTCAGCGTTGTAGAACTCGGTGGACGCCGGATCCATGGCGTACATAAAGTCGACGCCGGGCTTAAAGCCAGCCTTCTCGACGGCCTTGGTGATGTACTCGAACGGCTCGGCATTGGTCTTAAGGTTGGGGGCAAAGCCGCCCTCGTCGCCCACGCCGCCGCCCAGGCCGGCCTCGTGCAGCACGCCCTTGAGGGTGTGGTAGACCTCGGCGCACCAACGCAGGCCCTCTGCAAAGCTCGGGGCGCCCACCGGCATGATCATGAACTCCTGGAAGTCGACGTTATTGTCGGCATGCACGCCGCCGTTGAGGATGTTCATCATGGGCGTGGGCAGCAGATGGGCGTTGACGCCGCCCAGGTACTGGTACAGTGACAGGCCCGCCGACTCGGCAGCGGCGCGGGCGACGGCCAGCGACACGCCCAGGATGGCGTTGGCACCGAGCTTGGTCTTGTTGGGGGTACCGTCCGCGGCAATCAGCGCGGCATCGACGGCGCGCTGGTCGAAGGCGTCGAGGCCCACGACGGCGTTAGCGCACTCGTTGTTGACGTGCTCGACGGCCTGCAAAACACCCTTGCCCAGGTAGCGGCCCTTGTCGCCATCGCGCAGCTCGCAGGCCTCAAAGGCTCCGGTCGAAGCACCCGAAGGCACCATTGCGCGGCCAAAGCTGCCGTCCTCGAGCACGACCTCGACCTCGACGGTGGGATTGCCGCGGCTGTCGAGCACCTCGCGACCGTAGACGTCCAAAATATCGCTCATGTTGTCTCCCTCTCACTTGGAAACGGGTTGAATGCTTGGCGACGCGGCTTGCACGCTGTAGAGGCGCGCAGGTTCATAAGTTAGCCTTGTCGCACTTTTTGCATTATGCCCTAAGTTAGCCGAGGGATACACTTGATTTTCGAAAAATTTAGCGGGAACGGTGAGGCGTGTCAGCCCGTCGTTCCCGCAGTCTTACTCCCCTGCCTTTGCTGCGTCCCACAGGTCGTTGAGCCCATGGGTCGAAAGCTCGGCAAGATCAACGTGGGCATCGGCCGCCATCTGTTCCATCGCAGCCCAGCGACGGCGAAACTTGGCCGTGCTCGCGCGCAGGGCGCTCTCGGCGTCGATACCCTCCTTGCGCGCGACGTTGACCAGGGCAAAGAGCAGATCGCCAAACTCCATTTCGCGCTCGGGCGAGCCAGGGGCCTCGGCCTCAAACTCGGCACGCTCCTCGGCAACCTCGTCCCACACGTCCTGGACCGTCTCCCACTCAAAGCCCACGGCAGCCGCCTTGCGTGACACCTTCTGCGCCTGCATCAACGCCGGCAGATGCGTGGGCACGCCATCGAGCAGACCCTCGGGCGCGGCCTCGCCCGCCGCCACGGCCTTGTCCTTGGCGGCTTTCTCGGCAAGCTTGACCTCGTCCCAAATCTTGAGCACCTCGTCGGAGCTCTCGGCATCCGCATCGCCAAACACGTGCGGGTGGCGGCGAATGAGCTTGGCGTCGATATCGCGCGCCACGTCGGCCAGCGTAAACTCGCCGGCGTCGGCAGCAATCTGCGCATGCAGCACGACCTGCATGAGCACGTCACCCAGTTCCTCGCGCAGGTGAACCGCGTCGTCCGCCTCGATGCAGTCGAGCGCCTCGTAGGCCTCCTCGATCATGTTCTTGCCGATGCTGCGGTGCGTCTGCTCGCGGTCCCACGGGCAGCCATCGGGCTGACGCAGACGCCAGATGGTCTGCACCAGATGCTGCAGCTCGGCCGACGCGTCTATCAGCGTGGACAGATCGCGCGAGCCCTCGGCATTTTGCTGAGCCATATGCTGCGCCATGGTTAGTCCTCCTCCAGGATCACGTGGCGGAACGCTCCGCCCTCGTAGATGCCGTAGCTGTGCGTGCCGTCCTTGGGGATGCTCACGCTGCCGGGGTTGAAGAGCCACAGGCCCG
Source organism: Collinsella aerofaciens (assembly GCA_048502435.1). Classification (GTDB taxonomy): domain Bacteria; phylum Actinomycetota; class Coriobacteriia; order Coriobacteriales; family Coriobacteriaceae; genus Collinsella; species Collinsella aerofaciens_CL. The sequence continues at coordinate 13,364 of DBFRXD010000070.1, forward strand.
GGTGCGCGGCGCTTTCCTCGTTGACCTTGATGTGCGTGTGGCCGTAGACGAGCGCGGAGCCCTCGGGCAACGCGGGCGCGTGGTCGACGCTGTTGTGCATGCCGGCGCCAAAGACATGGCCGTGCGTCAGGAACAGCTCGCGGCCGGTCTCGTCGAACAGCGTGGCGTAGTCGGCCATGACGGGGAAGTCGAGCACCATCTGGTCGACCTCGGCGTCGCAGTTGCCGCGCACCGCGATGATGCGGTCGGCCAGGGCGTTGAGCAGCGGGATAACGCGCTTGGGAGCGTAATCGCGTGGCAGGTCGTTGCGTGGACCGTGGTAGAGCAGGTCGCCCAGCAGCACGACGCGGTCAGGCTGCTCGGACTCGATGGCGGCGCAGAGGCGCTCGGCCCAGTATGCCGAGCCGTGGATGTCGGAGGCGATGAGGTATTTCATGGGGAGATCCTTTCGAATGGGGTTGATATGGCTAGGCGCAGGATGTCGCCACCAGCCGCGTTATTCAAATCGCAGTGCCGCGCTCTGGGCCGCCCGCATCACGCGCTGGAGCGGCACATTATGCTCGCGAGCGAGACGGGCGCAGTCCTCGTACTCGGGCGCTGCACGCTCGCTGCCGTCGGGCAGGGTGGCCACTTTAACGGACACCTCGCCCCATGGCGTCGTTACGCGCTCAAAGCGGCGTGGCAGGCAAACGCGCTCCATGACCTGGCGACGAATGCCGTTGGTCGTGGTTTCCAAAAAGATAATCGTCTGCAGGCGCTCGATATCCTCGTGAGCACAGATTACCTGTAGCTGCCAGCTGGGGCGGCCTTTCTTGCAATAGAGGGGCAGCCAATGCACCTCGCGCGCACCCGCCCCGCGCAGACGGTCGGCGGCGTAGGCGAGCACCTCGGGCGACGCATCGTCGATGTCGCATTCCAGCTTGACGATGGTCTCGGGCGCATCGGTCTCGCGAGACAGCGGAGATGTGCTATCGCATTGCATACGGTCCGGATCCTTTCCGCGCGGGCTCGTTTTGTCCACCCAAACGCTAGCACATCGCAGGCGGCGCAGGGGCGGCGTCATGGGATAGGTGCGACTTTTGCTGGGCGCAAGTGCTGGCGCGCTCCAACGCCGGCCCGCTCCATTCAAACGTGTACGTCAGCCTCCAAACATGTCATTTTTTGCAGCTTTTGGAGGCTGATGCACATGTTTTGAGAGCGCAAGCGAGGCCGCACCGCGCGCCGCGCAGCCTTTCCAATCGATTTCGACCCCCGGCGTGCCCGGCGTGTTGAGAGCTGCGCCATTACAATGGAGCGGATTCGCTTGACGCAAAGGAGCCGCCATGTCTGCTTGCCCGCTGATCGATTGCCATACCCACACCTCGTTCTCGGACGGTCATGCCTCGTTTGAGGACAACGTTCGCGCCGCTGCTGCGGCCAGCTGCCGCGTCATGGTCTCAACCGATCATCTCGCCCTGCCCGCCAGCATGGACGCCAACTGCGAAGTGCAGGTTACTGAGGGCGACCTGCCGGCGCATCGTCTGGCTTTTGAGGACGCCCGCAAGCTCGCCGCGCAGATCACGCCGGAGCTCGAGCTTATCTATGGCTTTGAATGCGACTGGTACGAAGGTTGCGAGCCTTTGGTTGAGCGCTGGTCCGCGGGTGCCATAGTGCGCTTGGGCAGCGTGCATTGGATTGGCAACCCGGGCGATATCATGGCCGGTGCCGCGGGTACGGCGGGAACGGAAAACGTCGCTCGCCCCGATACGCCCGATTCCCATTGCGGTTGGATCGACGACGACACCGACCTGCACGTTTGGGAAAACCTGGGCGTGCGCGGCGTGTGGGAGCGCTATGTCGACGACTGGTGCCGCGCCTGCGAAAGCTCGCTCAGCTTTGATGTGATGGCTCACCCTGACCTGGTCATGCGCTTTTCGAAGGAAGGCTTTACGCCCGACTTTGACCCCGCACCGTTTTGGCAGCAGATGGCCGAATGCGCCCACGATACGGGCCGCCGCATTGAGGTCTCGACCGCCGCACCGCGCAAGGGCCTCGACGACTACTATCCCACGACCGGATTGCTGCATTGCTTTGCCCACGCCGAGGTGCCGATAACTTTTGGCTCGGACGCACACCGCGCCTGCGACATCTGCTGGAACATCCGTGAGGCCCAGGCACACGCCTACGACTGCGGCTACCGAACCTTCGGCATCCCCCACCTCACCGGAGAATGGGAGTCCACGCCCCTCGCCTAACCATCCCTTCATAAGTTGCGGTGGAATAGGGATTGTTTTGCCTGATGAAGCGCTTAAACAGTCCCTATTTCACCGCAACTTCCATGACCCCGTTACACCAACAAAGACTGTCCCAAACGACTAGTGGCGGCGGGCGTTGAGTTCGCCGGCCAGTTCGTCGAGGGTGATGCCGTAGCGCTCAAGCGTCACGAGCAGGTGGTAGACCAGGTCGCCGGCCTCGTAGCGGATGTGGTCGTGATCGTTATCCTTGCAAGCCATGATGACCTCGCTCGCCTCCTCGGCAAGCTTCTTGAGCAGCTCATCCTCGACATCGGTCAGCAGGCGAGCGGTATAGCTCTCCTGCGGCGACGCGTCGCGACGGCCATGAATCACCTCGGCCAGACCCGTCAGCGTCTCGCCGATATTTCCATCCTGAACATTTGCGGTGCGCACACCCATAGTTCAATCCTTTCCGTTTTACCGAGCGCCCAACAGGACGCCCGCCTTAGGCGAGTTTCTTAAAGAAGCAGGTACGGTTGCCGGTGTGGCAAGCCGGGCCCGGCGAGTCGACCTTGACCAGTAGCGTATCGCTATCGCAGTCGGCCCAGAGTTCCTTGACCTCCTGCATATTGCCGCTCGTCGCGCCCTTGTTCCAGAGCTCCTGGCGGCTGCGACTCCAAAACCACGTGGTCCCGGTCTTGAGCGTCAGTCCCACCGATTCCTCGTTCATCCAAGCAACCATAAGCACCTCACCGGTGTCATACTGCTGAACCACACAAGGAATCAGCCCCTTGGCGTCATATTTAAGATCCGCTGGAGTAGTAATTTCTTTCATTTCAATTCCCCAATTTAAACATCGCCGGTCGGCGAGGGTTGTCCAGGTGCCCGAGATTCCGAGCGACAAGCCCGACGACGCGTACTTAAGTACGCGAGGAGGGTTGGAGCCGGAAGGTCGGGTGCCTGGGCAAGCCGCAGCATTAGAAGTCCAGCCTCACAGGAATACCTTGAGAAGCCATATACTCTTTGACTTCGCGAATGCTGAAGGTTCCAAAGTGAAAGACGCTGGCCGCCAGCACGGCGTCGGCTTCGCCCTCGATCACGCCCTCGGCAAAATGCTCGAGCGTGCCCACGCCGCCGCTCGCGATGACGGGAATCGGCACCGCGCGCGCCGCGGCGCGGGTGAGCGCCAAATCGAAGCCGGCCTTGGTGCCGTCGCGATCCATACTGGTGAGCAAGATCTCACCGGCGCCGCGACGAGCCGCCTCCTCGGCCCACGCCACCGCGTCGATACCCGTGGCGTTGCGGCCGCCCGCCGTAAAGACCTCCCACTTATCGGCGCCCGGCTCCCCGGGCAGCCCCACGCGTTTGGCATCGATCGCCACGACTACGGCCTGGCTGCCAAACGCCGCGGCAGCCTGGCTGATCAGCGACGGATCGCGCACGGCGGCAGAGTTAAGCGACACCTTGTCGGCGCCGGCGGCAACCATGGTCCGCATGCCCGCCAAGTCGCGGAAACCGCCGCCCACGGTATAGGGAATAGCGAGCTCCTCGGCCGCATGCGCTGCCATCTCGATGGTCGTCGCGCGGTTGTCGCTCGTCGCGGTAATGTCCAAAAATACGACCTCGTCCGCACCCTCGCGGTCGTAGGCGCGGGCCAGCTCCACCGGGTCGCCCGCATCGCGCAGGCTCACAAAGTTGACACCCTTGACCACGCGGCCGTCCTTAACATCCAGACAGGGAATCACGCGTTTGGTAAGCATGGGCTACTCCTCCCCTCGGGCGGCGACCAACGCCTGGGCCAGCGTAAAGTTGCCCTCGTAGAGTGCACGGCCGGTAATGGCGCCCTCGATGGCATCCTCGCCCACCGCGGCAAGCGCGCGGATATCGTCGAGTGTCGAGATACCGCCCGAAGCCACAGCGGGAAAGCCCGCGACCTCGGCCACATGGCGATACGCCGCCACGTCGATGCCCGTCTGCATGCCATCGCGCGCGATATCGGTATAGACCAAGTGTTTAAAGCCCAGCTCGGTGAGCTGCGCCACGGCGTCGTCGAGTGACACACCCGCGCCGTCACGCCAGCCGTTCACCTTGACCTGACCGTCGCGCGCGGCGATGTCTGCCACCAACAGCTCGCCAAAGCCGCGAGCCACCACCTCGGCAAATCCCGGCTCGGTCACGAGCACCGTGCCGAGTGCGATGCGACGCGCGCCGTAGCCGGCCAGCTCGTCGATCCGCGCGAGCGAGCGGACGCCGCCGCCCACGTCCACGGACAGACCGTCGACGCTGCAGATGGCCTTAATCGCTGCCGAGTTGGCAGCGCACGCGTCCTCGTCCTCGCCAAAGGCAGCGGACAGGTCGACGACGTGCACCCAGCTCGCACCCTGCTCGGCAAAGGAGCCGGCAACGGCCACGGGGTCGTCGGAATATACCTTGCAGCGGCTCCGGTCGCCGCGCTCCAGGCGCACGACCTTGCCGCCGATCAAATCGATTGCGGGAAACAGAATCATCGGCCGGCCCCCTCGACGATGCTCACGAAGTTCTTAAGGATGCGCTGACCCAGCGCGGAGGATTTCTCGGGATGGAACTGGCAGCCCCACACGTTGCCGTGGCGCACGATGCACGGGAAGCTCCGCGTGTAGTGCGTGCGTGCCAGAACATCGGCGGCATCGGCATCGTCGGCCACCGCATAGCTGTGGGTGAAGTACATGTTGGCACCCTCGGCAAAACCAGCAAGCAGCGGATCGGCCGCGCCGGCAGGCGTCATGTGCACCTGGTCCCACCCCACGTGCGGCACCTTCAGGCGGCTCGACTCCAGACGCGCGCACGAACCGCGCATAATACCCAGGCCATCGACCCAGGGGCCACCGGCCTGCTCGGAGGTGTTGCCGTCGGCAACCGTGCCTTCGTCCGCAGGCACGCCCTCGTTGCCGCGCTCAAAAAATAATTGAAGGCCCAGGCAGATGCCGAGCAGCGGAGTTCCGGTGGCAACGGCGTCGAGCACCGCGTCCGCCTCGCCGCTCTGGCGCATAAAGGCAATCGCGTCGCAGAACGCACCCACGCCCGGGATGACCAAGCCGTCGGCGTTACGGATCTGCTCCGGGTCGTCCGACGTGCAGGCGGCGGCACCGGCGCGCGCAAGCCCGCGCACGACACTCGACAAGTTGCCCTTGTGGTAGTCGACCACCACGATCTTCGGTTCGCCCACGCGACCCCTCCCTTTTCTCATTCAAAACCCGCCAAAAAGGGACAGGTTACAGTGAGCCCTTGGTGCTGGGGATGCCCTGCACGCGGGGATCGAGCTCGCAGGCGTGGCGCATCGTGCGGCCCACGGCCTTAAAGGCGGCCTCGATAATGTGGTGCGAATTGCCGCCCGCCAGCTCACGCACGTGCAGCGTGAGCTTGGCATCGCGCGCAAAGGCGTAGAAGAACTCGACGGCCAGCTCGGTATCAAAGGTGCCCACGCGCTCGGTCGGCACGGGCAGCTCGCAGTAGGCCTGCCCGCGGCCCGAAATATCAACAGCAGCCATCACGAGTGTCTCGTCCATGGCGATTGCCGCATCGGCAAAGCGTGTAATGCCCGCCTTGTTGCCCAACGCTTGGCAAAACGCCTCGCCCAGCACGATGCCCGTGTCCTCGACGGTATGGTGCGCATCGACCTCCACGTCGCCTACCGCATGCACCGTCAGATCAAACAGGCCATGGCGGCCAAAGGCGTTGAGCATATGGTCGAAAAACGGTACACCGGTCGAGATATCGCACACGCCGCATCCATCCAGGTCGAGCTTGACGACAATGTCGGTCTCCCCCGTCTCGCGGGTCACCTCGGCATAGCGGTCCATCTACATCTCCTCCTTCACCAGCGCGGCAAACGCGGCCAGCACCTCATCGTTTTCCTGCGGGGTGCCTACGGTAATGCGCAGACAGTCCGCGAGCCCCGGCGCGTAACTAAAGTCGCGCACCAAAATCGAATACTCGTCGCGCAGACGCTCGCGCACGCGCGTGGCATGCGGCGTGCGCACGAGCACAAAGTTCGCCGCGCTCGGCCACGCCTCCACGGGCAGACCCTCGGCAGCCATTGCGCGCAGGGCACACAACTCGCGCTCGCGCTCGGATGCGACCTGTGCCACCACGGGCGCGTACGCATCGCGGGCACGCACGCAGGCAAGCGCCGCCGCCTGGCTCAACACGTTGACCGAATAGATCTGGCGAATCGCCGCGAACACGTCGATGACCTCGGGCGCCGCGATCACATAGCCCAGGCGCGTGCCGGCGGCGCCGAACGCCTTGGACAGTGTATGCAGAATCACCAGGTTGGGATGCTCGGCGATAAGCCCCTGCGCCGTGGTAGCCGCGCCAAACGAATCGTCGGCAAACTCCACGTAGGCCTCGTCGACCATGACCATGCCGGGGCACGCATCGCACAGCGCCGCGACAAAGTCGAGCGGCGCCACGTCGCCCGTGGGATTGTTGGGCGAGGTCACGATCGCCAGGTTGCACTCGGGTGCGGCCGCAAGCACCGCCGCCTGGTCGAGCTCAAAAGTTGCCGGGTCGCGCCACACGTCGCGCACCTCGGTCTGACAGAGCGACGCAAAGAACGCGTACTCGCTAAAGCACGGCGGGCAGTTGAGCAGGATCCGCCCCGCGCCGCCAAACGCCAGCAAGTAGTTATAGAGTAGCTCGTCGCCGCCGTTGCCCACGCAGATGTTCTCGCGCGTCACGCCATGCCAGGCAGCAAGCTCGTCGCGCAGGTCGTTGGACATGGGATCGGGATAGCGGTTGAGCGGTGCGGCAGCCAAGGCCGCATCAACCGCCTCGCGCACGCCGGCCGGCACGGGATAGGTGTTCTCGTTGGCCGAAAGATTGATGCGCGTGGGCGTAAAGTTGGGATCGTAGGGCTCGATGCCGGTCAAGTAGGGCTGGACGAGCTCCTTCATGCGCGGCGTGAGTTCGGCCATGTTAGACCTCCTCGCCGGTCGCGCCAGCGGCACCGCCTGCAGCCGCCGCCAGGTCCACGCCCTCAGCAACCGTCGCCACGGCGTCGCCCGGCCAGGCGACCTTGGTCAGGTCGGCCGCAGCCAGTGACTCGGCACTCACGGCATCCTCGCCCTGCTCCAGCACGCGACGACGCAGGGCAGCAGAAAGCGCGTGCGCCCACAGGCCCTCGGCCTCGGCTAGACGCTGTGTGGCAGGAGCGTCGGAGAGCAGGCCCTCGGGCGTATAGCAAATGACGCTCGAGCGCTTGACGAACTCCTCCACCGAAAGCGGGTTGGAGAACATGGCGGTGCCGCCGGTCGGCAGCGTGTGGTTGGGGCCGGCGACGTAATCGCCGAGCGGCTCGGAGCTCCAGGCGCCCACAAAGATGGCGCCGGCGTTGCGGATGCCGCCGAGCAGGCCCATAGCATCCTTGCAGTGCAGCTCAAGGTGCTCAGGCGCCACGGTGTTCACTGCCTCGACGGCGGCAGCCATGTCGGCGGCCACCACGATGGTGCCCTCGTTATCGAGCGAGGCACGCGTAATCTCGGCACGCGGCGACTGCGCCACCAGAATGTCGATACCCGCCTCGACCTCGCGCGCAAACTGCTCGTCGCAGGTCACCAGATAGCAGGCTGCCAGCGGATCGTGCTCGGCCTGAGCCATCAGGTCTGCCGCGACCACCATGGGCTTGGCCGTAGCATCGGCCAGCACGCAGACCTCGGACGGGCCGGCGACCATGTCGATGCCCACGTCGCCCGAGACAATCTGCTTGGCCGCCGCAACAAAGGCGTTACCCGGGCCGGTGATTTTGTCGACGCGCGGAATGGTCTCGGTACCGTATGCCAGCGCGGCCACGGCCTGGGCGCCGCCCACCATATAAATTTCGTCCACGCCGCCGAGCTTTGCCGCGGCGAGCGTGTAGGGGCTGATCAGGCCGTCTTTTTGCGGCGGGGTCACCATGACCACGCGCTTAACGCCGGCGACCTTGGCGGGAATGGCATTCATAAGCACCGTGGAGGGATACTGTGCGCGACCGCCCGGCACGTAGATGCCGGCCGCCGCGAGCGGGGTCACTTTAACGCCGAGCATCGTGCCGTCCGGGCGCGTGGTAAACCAGCTCTGCTCGACCTCGCGCTGGTGGAACTCACGAATCTGGCGCGCGGCCTTCTCAAGCGCGGCGACAAAGGCCGGATCGAGGCCTTCGAGCGCGGCATCGACCTGCTCTTGCGGCAGACGGAAGCTCTGCAGCTCGACACCGTCAAAACGCTGACAGTAATCGCGCACCGCGGCATCGCCGTTGGCGCGCACGTTAGCCACGATATCGCGGGCGGCGTCGACGATGCTTTGCGGCAGCACACCCTTGCGGTTGAGCTGGTTGGTAACGAGGCGCTCACCGGGAGCAAGCTTGATGGTCTTCATATCGGTATCCCCTATCGGTCGAGGTTGCGTTTGAAAAACGAGTTGCCGGGCGGCGGCGCCAATCGGCCCGCAGCCCGTACGTTGGGGCGCCCGTGCGCGCTCGCGCTATTGTGCCGAGCCCGCGACGGGCTCAAAATGCTTGTCCTTAACGGCCGCGGCCAAGCGATCTGCCAGATTGCGTACGCGCGGATCCAGGCGCGCAGCACCCGGATTGACAAAGAAGCGGGCCGTGCAGTCCATGATGCGGCCGGTGATGACCAGGTCGTTGTCGCGCAGCGTGGCGCCCGTGGCGGTGATGTCCACGATGCGATCGGTCATGCCGACAATGGGGCCCAGCTCGATGTTACCGTGCAGCGAGACGATATCGGCGTTCACGCCGCGCTCGGCATACCAGGCACTCGCAATGCGCGGGTACTTGGTGGCCACGCGAAGCGAACCGCGGCGGGCATAGTTGCGCTCGGCCTGGCCGGCGCGCCACGCGGGCTCCGCCTCGATAAAGGTGCACAGACCATAGCCCAGGTCGACCAGCTGCAGCAGGTTGAGGTCTGCCTCAATGAGCGAGTCCCAACCGCAGATGCCGCAATCGGCACCACCGCAGCCCACAAAGGCAGGCGCATCGCTGGGACGCACGATAACAAACTCGATATCGCCGACCGCGCCCTTGCCGGCACGCGTGTCGCGGCCGCGCACGATCAGGTGACGGCCGGGGTCACGCAGCTCAGAGACGTCCAAGCCCGCGGCCTCGAGCACGTCGAGCGTGTCGGCCTTAAGCGAGCCCTTGGGCACAGCGATGCGCAGCGGGCCCTCGGCGCCACGGCCCGCGGCGTGATCGCCGTCGGAAGCGGCATCCTCGGCCGAGGTGCGCGCGGCCTCCAGGCGCTCGAGCGAAAAGGCGAAGCCCGCCGCCGGCACCTCGATACCGTCGCCAAATGCGCCGGTAAAGATGGAGTCATAGCGTCCGCCCGAACCGACCGGATCGGGCAGTCCGCCGGCATAAGCCTTAAAGACCAGGCCCGTGTAGTAATCGAAAGAGTTCATGATGGAGAAGTCGAACGACAGCACCTGGGCGTCCTCGGGTGCCAGGCCCTCAACCAGGGCACGCAGCTCGCGCGTCAGCGGCGCGACGATACCGGCGGCCTCCAGCAGCGCGTCCACGCGGTCGAGTACCTCGGCACCGCCGTGCAGACGCGGCAGCTCGCTAATGGCGGCCTTGACGGCATCGGACTCGACGCTTACCGCCACGCGGGCATCGAGGCCCACAAAGTCGTTGGCATGCACGCAGCGCAGGGCCTCGGCAGCCAGCTCACGATCCTCGCACGCCGCAAGCAGCTCCTTAAACGGACGCACGCTACCTGCGATAATGCGCGCATCGGGCAGCGCCAACTTGCGCACGGCCTCGGCCACGAGCGAGACGATCTCGACATCGCCCGCGGTATCGCCCGCGCCGATAAGCTCAAAACCCAGTTGCGTAAACTGACGCGAGCCGCCGGCATTGCGCTGACACTCGCGGACCACCGGCGCCTCATAGCGCAGGCGCAGCGGCAGATCGGCCACGCGCATGCGAGTCGAAACCAGGCGAACGATCGGCAGCGTGTTGTCGGGACGGACCACCAGCAGGCGACCATCATCGTCAAAGAGCTTAAACGGCGTGTCCGCGATGCGGCCGCCTTCCTCGAGCGAACCCTTGTCCTCGAGCAGCGGCGTCTCGACCGGAAGGTAATGATGCTCCCTAAAGCAGCTCTTCACCGTCAGCGCAATCTCCTCGCGCGCCTGAGCCTCCTCGGGCAATATGTCCCGGAATCCCCACGGTGTGGCCGTCATCTGGTGAGCCTCCTCATGCTGTGTTTCATATAGAACAGAAGACCGGCATAGCTCCGCCGGTCTTCTGAGTACTTTAGCATACTAGAGTGTTTGCGGGGAGAATCGTCCTCCTCGGCTCACACCGTATTCATTTGGAAACATAGGGGAAAGCGCGTCCCGCCCGCCAGCCAAAAACTGGGATGCGGTTTCCGGTTGAGGTCCTCAGCGGAAAGTGTGTCCCATTCTGAGCGCCTGTTCTGGGACGTGCTTTCCGCCAGAAGCCTCAAGCGGAAAGCACGTCCCGTTTCTCAAAAAGCGTCAAACGCCAACTCGGCGCCCTGTCCCACTTAGGCGCCAATCGCGCGTCGGTACTCCGCCATAACCTGAGCGTCGGCTGCCGCGGGATTGGCGAAATAGCGCCAATCATAGGTCTCGGCCGAAACAACTCCGCGATAGCCGCGCGCCACCAGCCTATCCAGGTCGGCGCGCATATCGCGGTCGCCGTCACCCCAGGCAAGATGCGTCGTGCCATCTGCCGCAACATCGACAAAATGCACGTGGGCGACATCATCGCCAAGCAGATCAAAATAATCGTCGATGGTATCCCCCGCCACCGCCATAGCGCCCAAATCCAGACACGCCTTAAGTGCCGGATGATCAACTGCCTCGATCATGCGCTTCGTATCGGCCGCCGAGTTCACGATTATCGACTCAACCGGCTGTAGGGCCTCGAGCACCAGTCGCACGCCGCGCTCTCCCGCATGCTCGGCAATCGCACGCAGCATCGAGGCGCTGCGACCCCACGCGTCCTCGATCGGCTCGTTCAAAAATGCCCAGCCGCTCGAGACCATGACCTGCTCGGCTCCAAGTTCCGCCGCGATATCCACAACGTTCTTAAAGTACGCGAGCGTGCGAGTGCGCGCCTCATTCCCGCGCGCCGCGATATTCCACGGCTTGGGATTGTTCTGTTCGGGACAAAGCCCCACAATCCGAACCCCATACCGCTGTGATAGCTCCCGCACCTGCTCGAGCGAATCGTATCCATGGCAATCGACATACAGATGCATCGCCCCGGTCCAAAGCTCGCAACACGTGTAGCCCGAAGCCGACGCCGAAGAAAAGAACTCCTCAAGGTCAAAATAACGATGGCTGATATTCATGACGGCAAGCTGGGGATAGCTCATAATTACTCTCCAACCCAAGCGAGGCCCCGTTCCATATAGGAGCGAGGCCCGATTACACAAACGTTATTTGCTCTTAGTAGTCGAACTGGTGATAGTAGCGACGGTAGTTGAGGTTGTGCTTGGTGACCGTCTCGTAGTAAGCGGCAAGGCGATCGGTGATCAGCGAGGAAAGGATCCACGGAGACACGATGACGCGGAACTCGTCGTCAAGCCCGGGGATCGCGAACTCGGCGGTGTCGATGACGTTGATGTCGGTGTCGCCGGTCACGCCGCGGTTGAGGAACGCGCGGACGCGCTCGTCGAGCTTGCGGTTCTCGTCCTCGCCCATGAACAGGAACACGGGGACGCCCGGCTCCACGAGCTCGAGGGTGCCGTGGAAGAAGTCGGCCGAGGTGATGTAGCGGGTGCGCTTCCACTGCATCTCCTCGAGGATGCACATCGAGAACAGGATCGTCTCGCCCCACAGGGCGCCGGAGCCGATGAACATGGTGTAGGGGGCCAGGGCGTACTTCTTTGCGAGCTCCTCGGCGCGCGGCTCGAAACTCTTGCGGATGTCGACCAGGTGGGTCCAAACATCCTTGGTCTGCTCGATGAACTTATCGAACTGCGGGAAGCAGCCACGGCGATTGAGCAGGCGCAGGCCGAAGCAGTCGGCGAGGTAGTAGCCCATCTCGCAGCCACCGTTACCATGATCGGAAGCCATCTTGACGCAGTTCTCGGCGCCGACAGCCTGGCCGATGGGGCCCTCGGGCTTGGTCATGGCGTAGACGCGCACGCCCATGCCCTTCATCTTCTTGACGGCCTCGAGGACCTCGGGGGTGGTGCCGGACTCGGAGGCGGTGAGCACGACGGACTTCTCGGTCATG
>DBFRXD010000071.1:0-4414 GCA_048502435.1 Collinsella aerofaciens
GGCGCCGGAACCATGATAAGAGATGGTATTGAGAACGAAACGATTAGCCATTGATAGCCTCCCATCGTGTGCGGGGCACCCATTACGCCCCACGCTATGAGTCCCATCCTAACGCTTTTGAAACAAAAAACACGTGAGAACATCAAAAGTGTTAAAGCGTTTCAACAGATGATGAAAAATAATGCGGCAAAGGGACAGCCCCTTTGCCGCATTCGGTTACTTTCGGCAGCCCTCTTTCCAAGCCTCGGCCGCAACCTTCCAGCGTAAGCGCAAGTCGCGCTCGCGGTCGATGAACATGATGGCAAACGCGACAAACAGCAGCAAGCTCGCCACGACGATGGCGTGCAGGCCCATGCGCTCAATACACCAGTTGCCCAACACGGCGCCAAACACAAAGGTAAAGATCACGCCAAAGTACAGCAGGCCGTTTTCCAAAAAGCCGCGCCTGTGGGTGATGATGTAATCGTCCACGTTTTGCAGCGCGTTGCGCAAGTTGCCGATGCACATGGTCGTAGCGATGCCGTGACCGTGGATCTTGCGGAAGCTCTCGACCTGCATGCCGCAGGCAAACGAGGTGAGGCAGTTGGCGAGCAGGTTGAAATTGCCGCCCGGGATAAAGCTCACGCCCAGCAAGATGACGGCTTCAAAGAACACCGTCACCTGACGCCAGTGGATCACGCTGCCAAACCGCTCGTGTACCAGATCGGCAAGCATAATACCCACGGCAAACGACACCACAGGGAAGAAGTAGCGCCCCGAAAGTGCCCAGTTGCCCTCCGAGATGCTCACTCCCACGAGCAGAATGTTGCCTGTTTGCGCGTTGGCGAAAACATGGTCGCGCCCAATGTACGAATACACGTCCATAAAGCCACCGGCGAGCGCCAAGATGATGCCCAGCTCAATAGACTCCGATATCTGTTTGGCACGCTGCATCGTCGTGCATCCTCCTTGTTGACGACTCTCTCGTGCGTTGGCGGAAACATAGCCGCCGTTCATACTGTAACCCATTGACAACATGACGTGCGCGCGAGATGGGTTCCCCAACGCGCAGATACACAGTCTGGAAACAAACAGCGGGCGCGGCGCCGGCACCCGACGCCGCGTGTACTCCACCAGTCTTTTTAGCCCCGTCCCAAAAAGACTGGTTACAATTACGAGCAGCATACAAACACCGGGAGGGATCGTGGCAAAAAAGCCTCAGCACGCTCAGAACAACCAGCGCAGTCAGCAGGGCAAACAGGGCCAGCAGCAAAAGCGCGGCGGCAAGGCGCAGGCCACGGTCGCCCGCGCCAAGCATTCCCAAGCGACGCCCGCCCGCCCCTGGCGCCCGGGCCGCGATAAATTCCTCCCCGTCAGTCGAGCCGACATGGATGCACGCGGCTGGGACCAGTGCGACTTTGTCTACATCTGCGGCGACGCCTATGTGGACCATCCCAGCTTTGGCATGGCCATCATCAGCCGCGTACTCGACGCGCACGGCTACAAGGTGGGCATCATCTGCCAACCCAACTGGACCGACCCCGCCAGCATCACCGTGCTCGGCGAGCCGCGCTTGGGCTTTCTCGTCAGTGCCGGCAACATGGACTCCATGGTCAACCACTATTCGGTGACCAAGCATCGCCGCCACACCGACGCCTACACGCCCGGCGGCGAGGAGGGGCGCCGTCCCAATCGCGCCGTCACGGTCTACGGCAACCTCATCCGCCAGACGTTTAAGGACGCTCCCATCATCATCGGCGGCATCGAGGCGAGCCTGCGCCGTCTGGCCCACTACGACTACTGGCAGGACAAGCTTAAGCGCTCGGTACTGCTCGACTCGGGCGCCGACATCCTCATCTACGGCATGGGCGAGCACGCGATTGTCGAGATCGCCGACGCACTCGACGCGGGGCTGCCCGTCGATCAGATCACCTATATCAACGGCACCGTTTACCGCACGGGTTCGCTCGACGAGGTCTACGACTACGACCTGCTGCCCAGCTGGGACGACCTTGCCGCCGACAAGCTCAACTACGCCCGCAGCTTTAACGTGCAGCAGCAGAATATGGACCCCATCACCGGGCATCGCCTGGTAGAGCCATATCCCAACAGCGTGTACGTGGTGCAGAACCCGCCGTCGGCAACACTCACCACCGACGAGATGGACGAGGTGGCCGAACTCCCCTACGCACGCGATTGGCATCCCGACTACGACGCGGCAGGCGGCGTGCCGGCCTTTGCTGAGATCAAGTTTTCCATTAGCTCCAACCGCGGCTGTTTTGGCGAGTGCTCGTTTTGCGCGCTCACCTTCCACCAGGGCCGCGTGTTGCAGATGCGCAGCCACGACTCGATCATGCGCGAGGCCGAGCTGCTCACGCGCGATCCCGAGTTTAAGGGCTACATCAACGACGTGGGTGGACCGACGGCCAACTTTAGCCGCCCCGCCTGCGACAAGCAGCTCAAGCACGGTGTGTGCAAGAACAAGCGCTGTCTGTGGCCGAGCGTATGCAAGAACATGGTGGTCGACGAAAGCGGCTACACGCAGCTGTTGCGCGACCTGCGCCAGCTGCCGGGCGTCAAGAAGGTCTTCGTGCGCAGCGGCATCCGTTTTGACTACACCATGGCCGATGCCTCGGACGAGTTTTTACGCGAGCTGCTGGAACACCATGTCTCGGGCCAGCTACGCGTGGCGCCCGAGCACGTGAGCGACGCGGTGCTGTCCGTGATGGGCAAGCCGAGCCGAGCCGTCTACGATGCGTTCTGCCGCAAATTTGAGCGCCTGAACCGCGAGTATGGACTCAAGCAGTATGTTGTGCCGTATCTGATCTCGAGCCACCCCGGTTCAACCATGAAGGAAGCCGTGGACCTTGCCGAAGCCGTGCGCGACATGGGCTACATGCCCGAGCAGGTGCAGGACTTCTACCCCACCCCGTCCACCATGTCGACGTGCATGTACTACACCGGCGTGGACCCGCGCACCATGGAGCCGATCTATGTGGCGCGCGACCCGCACGAGAAGGCCATGCAACGCGCGCTTATCCAGTATCGCAAGCCCGAGAACTACAAGCTGGTACGCGAGGCGCTGGAAAAGGCTGGCCGCCGCGACCTGATCGGCTACACCAAGCATTGCCTGATTCGCCCCGTGCCGCCACGCCCGGGCGAGACGTCTGCCGGCGGCGGACACGGCACCGGCAAGAAGGGCGGTAAGGCCCACGGTGGCGCCGCCGGCAAGGGACCCAAAGGCAGCAAGGGCCACGGCGGCATGTCGCGTGCGCAGAACACCGCAGGCCGCAACCGCGCGGCCCAGGGGCGTCAGGGCGCCAACGGCGGCGGCAGGCGCAACTAGGGCAGTGGTGCGCTCGCTGCGTCCATCCCACACGCGTGGCGCAGCGAGCGCATTGCCTCAACGAGGATGGCACCGGCGATAGCGACCGTAATTGCCACGCCGAACGGCGTGTTCACAAACCAGAGCAACGTCATGAGATACGACCCGGCATTAAAGGCAAAGTGCAGCAGGATCGTGTAGCAAAGCTTTCCGGTCGTCACGAGCACCCAACCAAAAATGAGGCCGGCAGCGCCCGCATAGCAACCCTGCACCCAGTTCATGTGCATAAAGCCGAAGATCGCCGCCTGCAGCACAATCGCCGCGGCGATACCCCAGTTACTCGGGGCCGCCCAGGGCACCATGGCGCCGTCTTGCGGTCGCACGAGACGTCGGCGCTTCCAAAGTGGGCGGCACTGCGGGTTAAACGCTCGGAGCGAAAACTCAAAAATAATGCCGCGCACCAGCAACTCCTCGCAAAACGGAGCGCCGAGCACCGTGGTCAGGACAGCAAGAAGGCTGGTATCGCCCATGCCCGTTTCCTCGACGAGCTCGCTATAGTCTGCCGAGACCTCGGGCAACAGCGACAGCACGGCGTCGGTCACGTAGCCAACGACCACCTGCAGGGCCAAGCCGATCACGATAACGCAGGCAATGCGCTTCCACGCGCTACGCAATCCCCCGCCAAGTGGACGCTCACCTTGCCAGCGCGCGATAAACGACCGCGGCCACAAATAACGCCACCACAGCAGCGCCATCAAAAACGATGCCGTCTGAGCGGCAGCCTGGAACCATTGGATATCGAGATTGTCGATCGGATAGCCCGTCAGCACCGACACGGCATCGAGAACTGAAAACAGAACCACGCTCAGGGCTATATCGGCAGCGACAACGCCAAAACAGGCAAGCGCCCACGCCATCGCATTGAGCATGCCAACCTCCTCAAAACCCGGCACTTAGGGACGTTCCTTAACTGCCGGCACAGACGATATGAGCAGGACATAAAAACATTGAGAGCCCCTGCTGCATGAAAGACCGCGGATTAGGCCGACAATGGTGAGTGTCTAATCCAACCGTGGCGGCCACGCCGCATTCATGGAAGGGGCTCCCATG
>DBFRXD010000072.1:0-3569 GCA_048502435.1 Collinsella aerofaciens
CAAGACCGTCACCGTGCGTACCGGCGACCTCATCGCCGCGCTCGGCGGGGCCGACGCCTTCACCGCGGGCGCCCGCGTGGTCGCCGTGTACAATGCGCCGCTCAACGGCGCATGCAACCACGGCATCGCGAAGGGCAACCCCAACGAGGTCTGCCTGCGCTACCCGCGCTCTCCTCTCGCCGACCAGTCCGGCGACGCCGGCTTTACCCGCACGCCGAGCGATGACGCGTGCGCCTACACCTGGGGACTCAGTCTGATCAAGCGCTCAAGCTCGGACGATAAACCGCTCGCGGGCGCCAAGCTGCGCATCATCGATGACCGCGGGCGCATCCTAACGACCGACGGCTCGTGGTCGACGGATGCCGCCGCGTGCGTCACCACGGGCGCGGACGGCCATGTGGAATTGAGCGGTGTGGACGCGGGTGTCTACACCGTCGAAGAGGTCGCGGCTCCCAAGGGATACACCGCCTTTGAGGGCAAGCGAACGGTAACGGTTACGTCCGAGGGATTGGACGTTAAACAGGTTGCAGCCGCGAAGCCCAAGGTGACCGTGTCGGCCGAAAGCCCTCTGCGGGTTGATACCGCTGATGCCGGGACGGGTTCGATTGAACTGTCGGTGCTCAACACTCCAAGCAAAGAAGCAAGTCGAGGCTTTATGCCCTCGACGGGAGATAGAACGTTGGTGCTGGTGGCGGCTTTGGCTGCCATCGGAGTGGCGGCTATTGTTGTCGCGCTCGTCATCAAGCGGGGAGGCGGTCGTCGTGAAAAATAATTGCCCCCCTGCTTAATGGCGTGCTGCCTCCGTAGCGAGTGACGCACAGGCCTACCGACCTGATGATCATTGGTTTTGAAAAAGTTACTAGAGAACCCTCCAAGAAAAGCGTGGCACCCGGTCGACATGACCGAGTGCCCCGCTTCGTTTGTTGGTGCAAAGTAACCTGGCACCTTTGTGGTGGTTGGTGGCTAAGCGGTGGGGAGTCCTGGCATGTTAGCCGGCTGCTGCGGCTTGAGGTGGGCGTTGCGCCAGATGATCTGGATAACGTAGCCGAGCATAAAGACAAAGGCTACGCCGCTGATGAAGTCACCTACGAGGGGAAGCCCCGTGAGGGCGCCTGCGATTACGCCGCCCACGGCTGCCATGGCGTAGCGGTTTTGGTTGTGTCCGACCATGCGGGAGATCGCGCACCCCGCAAAGGCACTCGACACCAACGCGATGCCGATAACGCCGCACAAGAGGGCTCCGGCAAGCGACAGACCAGCGATAGAGATAATTAGCAGTAGGACGGCGGGGACGATAGCAATCGTGCCCAGAAGACCGCTCACCCACAGGGGTATGGGGCGCTGGTGGAGCATGCCGGCGGCGCTGGCGGTCGCGCACGGAAAGACGAGCTCGAGCAGCAGAGCGACAAAGCAGGTCGAGAGTGCCGCGGCGACGATACCGCCGATGACATCGTTAACGGTGGAAGTATCCTCGTTCTCGGTGCGGTCGATCTTGAGCGCGCCTACCTCGGCTCCTGCGGCACGCTCGGGGTCCTCGGAGACGTGCGCGTTCACGGTGCCGGTGATGTGGGCGTTCTTGCCCAGGATGAGCTTGTCGGCCCAAACCTCGACATCGCCCTCGACGGTGCCATCGATGGTCACCGTGTCGCCCGCAAGCGCTGCCGACTTGGTAGAGCCGCGCAGGGCAACCGTCTCGCCTATCGCGTAAAAACAGTTGGCGGTGCTGTCGGAATTGAGCACAACGTGCTGACCGACGACCGTGACGCTGCCATCAACCGTGGTCTTGGCGATATCGATAGTGCGTGCCGCCAAGCGGACGGCGCCGCCCACCGTGCAGTCGCGGATGGAGAGGCTCTCGCCTGCTGCAATTATGTCGCGGCCGATGGACGCATCGTCCAAGTTGAGGGCCTGACCTGCCCAGTACAGGTCACCTTCGACGCCGGACGAATTGGCGTCATTGTCGGTCGCAAGTACGTTGCCTGCGGTGTCCGTGCCGGCGAACGACGCCGTGGGAAGCGCGGTGACCGCTAGAGCGATGAGCGCGAATAAGATCGTGATGCGGCCCCACGCTTTACGGCGCTGGGTCGACGGGAATTGATTACAGGGCATAGTGAATCCTTCGTCAGATGCTCGACATGCACCTAACAGGGTACCCAACGCGTGGGCGCTCTAAAAGAACCTCTCGGTTGCATTTCGAAGGATGAGCCCGCGCCACCTACTTTTTGCGGTGCAAAAAGCGTGCGATGTCATCCTCGGTGGGGCTTTTGATATCAAAGCGCAGCGACAGCCAGCGTAGTCCCATGGTCACCACGACGCAAACGACCAGTGCGACGACATTGCTGACCAAGCCGCTCATGACAAGGCAAACATAGCTTGCCGATCCGGCGATGGCCGCGATGGCATAGAAGTTGGTGCGTTGGAAGATACCCGGCACCACACCCATAAAACCATCTCGCAGCATGCCGCCGCCCACCGCGGTAAAAAAGCCCATCATGATGCACACCGCCGGCGCAAAGCCGTAGACCAGCGCCTTGTCTGCGCCGGTTGCCGCATAAATACCCACCGAGATGATATCGAGCAGGGGAATGAGCTTTTCGGGCTTGTCGACGATTGCCGGGAAGATGTAGATGATGGCCGCGGTGGCGATGGAGAGCGGGAGCGCCATCGGTTGGTTGAGGATGTAGACGTTGCCCACCTGCAGCGTCATATCGCGCAAAAGACCGCCGCCCAGTCCACAGACCACGGCGAGCGCGACGGCGCCCACCAGGTCGAGTTTGTGCTCGCGTGCGACCAACACGCCCGAGATCGATGCCGCGACGACGGCGAACATCTCGAGCCAAAACGGGATGGCAACCATGGCATCCGAGGCGTGTGCGGTAACGATCATAGCGGCGGCAACGGGCAAGATGGGGTCCTTTGAGTTACGGGTTTAGACAATGCCCGTACATAGTACATGTTCGGCGCCGATTGCGACCCTATTGCTCGGCAAACGGTCGGGACTGGGTACGGTCATAGGTTCCATGTTTGGGGATCCGGGTTGATGCTGAACGCGATGGGGGCGTGGTCGAATAGGAGGGATGTCCAAATTTTGAGCTCCGCTCAAAATTTATCCGGTCGGCTTGCGCCGACCGCGCTGCGTTAAAAACGCGCCACGGGCGCGTTTTCTTTACGCTCCGGGCCCTGGCGGGTTCGAATCCCTCCTCCTCCGCCGTGTTTGCTTGTTGGGGACTCAAAACAAAAAAGCTCCCATTCTCGGGAGCTTTCTCAACCAAAATGGCGGAGGAGGAGGGATTCGAACCCTCGTGACCTTATACAGGCCAAACGGTTTTCGAGACCGCCGCATTCAACCACTCTGCCACCCCTCCGCGTGGGGTAAAAACAAAGCAGGCTCGAAGGCCTGCTTTGGAATTAACTGGCGGAGAGTCAGGGATTTGAACCCTGGAGACGCTTTTGACGCCTACACGATTTCCAATCGTGCTCCTTCGGCCACTCGGACAACTCTCCGTTAAATGCGAAAGTCAGTATACACGAGGAATCGCAAAGTGCAAACAGAAAAGTTGGCATTTTTT